>DATMZM010000418.1:0-2558 GCA_035607445.1 Thermoanaerobaculia bacterium | reverse complement strand
CTTTGACGAGGTAGGCGACGAGGAGCGCGAGCGCCGCCCACATCGCGACACCGCACCCGAAGCTCGCGGTGCGGCTGATCCAGTCTCTCGGGTGGGGCGGTTTCGGGCTCATGAGGCTCTTCGGGGAGACTAGCACGAAATCGTGCGCAAGGCATCTATTTAGGATCGTTTATCGGCTATTCGTTGTTCTTCATATCGTTTAGTTGCTACTGGCGTCTCCCTTTCAGGATCCGCGCTCCGCTCCTTCGCCGGTTCTCGCCCTTTGCGATGCCTCCCTCGCCCGCCTCCGGCGGGTGAGGTCGCGGCCGGGGCCGCGGTTTCCCCCTCCCTCCCTCTGTCGGCCCTTCCTGAACCGAGTGTCCGCGACGCGGTGTCGAGCGCAAGGCCAAGCCCTGCGGGCGCGCTCGCGCGCGGCCTTGACGCTCGACCCCTTGCGCCGCGGTCCGGGCTGGCGCCCGGTCTTTCTTGAGCTTGGGAAGGGCCGACAAGAAAAGGCCTTTGAGCTTCTAAGGCGACCTGCGCCCGGAGGGTTTCGCGACCATGGACTTTCCCAAGATCACCATCGCACCCGGAGCCGCGTCGCTGAGGCGCCGGAAGGGCCGGGAGTTCTCGGTTTATCTGCTCGCCTACACCGTCGCCGAGCGAGGACCGAGCCGCGAGATCCGGCCCGGCTGGATCGGGCTCTTCGGCTCGGAGGCCGAGACCCGCGCCGTCGTCTCCAACCTGCGCGCCGGCCGGGTTGCCGGGGCCGGGGGCGAGACCTTTTCGCTTCCCCAGCGGTGGCCGCTGCGCTGGACCTCGCAGCCGGTTCCCGGCGGGCTCGTCACGGTCGCGTACCTGCCCTCGCTCTTCCATCTCGAGCCCACGGGGCCGCCGCTCGGCTCCTCGGTGCGCTTTGACTTCGCGCCGCCTCTGTGGTGGATCGAGGCCCAGGCCGACGGGCTCCGGGCCGACTTCGGCGACGACGCGCCCGATGCGGCCCGCGCGGCGCTCTTTGCCGCGTTTCTCGACCGCCGCTCGCCCCTGCCGCTTCTGGCCGATCTGCGCTTTCAGCTCGCTCTGTTCCGCGCGCTCCGCGACGTGGACGAGCTTCTCTTGGACCTCTCGGACGTCCCGACCGCCGCCCGCTTTCGACAGATCGGCCTCGATCCCCCGCTCACCGTCTCGCTCGAGCAGACCCAGCTCGCCGAGATCGTGATCCGGGAAACCACCCGCTTTCACCGCGAGGAGCTCCGCCATGGCCAGGCCCGCATCGCTGCAGACCGCCGGATACTTCCCTTCCCCGATCCATCTCCTCGACAGCTTCGCCTCGACTTTGCGGTGGCCTGAGACCGGAGACGATTTCCGCGAGGCCGTCCTCTTCGACCCGTGCGCGGGCGACGGCCAGGCGATCGAGACCCTGCGCTCCCTCTGGTGCGGCGATCCCGGCGACGACCGCCGGCCCGGGGCCTCAATCGTCGCGTGCGAGCTCGAGGAGAGCCGCGCCCGGTCGCTGGCCTTCCGCCTCCGCCATGGCTCGGACCGTGCGTTGTGCGGCGATGCCTTCCGGCTCGTGTCCCGGCACGGTCCAGGCGACGGCGCCACGGTCCTCTATCTCAATCCGCCGTACGACCAGGACCGCGCCTTCGGGCGCCTCGAGGCGCGCTTCCTCGAGCGGTTCACGCGGCATCTGCACGCCGGCTCGGGCATGCTCCTCTATCTCGTTCCGGTCGCCGCGCTCGCGGCGTCGGCCGAGATCCTCGGTCGCGAGTATCTCGACCTTCGCGCCTGGCGACTTCCCGAGCCCGATTATCGGGACTTCTCGCAAGTGCTCGTCGTCGGACGCCGCGCTCCGCGGCCCCTCGCGCGCGCGCCGTTTGCCGCCGCGGTCCGCCGGTGGGGGCTCGATCCTCTCTCGATCCCGGTCTTGCCGGCCCGCGTCGAAGACCCGCTCGCGATCGACTTGGAGGGGGCGACCTACGATCTTTATTTCGCCTTGGAGCCCCACGACTTGACCGCGGCGCTCGACGGTTTCCGGCCCTGGCTCGGCGCCCCGGTCGGCGTCGGTCTTCCGGTCGGGGACCTCCTCGGGGCGCGCTTCGAGACCGCGATGCCGCCCAAGCCCGCGCACATCGCTCTCGCGATCTCGTCGGGCCTGTTCAACGGCCGCCGCATCGAGCCCAACGACCCGAGCCGGCATCCTCCCCTTCTCGCCAAGGGCCAGTTCGAGCGCGAGCCCCTCGACGTCTCCGAACGGTGCGACGGAGAAGGCCGCGTCGTCTCGCGCGTCCAGATCGAGCGCCCGCGCCTCCGCCTCAACGTCCTGAGGCTCGACTCCTACACCTTCCACGAGCTCGCCGAGGGCTCGATCCCGACCGGATCGGACGAGGTCTCGGACTGGAATCCCGCCGACCTGATCGCCCACTACGACCGCTCGCTTGCCCGCCTTCTCGCCCGGCAGTTTCCTCCGCTTCACGATCCCGCCCGGCCCGCTCATCGCCTCGCGCTTCCGGCCTTGGCGCGGAAGCCCTTTCGGGTGCAGGCCGAAGCCGTGCAGGCCGCGCTCAAGCTGCTCGCGA
>DATMZM010000284.1:0-9277 GCA_035607445.1 Thermoanaerobaculia bacterium | reverse complement strand
TTGCCTTTCGTTCGTGGCGACCGAGGTGAGCGCGGTGACGATCATCGCCGTTCCGGCGACGGCGTTTCGGGAGAACTGGCAGTACCTTCAGATCTTTCTCGGTTCGGTGGCGGCGCGGCTGACCATCACCTTTCTGTTCATTCCCGCGTTCTACAAGTTCAACTGCACGACGATCTACGAGTTCCTCGGCATTCGCTTCGGCCGCCTGACGCAGACGACCGCGGCGATCTTCTTCTTCGTCACGCGGCTCCTCGGCTCGGGCGTCCGGCTGATGGCGGCATGCCTCGCGATGTCGGTCCTGATCGGCTGGCCGATCGCTCCGGTCATCGGCCTGTTCATTTTGATCAGCGTCGTCTACATGGCGCTCGGGGGGATCCGGGCGGTGGTCTGGACGAACGTCATCCAAGCTCTCGTGATCGTGGCCGGGGGAGTGGCGACGCTCGGCTTTCTCGCGTGGAAGATCCACGGGGGATTCGCCGAGGTCTCGGGCGTGGCCGGGGCGGCGGGGCGCTTGAGCCTCTGGAACTGGGGGCCGGCGCTTTCGGACCCCTCGTGGGCGCGGAAGTTCTTCGCCGATCCGAACATCCTCTGGATCGCGTTGCTCAACGGCCTGTTCGGCTCGACCGCGGCGTTCGGCACCGATCAGGACCTGATGCAGCGGCTCCTGACGGTCGAGACGCGGCGGGAGAGCCAGAAGACCATGCTGCTCACGACCCTCGCGAGCTTCGGCATCCTCGCGATCCATCTCGCGATCGGCACCGGGATCTACGTCTTCTACCGCCAGCACGCGGAGCTGCCCCTGCCGCAGAACCTCGAGACGATCTTCCCTCACTTCATCGGCCACGTCATGCCGGCGGGCCTCAGAGGGCTCCTCGTCTCGTCGATCGTCCTCGCGAGCATCGATTCGCCTCTCGCCGCCCTCGCCACCTCGTTCGTCGTCGATCTCTACAAACCGTTCCGCGAGCGGTTGAAGCGGCCGGCCGCGGACCTCCACTACCTGCGGGCTTCGCGGGTCAGCATCGCGGCGTTCGGCGTCGTGCTCGCTCTGCTCGCCCTCTGGTTCAGCTCGTTCGACAAGATCCTCTGGCTCGCGTTCAAGATCGGCGGCGTGACGTTCGGTGCGCTCCTGGGCGTTTTCCTGTTGGGGCTCGCGACCCGCCGGCAGGCGAACCGGGCCAATCTGGTGTCGATGACGGGCAGCGCGGCGCTCATGCTCGCGCTCCTCGTCCTGTCCGAGACCCACCGGATCTCGCTCGGCTGGACTTGGCTCGTCGTCCTCGGCACGGTCGTGGCGTTCGTCGGGTCCTGGCTGCTCGGACCTCTCCTCGACCGGGTCCTCCACAATGGACGCGAATCTTGCGAAACTACGACGGTGCCTTTCGCCCCAAAATCTCGCGAGTCTTTGAAGAGAGGAGACGACGCATGAGCTACCCCCTCCTGGACATCGAGGGAATCGGTCCGGCGTACGCGGCGAAGCTCGAGCCGTGCGGGATCAAGACCACGAAGGCGCTCCTCGAAACGTGCGCGGACCCCGAAGGGCGCAGGAGGGTCAGCGAGGAGAGCGGCATCTCGGAGCACCTGCTCCTCAAGTGGACGAACCTCGCGGACCTCATGCGCATCCGGGGCGTCGGGCGCCAGTACGCGGAGCTGCTCGAGGCCGCGGGCGTCGACACGATCAAGGAGCTCCGGCGCCGCAGGCCCGAGCACCTCACGGCCAAGATGGCCGAGGCCAACGTGGTCCGGAAGCTGACCCGGCGCATCCCGGTCCCGAGCATGATCGAGGAGTGGATCGAGGAAGCCGCCAAGCTGCCGCCGGCGATCACCTACTGACGAGCAGGGCTACGGACGGGCGGAGCCTCGCCAATCGGCGAGCGGCAGCACCTCGCACGGGGCGCCCGCCGGCAGGGCGGGGGAGCCCGCGCGGACGCGCACGAGCGCGGTGCCCCGGGCGTAGGCGCTGAGGTCGTGCGAGCCGCGGGGGGGATACGGGGTCGCCCGGATCCTGCCGCCTTCGAAGGCCACTTCCGCGGGCAGGAACCGGTCGCGGTTGCCGGCGCCCGGAAGAGGCGCCGCGAGCTCCGCCGAGAGCGCTCCGGCCCAGTAGCCGTCGGGCGCGCCGAGCAGGCGGCGGAGGGCCGGCCGCGCGAGGAGCCAGAACGCGACCATCACCGAGGCCGGGTTTCCCGGCAGGCCGAAGACGATCCCGCGGTCGTGGACGGCGAAGACGAGCGGCTTGCCCGGCTGGATCGCCACCGCGTTGAACAGCTGGCGGCAGCCGTGCCGCGCGAGGACCCCCTCCACCAGGTCGAACTCGCCCATCGAGACGCCGCCGCAGAGCAAGAGGACGTCGAAGCCGAGCCCCCGCTCGACGAGCGCCGAAAGCTCCGCGTCCCGATCGGGCGCGATGCCGAGCGGCTCGGCGGCAAGGCCGAGGGACGAGACGGCGGCGAGCAGGAAGTCCGTGTGGGAGTCGCGCAGCTGGCCCGGCGCGGGCTCGACGTCGGGCGGCACGACCTCGTCCCCGGTGGCGAGGATCGCGATCCTCGGCGGGCGGACGACCGGAACCTCCGAGTAACCGTGGGTCGCGAGGAGGGCGAGAGCGCCCGGGGTGAGCTGCGCTCCCGCGGCCAGCAGGGGATCGCCGGCCTTCATGATCTCGCCGCGCCGGCGCAGGTTCTCGCCGGCCGGGGGCTCGGCGCGGAGCTCGACCTCCGCCCTCCCGCCGTCGGTCTGCTCGACCGGGATCACCCGGTCGGCTCCCGCGGGCACCGGGGCGCCGGTCATGATGCGGGCGACCTCCGTAGAGGCGAGGACCAGCCCGGGCGGGTCGCCCGCGCGCACGGTGGCGGCGACCGCCCGCCGCTCTCCGGCCCGGACGGGCCCCGAGAGGGCGTAGCCGTCCATCGCCGAAACGTCCGCCGCGGGCACGTCGAGCCGGGCCGAGAGGGCGCGCGCGAGGACCAGCCCGGCCGCCTCGCGTCGCGGCCGGAGCGCCTCGCCCGGGGCCGGAAGCTGCGCCTCGATCCTTCGCCAGGCTTCCTCGGGGGTGATCATCGGTCGCCGCTCCTCGCAATCGACGCGCAAGTCGTTCCGATGGTATCCTTTCGCCTCTTCCAACGACGAGGCCCGGGAACGATGCAGGCGCGCACGGAGGAGGAGGACCCCTCGCTCTCGAACGAGGAGTCTTCCTTTCAATACCGGGGGGATCTCACCGAGGTCGCGCTGCCCGAGATCCTGTTCACGATCGACCGGTTCCAGGTTCCGGGGGTGATGGAAGCCACCCGGGGCGAGACGGTCAAGCGGGTCTTCGTGCGCGAAGGCAACGTCGTCCACGCCACCTCGTCGGACCTGGTCGACAGCCTCGGACACTACCTCGAGAGGAACGGTCTGCTCGGCCAGGACGACGTCGAACGGGCGATGGCGGAGCGCGAGCGGGCCCAGAAACGGCTGGGCGTTCTCCTGATCGAGATGGGCCTCCTGTCGCCGGCCCAGGTCTACGACGCCATCCGCAAGCAGACCGAGGGGGTCGTCTGGAGCCTGTTCGACTGGCCGGACGGCAGGGTCACCTTCAAGATCGGCGGCTTCCGCCAGCCCGAGGCCGTGCGCATCCAGCTGCCGATGCGCCAGGTCATCCTGCACGGCATCGAAAGCTCGCCGAACGCCAAGTCGCTGGTCGCCCGCCTGGGCCGGAAGGAGACCGTCTTCGAGCGCTGCGACCGGACCGAGGACCTGATCGAGACCGCTCTCGACGGCGACCAGATGCGGCTCCTCGAGCTGGTCGACGGCCGGCGGAGCCTCTTCGACGTCTGCACCCAGGGTCCCCGGGGGGTGGCGGAGAACGGCAAGCTGCTCTACGCTTTCCAGGTCTTGCAGCTGATCCGGCGCTACGAGGCGCCCGCGAGCCCGCCCCCGCTCGACGAGAGCACGGGCGCCATCCGCATCCGGTTCAAGACGCCCAGTCCCAAGCCTGACGCCTGAGCCCGGCGCTCGCGGTCCCGCAGTCCGGTCTCCTGGAGTTGACGAGAGATGCCGATTTACGAGTATCAGTGCCAGCAGTGCGGTACCCGCACCGAGCTCATCCAAAAGTTCTCCGATCCGCCGTTGGCCGCCTGCCCGAAATGCGGCGGCGAGGTCAAGAAGCTGATCTCTTCGCCCGCGTTCCAGTTCAAGGGGAGCGGTTGGTACGCGACCGACTATGCCGCCAAGGGCAAGGGCTCGGCCCCCGCGGACGAGGCGAAGAGCTCGGCCAAGGGCGACGACAAAGCGGAGAAGGCGGAAAAGTCGGAAAAATCCGAAACGGCGGAAAAATCCGACAAGAAAACGGAAAAAGTCGAGAAAAAAGAGACCCCGGCGGCGACCTCGGGCGACTGAGGGGGCGACAGAATACCGGCTTCCGCGGGCGGCGCCCCGCGGCGTATATTCGGCAAGTGGAGGAATAGAAGCTCGGCTCTAAGTTCCTCCTCGCGCGCGGGTCGCCGATCCTGCACCCGCGCGGCTGTCCAAGGAGTCGCTCCGGAGGTCTTCATGAAGCGCGCCGTTCTCCTCCTTCTCGCCGCCTTCGCCCTGCGCGCTCCGGTCGCTCGCGCGACCACCTACGTCATGATGTCCGACGCCGCCCTGGCCGATCGCACCCCGGCGATCGCCCTCGTGCGCGTCGTCGCCGTCGAGCCGGCGCCGGCCGCCGGCATGCCGAGCACGGACTACCTGGTCGAGGTCGAGCACCTGGTCAAGGGGTTCGTCCCCGGGAGCACCCTCGTCGTGCGCGTCCCCGGCGGGCCGGGGACGGACGGCATCGGGCTCAAGATCTGGGGCGCTCCGGCCTTCCGCAAGGGCGAGCAGGCGCTGCTGTTCCTGGCGCCCCATGCCGAGGACGGCACGTTCCGGATCTTCCAGCTGATGCTCGGCGCGTTCCACGTCCGCGACCAGGGAGGGCGCCGGCTCGTCCTGCGCGACCTGTCCGAGGCGCAGGAGCTGGCCCCGGCGGCCGGCGCGGCGGGACGTCCTACGTTGCAGGCCGGCAGCGATCGGGCCCGCGACCTGGCCGGCTTCATGGGCTGGCTCGAGGACCGGGCGGCCGACCGGCCGCGGGCGGCGGATTATCTGGTCGCGCCCCCCGCCGGAGCGCTCGAAGGGAACTTCGTCCTCCTGACGCCACCGGACGGCATCCCCATCCGCTGGTTCCGCTTCGACACGGGGCAGTCCGTCAGGTGGCGCGTCAACCAGTCCGGACAGCCGGGGCTGACCCTCGATCAGACCGTGGCGGCGTTCCGCATCGCGATAGACGCCTGGAATTCCGACGCCGGGTCGAACGTCAACTACGTCTACGACGGCACGACGACGGCCGGCAACGGCCTGGGCCATTCGGACGACACGAACGCGATCCTGTTCGACGATCCCCGCGACCAGGTCTCGGGCAATTTCGACTGCACGACCGGGGGCGTGCTCGCCGCCGGCGGGCCGTTCTTCTTCAATTCCACCCGCGACTTCCACGGCACCCGCTATCACGAGGCGGTCGAAGGCGACATCGTGACCAACGACGGCACCGGGTGCTTCTTCGCCGATGCGCCCAAGCTGGCCGAGGAGATCTTCGGCCACGAGCTCGGTCATACCCTCGGCCTCGGCCACTCGCACGAGCGCCAGGCCCTGATGTTCGCGACCGCCCACGCGGACGGGCGCGGAGCGAGCCTGACGTCGGACGATCGCGAGGGCATCGACACGCTCTACGGCAACGGCGCGCCGCCTCCCCCGCCTCCCCCGCCGCCGCCGGGTCTCAAGGCGCCGACGAACCTCGTCGGCCAGGTTCTCTCGTCGACCCAGGTGAAGCTGACCTGGAAGGACAATTCGACGGTCGAGGACCAGATGCTCGTCGAGAGGAAGAGGATCGGCGGCTCCTGGCGGCAGGTCATGGCGCTCCCGGCCAACACGAAGACCGCCACCGTCTCCTCGTTGACGCCGGGGACCGCCTACGCGTTCCGCGTCCGCGCCAAGAAGGGCGCCGCGTTCTCCGACTACAGCAACACGATCCGCCCGCCGAAGCTGCCGCTCCACTGAGCGGCCTGCCGGCAAGCTTTTCCCGTCCGCTCCGGTGCCCGGGCTCGTTCCCCGGGCACCGGATTTGCGTCTCCGGGCGCCCGTCCCGAGGACGCGCTGAGCTCGTCGACAAGCCCGGTAGAATCGAACCCTCATGACGGAGCCCCGAATCGAAGTCGTCTTCGCGGAAGCCGAGCGCTCGCTCGCCACCTGGGGCCGTCTCGCCCTCTGCCAGATCGTGCGGGCGGAGGGCTCGACGCCGGGCAAGGTGGGCTGGAAGCTCGTGGTGCGGCCGGACGGCGTCGCGGTCGGAAACCTGGGCGGCGGAGCGTTCGAGGCGCTGGTCCGCGCCGACGCGTCGCGCAAGCTCGAGGCCGGCGGCGACTCCGAGATCAAGCGCTACTACTTCACGGAAGAGGCGGTGCGGGGCGAGCCGACCGGCATGGTCTGCGGCGGCATGGCCGAGGTCTTCCTCGAGGTCCTGCGGGCGGCGCCTCTGCTCGCCATCTGCGGCGGCGGGCCGGTGGGCCAGGCGCTCGCCCGCGGCGCGGCGCTCGCCGGCTTCGACCGGCTGATCGCGGACGACCGCGAGGACTTCCGCCGCCCGGAGCTGTTCCCCGAGGGGAGCCTGCTCGCCCTCGTCGATCGCGCGTACGACGAGGACTTCCTCGCCCCGTTCGTCCGCCGGGAGCTCTACGTCGCGATCGTCTCGCGCTGTTGGGAGACCGATGCCGCGGCGCTCGCCGCCGTCTTGCGCCAGGCGCCCCCGGACCTCAAGTATCTCGGCCTGATGGGGAGCCGCCGCAAGATCGCGCGGGTGCGGTCCGAGGTCGCGGCGCGCGGGCTCGATCTCTCCGCCGTCCCTTTCCGCGCGCCGATCGGCCTGCCGATCGGCGGCGACAGCCCCGGGGAGATCGCGATTGCGATCCTCGCCGAGATGATCCGCACGCGGTACGCGGGGCGCGCGCTCGACGGCGCCCGCGAGGCGGAGACCGCGCAGAGTGTCTGAGCCGGCGGAGCGGAGGGCCGTTCGTCTCGGCGCCCGGCGCGCCGCGCTCTGCGCGCTGTGGGCTCTCGCCCTCGCCGCGCCGGTCCGCCCGCAACCCCGGCCGGAGCCTGCGACCTGGCAGCCGCTCCCGCTCTTCGGCGCCGACGTCCGGACGCTCGCCGTCTCGCCGTTCGATGCCAATCTGGTCTTCGCCGGCACCTCGGCCGGCCAGGTCTACGCCTCGCGCGACGGCGGCCGGACCTGGCGCGATGCGGGAGTCCCGCTGCCCTTTCCCGGCTGGGTGGTCGGCGCGCTCCGCTTCGATCCGAACCACGGCGCGGACCACCCCCGCCTCTGGGTCGCGCTCTGGGGGATCTGGGGCGGAGGCCACGTCGCCTCGTCGGACGACCTCGGGCGCACCTGGAGCTCGCGCGTCGGCGATCTGCCGTCCGAGCAGGTCTACGTCCTCGCCCTGGCGCCGGGGGAGGAGGGCCGGGTCTACGCCGCGACGGCCTCCGGGGTCTGGGGCACCCTCGACGGCGGCAAGAGCTGGCGGCGCCTGACCGCCGACCTGCCCGAGATCGGCAAGGTCTCGAGCCTCCTCGTCGATCCGCTCCGGCCGGCGACGCTCTTCGCCGGCACCTGGCGGCAGGCCTACCGGAGCGACGACGGGGGCACCACGTGGCGCGGGGTCTTCGACGGCATGGTCCTCGATTCGGAGGTCTTCACCCTGACGCCCGTGCCCGGCAAGCCGGGGGAGATCTGGGCCTCGACCTGCGGCTGGGTCTATCGGACGCTCGACGGCGGCGGGCGCTGGGAGCGCTTCCAGCAGGGCCTCGCCGAGAGGAGGACGCCGAGCTTCTCGACCCTGCCGGACGGGCGCCTCCTCGCCGGAACGATCTCCGGGGCCTACGTCTCGACCGATGCGGGCGCCACCTGGAGCCTCGCCTCCGATCCCGCGCTCTCGGTCCTCTCGATCGCCGCGCCCCAGAGCGCCGAGAGCGTGCTCCTCGGCACCGAGGGGGCGGGAGTCTGGGCCTCGTCGCTCCCGTCGAGCGGGGTACTGAGCTTCCACCCCTCGCTCCAGGGCATGACCAATCTCCGCATCGGCGCGCTCGCCACCCCTGGAACGCCAGGAGCCTCCGGGGATCCCGGGGCGGGAGGCTCGGAGCTCCTCGTCGCGGTCAATCACGCCGGGCCGCTCTCCGGCGTCTACACCTCGCGCGACGGCGGCCGGAGCTTCCCCGAGTTCACGCCGCTGCCCACCGTCCTCGGCCTCGCCGCGGACGAGCAGCGCGCCTTCGCGGCGACCGAGCGGGGACTCTACGAGCGCAAGGGCACCGATTGGCGCCGCCGCCCCGACCTCGACGAGATCCGGATCGAGCAGGTCGAGCTCGCGGGCGGGCGCGCGATCGCGAGGACCGCTGCGGCGGTCTACGAGCTGCGCCGGGACAAGAAGGGCCAGGAGCGCTTCGTCGCGGTTTCACCCCCCGGCGCCCCGGCGGTCCACGCGCCCCGCTCGGCAGCGCTCTGGGCCGAGGCGCTCTGGCTGAGCGACGAGACATCGGTCGTGCGACTGGACGGCCGCGCGGATTCGATGAAGCCGAGCGCGATCGACGCTCCGTTCGCCGGCGGGCGCCTGGAGCGCTCGAGCGCGGGCCTGCTCTACTCCGGAACCGGCGGAACCTACTTGAAGACCGCCCCCGAGCAGCCCTGGCAGCGCCTGACCGGCGCCCCGACGCGCCTCTTGCGGACGGGAGACGACAGGATCCCCGCGCTCCTCATCGCGGGCCCCTCCGCCCTCCTCCTCGACCGCGAAGGCCAGCTCCGGCCGCTCGATCTCCCCTTCCCGGCCCGCGACCTCACCGCGGCCGCGATCCGCGACGGCCGCCTGCTCCTCGGCACCTCCGGCTACGGAGTCCAAGCGACCGCCGCTCCGTAGCGCGAGTCGCTTCAAGGGGTTGAAGCCCCTCTCCCGGGTATGTTATTTTTCACCCGCTGGACGCGTGGCGCATTCGTCTAGGGGTCCAGGACGTCGCCCTCTCACGGCGGTAACACGGGTTCGAATCCCGTATGCGCTACCAACAACCGCTAGCGGCTTAGCGCGCTCACCACACAGCGAAGCGGCTGCCCAAGTGCCGTCCATGCGCGTTCCTAATCGATTTGCAACGTCCCGAGCGTTCGATGGCGCGTATAGACGCGCACTGAGCGGTCATGCTCGCCCGAGACCAGTTGCCGCCCGTCGGGAGAGAAGGCGAT
>DATMZM010000238.1:0-6069 GCA_035607445.1 Thermoanaerobaculia bacterium | reverse complement strand
GAGCCGCTCGGCAAGACCGAGCGGATCACCATGGTCTCGACCGGCGGCGAGGGCACGGGCGCCTCCCGGCTGACCGGCGACATCGCGAAGATCGTCGCGGAGCTCCCGGCGGTGGTCGAAGGGCTCTCGGGCATCGACCTGAGGAAGCTGATGGAGCAGATCCCGGCGCTCCGGGACCTCAGGGGAAAAGACAAGAAGGCGGAACAGAAGGAGGAGGGCGCGTAGGGCCTCCTCGAAGGCGCTACTCGTCGTCCGGCGCCAGCTCCGCGCGGGCCTGCTCGAGGGTGGCGCGGAAGCCTTCGCGGTCGGTCGCTTCGACCAGGCTTTCGAGCTGGTCGATCGCCTCGCGGGCGGCGGCGTAGACGGCCTTGCGGTGCGGGTTGAGGCGCTGGATGTCGAGGTAGAGGTTCGGGTCTTCCGAGAGCACCGAGAGCGCGGTCGCCGCCTGGCGGCTGAAGGTGGTCGAGGCGCAGTCGTACAGCTCGCGACGATCGATCCCGGAGCGGGTGAGCGCGGCGCCGAACGCCATGTTCGCGAGGTGGGCGAGGCCGAGCAGCCAGCCCATCAGGCGGTCGTGGTGGAGGAACGGCACGACGACCAGCTTGGTGTACGGGTGGTTGAGGAGCGGCTCGAGCGCCCGGCGCTCCTCCTCGGCTTCCCCCTGGGCGGCGAGGACGAAGGTCAGCGGCTCGTAGATCGACTTGCCCGGGCCGAACATCGGGTGCAGCGACATCGTGCGGACGCCCGCCGCGCGGGCCTCTTCGAGAGGCGCTCGCAGATGGTCCTTGATCGAGGCGATCTCGATCACCAGGCCGCGCGGCTTGCGCTCGGCGAGGTTACGGATCACGTCCGGCGTCCGGTCGAGCGGCACCGCGACGAGGAGCGCGGCGTAGGCGTCGAGGTCGGGCACGTCGTCGAGCCGCCCGTAGCGGCCGGCGGCTTCTTCGAGCGGCGCGAACGCCGGATCGAGGAGGTCGACGGTATGGCCGCCGAGCTCGAGGAAGCGGCGCATCCAGGTGCCCATGCCGCCCGCGCCGCCGATCAGGAGGATCCTCTCGCCGCGCAGCTCGCGGAGCGCCATGCCCTCCCGGTGCTGGCGCTCGACCGAGGCGCGCAGGATGGCGCGGAAGACGTCTTCGAGCACCCCCTCCGAGATGCCGCAGACGGGGGCGTGGCGGCGAGCGCGGGCGATCACCCGCTCCTCGACGTCGCGGACGGTGACCGGCATCCCCGCGCCGGCCTTGAGGCGCCCGACCTCGGCGGCCAGCTCCATGCGCCGTCGCAGCAGCTCGAGGAGACCGCGGTCGACGCGGGCGATGTCTTCGCGGAGGGTCGAGAGGTCGCGCGTCCCGGGTTCTTCGGTCATGGCTCTAGTCGTTCCAGTCGTCCGCATCGTCCGTTCGCCGGGATCCCCCGGCGATCTGCCCTGAAAAGTGCCGCCAGTTTACGCATTCCGGACAGCTCGTCGACCCGTTCGTCCCCGGGCCCGTCCCGTCGCCCGGGGCGGCCAAAACCCCTGTGCTAAGCTGCGCGCCACTTTTTCAAATCGAGGAGAGCGAGGCCATGGCCCAGCCTGTTTCGAGTCCCTCCGCCGCGGTCGCCGACCGGTCGTTCTTCGGCCATCCGCGGGGGCTCTCGACGCTGTTCTTCACCGAGATGTGGGAGCGCTTCAGCTACTACGGGATGCGCGCCATTCTCCTCCTCTTCATGACCACGCCGGCCGTCGCCGGCGGCCTCGGTTGGGACGCGGCGAAGGCGGGGCCGATCTACGGGCTCTACACCGCGATGGTCTGGCTGACGGCCATGCCGGGAGGCTGGCTCGCGGATCGCCTGCTCGGCCAGCGCCGGGCCGTCCTCTGGGGCGGCGTGATCATCGCGCTCGGCCACGTCTCGCTGACCTTTCACGGCCTGCCGACCTTCTACCTGGGACTGTTCCTCATCGTCACTGGGACGGGGCTCCTCAAGCCGAACATCAGCACCATGGTGGGCCGGCTCTATCCCCCGGACGACGCCCGCCGCGACTCCGGGTTCTCGATCTTCTACATGGGGATCAACCTGGGCGCCTTCGGCGCGCCTCTCGTCTGCGGTTTCCTGGCCCAGAGCGAGCAGTTCCGCGGTTTCCTCGCCCGCCAGGGCCTGCGCCCGGAGGACAGCTGGCATTGGGGCTTCGGCGCCGCCGCGGTCGGCATGGCCCTCGGCCTGATCCAGTACACGCTCGGCGGGAAGCGCCTGGGCAACGTCGGCCTCGAGCCGGCGCGGCCGGAAGATCCCGCCGCCTGGGCACGGCAGCGCGGCCAGCTGCTCCGGGGTCTCGCGATCGCGGGCGGCGTGCTCGTCCTGTTCGCCGGCCTGGTGGCGGCCGGCGTCATTCCGCTGACCATCGAGCAGCTGGTCAAGACGCTCGGGTGGGTGCTGATCGTCTTTCCGCTCGCCTACTTCGCGTTCCTCCTGAGCGGCAAGGAGTGGACCCCGGTCGAGCGGCGCCGCCTGGGCGCTGTCGTCATCCTCTTCCTGTTCGCCTCGATGTTCTGGTCCGCGTTCGAGCAGGCCGGATCGACGCTCAACCTCTTCGCCGAGCGCTTCACCCGCAATTCTCTGCTCGGCTTCGCGTTCCCATCGAGCTGGTTCCAGTCGGTGAACTCGATGTTCATCTGGATGCTCGCGCCGGTGTTCGCCTGGCTCTGGATCCGCCTGGGCAAGCGCGAGCCGTCGAGCCCGACCAAGTTCGCCGGGGGGCTGTTCTTCGTCGGTCTGGGCTTCCTCGTGCTCGCGTTCGGCGCCATGGTGTCGGGACCGGCCGGCGTGCGCGTCAGCCCGGGCTGGCTGTTCTCGGTCTACTTCCTCCATTCGGTGGGCGAGCTCTGCCTCTCCCCCGTGGGCCTCTCGACGATGACCAAGCTCGCTCCCGCGAAAGTGGCGAGCCAGATGCTCGGCGTCTGGTTCATGGCGACCGCGGTCGGCAGCTACGTCGGCGGTCAGATCGCCGGGCTGTTCGAGACCCTGCCCCTGCCGCGCCTGTTCCTGGCGGTGTTCGGCGTCACCATGCTGTTCACGGTCGCGGCGGTCCTCCTGATCCGCCCGATCCGCAAGCTGATGGGCGGCGTGCATTGACCCTTGGCGGGGGAGCCTTCTACCTTGAAATCCTAGCGATCCCTGCGAGGATTTCAAGGTGATCATCGAGCGGCCTCGGTCAGAGCTCGACCTGCACGCCGAGCTCGATGACGCGGTTGGCGGGGATCTGGAAGAAGTCCGTCGGGCGGAGCGAGTTCCTCGACATCGTGGCGAAGAGCCGTTCGCGCCAGATCGCCATGCCCGGGCGCTTGGACGCGATCAGCGACTCGCGGCCGAGGAAGAACGTCGTCTTCATCATGTTCAAGTCGATGCCGTTCGCGCGCATGCCCTCGAGCATCGAGGGTAGCGTCGGGTGCTGCATGAAGCCGTAGCGCGCGGTGATGCGGTAGCACCCCTTGCCGAAGCTCTTGACCTCGATCTGCTCCTTGCGCGACACCTCGGGGATCTCCTCGGTCGCGACGTTGAGCAGGATCACCTGGTCGTGGAGCACCTTGTTGTGCTTCAGGTTATGGAGCAGCGGGATCGGCGTCGCCTGCGGATCGCGGGCCATGAACACCGCGGTCCCGGAGACGCGCGGCGGCGTCTCGGGTTGCAGGCTCGCGACGAAGCTCTCGAACGGCAGGGCCTGGCGCGCGAGCCGCTCGGCGAGGATCTGCCGGCCGCGCTTCCAGGTCGTCAGGAGCGTGAAGATCACCGCGCCGACGAGGAGCGGGAACCAGCCGCCCAGGTGGATCTTGACGATGTTCGCGCCGAAGAAGCCGAGGTCGATGAAGAGGAAGAACGCGACCAGCGGCCGCAGCAGCCAGGGGCGCCAGCCCCAGACGTGGTGCGCGACGACGTCGGCGAGGATGGTCGTGATCACCATCGTCGCGGTCACCGCGACGCCGTAGGCGGCGGCCAGGGCGGTCGAGGTCTTGAACCCGAGCACGAGGCCGATCGTGCACAGCATCAGCGCCCAGTTGACGGTCGGCACGTAGATCTGGCCGATCTCGGAGCCGGAGGTGTGGATGATCTGGAGCCGCGGGCAGTAGCCGAGCTGGACCGCCTGGCGCGTGAGCGAAAACGCGCCCGAGATGACCGCCTGGGAGGCGATGCAGGTGGCGACCGTGGCGAGCGCCACCAGCGGGTAGAGGATCCAGGGATCGTCGGGCGCCAGGCGGAAAAACGGGTTGTCGGTGACCCTGTCGCCGTCCCGGAGGCTCGAGACCAGGAGGGCGCCCTGGCCGAAGTAGTTGAGCAGGAGGGCCGGGAGCACGAGGACGAACCAGGCGAGCTGGATCGGCCGCCGTCCGAAGTGCCCCATGTCGGCGTAGAGCGCCTCGCCGCCGGTGACCACCAGGAACACCGAGCCGAGGGCGAGGAACCCGATCACCCGGTTGTGGAGGAAGAAGCGGACGGCGTGCAGGGGATCGAGCGCCGCGAGCACGGACGGCTCGCGCAGGATGCCGAGGACGCCGAGGGTCGCGATGACAGCGAACCAGAGCAGCATGACCGGGCCGAAGACGGCGCCGATGCCCCCCGTGCCGCGGCGCTGGATGAGGAACAGGACGATCAGGATCGCGATCGTGATCGGCTGGATCCAGTGCGCGAAGACGGGGGTCGCGATCTGGAGCCCCTCGACCGCCGAGAGGACCGAGATCGCGGGAGTGATCATGCCGTCGCCGTACAGAAGCGCCGCCCCGAAGAGGCCGAGGGCGACGAGGACGAAGCCCCGGCGCTTCTCCCGCAGCCGCTGCGGCACGAGCGACATCAGGGCGAGGATCCCGCCCTCGCCCCGGTTGTCGGCCCGCATCACGAACAGCAGGTACTTGATCGAGATGACGACGATCAGCGCGTAGAAGATGAGCGACAGGACGCCGAGCACGTTGCCGCGCGAGAGCGGCAGCGCGTGCGGGCCGTGGAAGCATTCGCGCAGGGCGTAGAGGGGGCTCGTGCCGATGTCGCCGTAGACCACGCCGAGCGCGCCGAAAGCGAGCACCGCCCCGCGGCCGGCGTCGGGAGGCTCGTGGGCGGGAGAGGAAACGGGCGCCGGCCGTTCCGGGCCGGATTTGATCCGAGAGCCGTTCTCTCCGCGGGACGAGGCGGAGCCGGTCGAGCTCCCGGAAGCGGGCGACTGCATGGGGCGGCGATCTCCTCTCTACGGAAAAGCCGATGCGATGCGGCCCGGCGCCGCCGGGCTTCACGGGTGCGAGCGGTGGCCTCCGCAGAAGTGATCCCGGATCCTAGACCAGGACGCCGCCGTTCCATAGGGCCACGGCGCCCGTCGGCTCGGGGCCGTGCAATCCGCCTGCCGCCGGGACGCGATAGGATCCGCCCGTGCCCCCGGTTCGCGACGTCTCCCCGGTCCGCCCCCGCGAGATCTTCGGCTGGGCGATGTTCGATTTCGCCAATTCGAGCTACACGACGATCATCGTCACGGTCGCCTACGGCGTCTACTTCGCGAAGCTGATCGCGCCGCCCGGACGGGGCGATTTCCTCTGGGGGAGCGCGATCGCGCTCGCCAACCTGTTCGTGCTCGCCCTCTCGCCGGTGATCGGAGCGGTCGCCGACGATTCCGGTCGGAAAAAACTGTTCCTCTTCGGCACCTACGCGACCTGCGTCGCCGGCACCGCGCTCCTCTGGTTCGTCACCCCGGGCCATGCGGCGCTCGGCCTCGCGCTCTTCGTCCTCTCGTTCGTCGGCTTCTCGTTCGGCGAGAACCTGACCGCGGCGTTCCTGCCCGAGATCTCGACGCCCAAGAACATCGGCAAGGTCTCGGGTTTCGGCTGGGGCCTCGGCTACTTCGGCGGGCTCGCCTCGCTGCTCCTGGTCCGGCCGCTCCTCAAAGGCGGCTTCGCCGTCTCGAACCTCCCTTCTCTCCGGCTGGCCTGGGTCGCTACAGCGCTCTTCTTCCTGGTCGCGGCGCTGCCGACTTTCCTGTTTCTCAAGGAGCGGGCGCCGCGCGGCGAGGGCTCTCTCTTCACCTACGTGCGCGCGGGTTTCGGCCGCGTGGCCGAG
>DATMZM010000215.1:0-8569 GCA_035607445.1 Thermoanaerobaculia bacterium | reverse complement strand
GAGAGGATGAGGTCGGTGCCGCGCAGAGCCAGGCGCCAGCGCGCGTCCGCCCCCTCGTCGCCTTCGAGCGTCTCGACGATCGCCAGGCACGCGTCGCTGTCGGCGCCGAACAGCCGCTCGCAGACCGGCATCCCGGCCGGGCCGCCGTAGCGCTCGATCTCGCGCTCGTAGGTGTCGAGCTGGATCTTCCAGGCCCGTCCTTCGCCGAGGAGCGACCCGACCGCCTGCTTGATGCGCGGCAGCGCGCGCAGCAGAAGCGTCTCCGGATCGCCATGCAGGCGCAGGCGCAGGTGCCATTCCGGATCGCCGTAGCGGATGAAGAACCAGGAGTCGGCCTCGCCCGCCTCGAGCACGGCGCGCACCGCGGGGCCGACCGCCTCGCGTAGGATGCCGTCCGCCGTCGAGCTGCCGGTGTAGACCTTCAAATAGAGCCACTCGGAGCCGGGCGGGAAGCTGCGCTCGATCGGCGGGACCGCGCCGTCCGTGATGCCGGTCGAGCGCGCGGGACGGGCGCCTTCGACCGCGGCCGGGGGCGCGGTGGGGCGCACGAACGGGACGACGATCTCGTGCAGGAAGCGGCCTTCGGGGCCCGTCACGCACTGCGCGTCGAGGTCCGGATAGAGCTCGTGGAGACCGGCTTGCTTCCTCTCCTCGACGAGGTCCAAAAAGGTGTCGAGGCAGAGCGCGTTCTCGAAGTCGACGAGCAGCTCGTTGTCGCCGTCGGCGAGCGTCGCCCAGCGCGGGATGCGCCGTTTTTCGCGCCAGGCGCGCACGGCGACGAGGAGGCCTGCCCCCTTCGCCTTCTTGAGCTCCCCGATCTCCTCTTCGGTCATCCGCCAGGTCGCGCGCGCGAGGATCAGCTTGCCCGTCCGCACGCGCGGCAGGAAGGCGGCGCCGTCGAGAGCGCCCCAGGTCCAGTAGAGGCCTGCCGCCACGTTCTGCGACTGGAGCGTGCAGAGGAAGCGGTAGAGGCCGAGGCTGCCCATCGAGAAGTTGTGCGCGCTGGTCAGGCGCGGGATCAGCTCCTTGCCCAGCTTCCGCGAGCGCAGCACGACGCGGTTGCCCGCCACCGTGACGTCCAGATCGCTGACCGGGATCTGGCGGTCGAGCGGCGCCCCCGAGCGGCCGAGGAAGGGGATCTCGTACTCGCGCAGCACGGGGCGCGCGAGGATGTTGCCGATCCGCCCCTGGGGCAGGTGGACGATCTCGGCGAAGATCGCGTCCGGCCGGTGCGCTTCCTCCGCCCGCAGGTGCTCGATCGTCAGCGCGGACAGCTCCGCGTCCGCGTGGCAGAAGCGGCCGAGGATCCGCGCGCCGGAAGGGCCGCCCGCGCCGCGCCAGAGGACTTCGAAGCGGCCCGCGTCGAGATCCTCGTCCGAAGCGGCGACGAGCGTCGCCATGACCTGGAACGCATCCGGCAGCGGCGCGGCGTCGGTCACCGCGAGCTTCTCGACGTCCGCGTCGGCGACCTCGACCTCGAACGCTCCGGAAGCGAGGGCCGCTTCGAGCTTGCTCAGAAGCGCGCCCTGGAAGCTCCCCCACGAGACCGTCTGCGGCTGCGCGGGCCCTCCCAGGGCGACCCCGGCGAGGAGAGGCGAGGCTTCCGCGCCCGCGCTCCGCGACTTCTCGAAGCCGATCCCGACCTCCTCGTCGAGCACCTCGAGGAGAGGCACCCAGCGCCCCTCGCCGTAACGCTCGGAGAAATCGGTGCGGAAGCGATCGAGCGACTCGATGCGCGCGCGGCCGAACAGCTTGTGAAGGAGCCGGATGCCGCGTTCGAGCTCGGCGATCACCGCCGGGCCGAGCGTCGCCTCGGCGCTCGGCTTGACCATGTCGACCTGGAACAGCCGCGACAGCTCGACGGAGGTCGAAAGCTCGCCGAGGCTCTGGGCGATCTCGCGGTAGCGCCCGGGATCGGAGCCGAGCCCCGCGGCGTCGAGGGCGTCGATCGCGTCGCGCGCCGTCTCGAGCTTGGCGCGCACCGCCTCGCCCGGGGGCAGCGCGGCGAGCTGCTCGATCAGGTCGTGGATCGACTCCGGGCCGGTCACCGGCAGGCCGAAATCGGGCAGCAGGATCTGGCTGTCGACCAGCTCGGCCAAGTACTCGTCCGCCTCCTCGCGGCTGATCTCGCCGTCGGGATCGGACTCGACGAGAGCCTGGGCCAGCTCGTCGAGGCGCGCGCCCGACGCCGCGCGCTCGAGGGTCTCTTCGAGGTAGGAGGTCGGCGTGACCGCGACCAGGTGGTGCGAGCGGACCTTGCCGTCGAGCCGCGCCTCGGCATAGCGCATGCGGCCTGCGGCGCGGTAGAGGCTGGTGTTCGGCCGGTAGCGCAGCTGCTTGCGGAACTCCGGATCCTTCGCCAGGTCCTCGACGAGGGCGAACAGGTAGTCCATGTCGAGCCGCGTATGGCGGCCGTAGGCGGCCCGCGGCCCCAGGCGCAGCCGGTTCGCCTCCCCCAGCCGGCCGAGCGAGCAGCCGGAAAACAGGCCGAACGGGGTCGGCCGCGCCGCCAGGCGGAGGATGTAGCGCACCAGGGCCCGCTCCGCGCGCTGCCCCTTCTTGCCCTCCGGATCGGTGCGCCAGGCCTCGAGCCCGTCGGTCAGCGAGGGCGAAGCCAGGAACACCCCTTCCCGCACCTCCGGACGCTCGATCAGGGCGCGCAGCCTCTCCCGCAGCTTCGTCCGGTCGGCCGCCCAGGCCTCGGCGAGAGCGTCAGCCGAGGCTTCCGGAACGTTCGGGCTCTCGAGCCCTTCGCCCCACGACTCCAGCTCCTCGACGGGATAGAGCGGCGTGCGGAAGGCGAAGAACCCCGAAGAGACGAAGGCGGGGGCGGCGGCGGTCTTCTCGGTCTTCTCTTTCTCGCGAGTCACGGCAGGCGAAAGTATCACTGGCCGCCCGTTGGCTGGAATGCCTGGGGTGCTCGGATGGGCCGCTTCAGCGCGGCCCCGTGACCGGCGAGCACCCATATCCATAGGAGGGACCCATCGCCTGCCCGCCGATCCGGCGGGAAGGCTCCGAAAGGAGACCGCCCGTGAAGAAACGTCCGAGCCGGCTCACCCTGTCCCGAGAGACCTTGCAGAATCTCGCCACTCCCGCCTCCCGGCGCGCCGTCGGCGCGGGCAACACGTACGAATTCGTCTCGGGGTGCGACTGCACGGACGGCTGCGAGACGACCGGCATCACCTGCCCGACCTTCTCGTGCTTCACCGAATGCGGACAGACCTGCTGGGACACCTGCGCCGGCTGCTGACGCCGCGAGCCCCTCGGCCCCTCAGCCGAGCACCGGCTCGACGACCAGGAGGCCCTGCTCTTCGCGCGCCATCTGGGCGGCGACGAGCTTCGCGTAGGCCCCCTCCCCGCTCATCAGCTCGTCGTGGGTGCCGCGCTCGACGAGCCGGCCGTCCTCCATGACCAGGATCAGGTCGGCCTCGCGGATGGTCGAGAGGCGATGGGCGACGACGATGCGGGTGCAGTGGAGCGCTTCGAGCTCCCTCTGGATCGAGCGCTCGGTCACCGCGTCGAGAGCGCTCGTCGCCTCGTCGAGGAGGAGGATCGCGGGCTTCCGGACGAGCGCCCGGGCGAGCGCCAGGCGCTGGCGCTGGCCGCCGGAAAGCGAGGCGCCGCCGTCCGCGATCAGCGTTTCGTAGCCCATCGCCATCGCCTGGATGTCGTCGTGGATGTGCGCGAGCTGGCCCGCGCGGGCGACGTCCGAGAGCGAGAGGTCGGGATCGGCGAGCGCGATGTTCGCGCGCACCGAGTTGCCGAACAGGTAGGGGTGCTGGGGCACGACGCCGATCTGGTTGCGCAAGGAACGGAACTCGAGCTCCGCCAAGTCGATGCCGTCGTAGAGGATCCTGCCCGAGGTCGGCACGTAGAGGCCGACGAGCAGCCCGGCGAGCGTCGACTTGCCGGCGCCCGAGCGGCCGACGAGGGCGACGAACGTCCCCTCCTCGATCTCGACCGAGACGTCGCGCACGACGAAGGGGAGCGAGACGCCGTAGCGGAACGAGACCTCCTCGAAGCGGATCGCCCCCGAGAGCTTCGGCGTGCGGCGCACCTTCGTCGGGTCCTGCTCGGCGGGAGTCTCCATGACGTCGTTGATCCGCTCGAGGTAGCCGCCGAGCAGCTGGAGCTGGAACGCCGTCGAGACGAGCGTCGAGAGGGGCGTCAGGAAACCGTTCGCGAGGGCGTTAAGCGCCAGCATGGTGCCGAGCGTCAGCTGGCCGTCGAGCACCTGGTGGGCGCCGAAGAGCAGGATCACGAGCGGCGAGCCGCTCTGGAGCGCGGCGAGCAGCGAATCGACGATCGCCTGGAGCCGGCCGCGCGCGATCGAGACGTTCAGGGTGTCGACGAACAGGTGCGACCAGTGCTCGACCGCCCGCTGCTCGGTGCCGCTCGCCTTGAGCGTCTCGATGCCGGCGAGCATCTGGACCTGGTAGGCCTGCGACGAGGCCTGCGCCTGGAGCGATTCGGACATCAGGTCGGCCGTCTTCTTGCGCGCGGCCAAAAAGAGCACGATCCGCAACAGGCCGAGCCCGAGCACCAGGAGCCCCATCTTCGGCGAGGCCGCGAAGACGAACCCGAGGTAGAGGACGACGAGCGAGCCGTCGAGGACGCCCGAGAGCGCGCCCGAGGTCAGGATCTCGCGCACCGTCGCGTTCGAGTTGAGCCGCATCATCAGGTCGCCGGCCGAGCGCTGCTGGAAGAACAGGTAGGGCAGGTTGACCAGATGGTCGAGGAAGTCGAGCGTCATCTGGGCGTCGAGCCGCGTGCGCAGGGCGAGCAGCAGGTAGGAGCGGACGAGCGCCGAGAAGTACTGGAAGAGGACGATGCCGCCGAGGCCGATCGCGAGCAGGTCGAGGAGCGAGAGGTCCCCTTGCGGCACGACCCGGTCGACGATCATGCCGGTCAGGACCGGCAGCGCGAGGGCGAGCAGCTGGACGAGGAGCGAGATCGCGACCACCCGGCCGAGCCAGCCGGACTGGGCGAACAGCTGGCGCAGGTAGCGGCCGAGCCCCGAGGCCCGCTTGTCGGCCGGCTCGAAGCCCTCGCCGGGCTCGAACATCAGCGCGACGCCGGTGAACGCCGTCTTCGCTTCCGAGTACGGCACCTCGCGCCGGCCGCCGCCCGGGTCGACGATCGAGATCCGGTTGCCGCGGAGCAGGCGGTCGAAGACGACGAAGTGGTTGAAGCGCCAGTGCAGGATGCTCGCCGGCTCGACGAACTGGAGGTCCTCGATCCGCTCGACCTTGACGCCGCGCCCGCGCAGGCCGAACCACTGCCCGCCGCGCAGGATCGCCGGCGCGGACGCCCCCTCGCGGCCGAAGCCGACGACGTCGCGCACCTCGTCGAGCCGCAGGTTCTTGCCGTGGTAGCCGAGCACCATCGCGAGGCAGGCCGAGCCGCAGTCGGAGGCCGCGGTCTGCTGGACGTAGGGGACCCTCCGGCGCCTGCGGCTCCAGGAGGAGAGCCGGCCGAGGGCAGGGAAGCGGTCGACGAGGCCGCGCTTGGCGCCCGCCGGGCGGAGCGGCGGAGGCTCGACCGGCGCGCCTGGCTCGCCTGGCTCAGCCGCCCGGTTCGAGGTCTCAGCCATCGCGACGCCCACCCGTCAGGGCGCGCAGGCCCGGCATGAGCGCGGTCGCGAGCGGCTCCGAGCGGAGGCTGACCTCGGCGTTGCCCCACAGGCCGTCGTAGAAGGCGTAGCTCTGGCCGTCGACCACGAAGCGCGGCCCCGGCAGGCGGGCCCAGGCGAAGACGATCGGGCCGGTGATCGGCGCGCCGCCGGCGAGGTCGGGGCCGAGCAGCCGCTTCGCCTCGTCCGGTCCGAGCACCTCGTCGCCCACCGACTCGATCTTCAACCGGAGATAGGAGTAGCGGAAGCCGTCGAGCTCGACGCGCAGCGGCAGGCCGGGCACGAGCTGCGGCCGGATCCGCCCGGGAAGCAGGATCGCGATCCGCGGCGGTCCGGAGCCGGTCGAGAGGGCGAGGATCACCTGCCCGGGCACGACCGACTGGCCGGAGCGGACGCGGACGTCGGAGACGATCCCGGCGCGCGGCGCCCGGACCTCGCGCTCGGCGACCCGTGCCTGGGCGAGCTCGATCTCGCCGCGGAGCGCGATCAGCGCCGCTTCCGCCGCCCGGTCCGAGGGGTCGCGCAGGCGCGCCGCGAGCTCCTGCTCGAACTCCTGCGTCAGCCGCGACAGGTCGGCGTTCTCGGAAAGCCCATGGAAGCGGACGAGGGGAGCCCCCGCCGCCACCCGCTGGCCCGGGGAGACCTCGACCGCGGCGACCGTGCCGTTCACGTCCGCCGTGATCTCGGTCCGGCCGGCGAGCCGCACCACGGCGACGCCGGTCGCCCGCTCGTGGATCCGGCCGAGCGCCAGGAAGAGGAGCGACGCCCCGGCGAGGCCGAAGAGCAGCCAGGAGGCCCAATCGACCCAGGCCGGGGAGATGCGCAGCACCTCCCCCTCCTTGCGCGCCGCCGCCAGGTGGTGGTCGAGCGCCTCCTCGCGGAAGACGTCGAGAGCCCTGTCGCGCAGCTCGCGCTCCTCGAGCTTCGCCTTCTCGGCGAGCCGGCTCTCGAGGGTGATCTGGGCGAGGGCGGGAGCGGCCCGCTCGGCGTAGAGATCGAGCGCCGCGCGGTCCTCGGCCGAGAAGGGGTCGGCGCCCGCCTCGCGCGCCGCGGACAGGACGGCGATCGTCGCCCCCTCCTCGCCGCGCACCGGCGCGGCGCAGAACGGGCCGCGGCCGTCGCCTTCCGGATCGTCCGCCTCGCGCTCGAAACGGGGATCGTCGGCCAGCGGCGAGACCGCGACCGCCCGGCCCGTGCGGGCCACGAAGCTGACCAAACCGACCGCGGCGCTCTCCCGCCGCTCCTCGACCGCGAGGCCGCTCCGTTTCTCCCACAGGACCTCGGTCTCCGGGTCGTAGAGCAGCAGATGAGCGCGCGCGGCGGAGAGGAACTCGGCGAGATCCGCGCGCACCAGCTCCGAGATGACCGCGGCATCGCGCGTGCCGGCGAGCCGGCCCGCGGCTTCCAGCACCCGCCGCGAGAGGGCGGCGCGCGGCGCCTGGTCGCTCGATTTGTCGCGCTCGGCCGCAGCCCGCCGGGCGCGGGCCTTGGCGATCGCGCTCTCGAGCAACGCGGCGAGGTCGTCCCCGCCGAGCGGCGCGAGGCTCAGGAAGAAGATCCGGTCCTCGTCGATCAGCTCCTGGAACAGCGAGGGGTCGGGACCGCCCGCGGTCAAGAGATGGAGCGGCCGGGCGTCCGGAAAGCGCTGGCCGATCTGCTCGAGCAGGTGGCGCGCGCGCAGGCCCGCGATCTTCGGCCCCAGGCAGAGCACGGCCACCTCGCCGCGCTCGAAGCGGGAGAGCACCTCGGCCTCCGTCGCGACCGCCTCGAACGAGAACGCCGACCCCGCGCGCCGCCGTTGCGCCTCGACCTCGGCCTCGGCGAACCCCGCAAGCAGCACCCCCGGCTCGGTAAGAACCGGCCGTACCAATCTCAGCGCTTCTCGCTCCGTCGCCACAAGTCGTTGTCCTCGTTCGAGATAACCGCTCCGCTCGAGCTTTAGGGGAGTCTAAGTTCGCACCGCGTTCCGGTCAAGGACGAGCGCGCCGCAAAATGTATCTTGGAGCCCAGCGCGCACCGCGGCAGAAGGCAAGACTCCGGCCCGGCGCCGAAGTCTTAGATCTTCTACGCCGAAAGGCGTCGAAAGGTCGTCTTTCGGGTCGCTCGGGAGGGAACCGAGAGGAAGTACGCCGATCTCCCATCGTCCCTCGGATCCGGGGCGGTAAGATCCCACCCGCCATGAAAGCTCCGCTTCCCGTCTTCGCCCTGCTCGCCTTCGCCGCCTGCGGCCGGTCGGAGAAGGACACTCCGATTGCCGCCCGGGCCGCCGCGGTCCCCCCTCCCCCTCTGTCATCGGCCGCGCAGGTCGCCGCCGTCTCGAACGTCGCGCCGGCCGGCTATCTGGGGGTCCTCCTGCCCCGCCAGGCGATCGACGTCTCCGCCCCGGCCGGCGGGCGGCTCGAAGCGGTCACGGCGCGCCCCGGGGACCGCCTCCGCCGCGGAGCCTCGATCGCGCGCATGGACGGGCAATCGCTCGCGCATCAGCTCGAATCGTCGCGCGCGACGCTGCGGGAGGCCGAGGCGGCCGAGCGCCAGGCCTCCTTGGCGCTCGCCGACGCCCAGAGCCGGCAGCAGAGGCGCCTCTCGATCCCCGAGTCGTTCTCGAAGGAAGACCTCGCCCAGGCGGACATCCAAAAGCAGCAGGCCGAAGCGGCGCTCGAATCGGCCAAAGCCCGCGTCGCCGGCCAGCGCGCCGAGGTCCAACGGACCCAGAACAGCCTCGCCGAGGCCGAGATCCGCGCTCCGTTCGACGGCACCGTCGCCCAGCGCTATCTGGATGCCGGGGCCACCGTCGGACCGGGAACCCCGATCATCCGCCTGGTCAGCGAAGGCGAGCCGATGGTCCGCTTCGCCGTCCCCTCGGGCGAAGCCGCGACCCTCCACCTCGCCGCCCCGATCGTCGCGAACGCCCCCGGCTGGGGAGACCTGACCGGTACG
>DATMZM010000292.1:0-9976 GCA_035607445.1 Thermoanaerobaculia bacterium | reverse complement strand
ATCCGACGGCCCTCGCGGTCGCGGGCACCGGCCGAGAGGGCGCTCTCACCTACGGCGAGCTGTGGGCGCTCTCGGGCCGGCTCGCCGCGCATTTGACCGGGCATTTGACCGGGGATCGGGCCGCGAGCGGCGCCGGCCGCGAGGGGAGGGTGGCGATCTGCCTGCCGCGCGGCCCCGGCCTGGTCGCCGCCGAGCTCGCCGCTCTGCGCGCGGGTGCGGCCTTCGTGCCGCTCGATCCCGCCCAGCCCGCGGAGCGCATCGCGCTTCTCCTCGAAGGGGCCGATGCGGCGGTGGCTGTCATCAGCCGGGCGCTCGCGGACCGCCTGCCGGACGCCCCGACGGTCCCGCGGCTGTTCGTCGAGGACTTCGCGGCCGGCCCGGCGATCGAGACGACCGAGGCGATCGGCGAGATCGAGGCGCGGTGCGCCGCGGTCGCCGCCGAGCAGGCGGCCTACGTCATCTTCACCTCCGGCTCGACCGGCCGGCCCAAGGGGGTGGTGATCCCGCATCGCGGGCTCGCGAACCTGGTCGGCTGGCACCTCGCGAGCTACCGGCTCGAGCCCCGGGAGCGGATCGCGCTCGTGGCCGGCCCGGGCTTCGACGGCTCGGTCTGGGAGATCTGGCCGGCGCTCGCCGCCGGGGCGTGCCTGGTCGCTCCCGACGAGGAGACGCGCGCGGCGCCGGCGGCGCTCGCCGCCTGGCTCGCGCGCGAGCGGATCGCCGTCGCCTTCCTGCCGACGCCTCTCGCCGAGGCGACCCTGACGGCGCTCGACGGGGGCGGTGCCAGGTGGCCTCCCGAGGCGCCTCTCCGCCTGCTCCTGACCGGCGGCGACCGCCTCCACCGCGGCGCGCCGGCCGGCCTGCCGTTCGCGCTCGTCAACCATTACGGCCCGACCGAGGCGTCGGTGGTCGCGACCGCCGGTCCGGTCGCGCCCGAAGCCGCGAGCCCGCCGATCGGCCGGCCGATCGCGAACGCGAGCGCGTTCCTCGCCGATCGCCGGCTCGCCCCGGCTCCCCTCGGCACGGCGGCCGAGCTGTACCTGGGCGGCGCCGGCCTCGCCCGCGGCTACCTGGGCCGCCCCGACCTGACGGCGGAGCGCTTCCTGCCCAATCCGTTCGCCGGGCCGGGCGAGGGCGGAACGCGGCTCTACCGCAGCGGCGACCGCGCGCGCTGGCTCCCGGACGACGATCTCGAGTTCCTCGGCCGCGCCGACCTCCAGGTCCAGATCCGCGGCGTCCGGATCGAGCCCGGCGAGGTCGAGGCCGCCGTCCGCGCCGGGCCGGGGGTCGCCGCGGCGGCGGTGGTGGCGCGGGAGGATCCCGCGCGCGGCACCTACCTCGCGGCCTACGTGACGCCGGCCGCTCCCGGCGGCGACCTCGCGAGCGATCTCCTCCGCTTCCTGCGCGCCCGCTTGCCGGAGGCGATGGTGCCGGCCGCGGTGGTCGTGCTCGCCGCTCTGCCGATGACGCCGAACGGCAAGGTCGATCGCCGCGCGCTCGCGGCGCTGCCGGGGCCGGAGCGGGCGTGGGTCGCGCCGCGGACCCGGGACGAGTCGCGGGTCGCCGCGCTCTTCGCCGAGGTCCTCGGCGTCTCCGGCGTGGGCGCGACGGACGACTTCTTCGCGCTCGGCGGCCACTCGCTCCGCGCCACCCAGCTCTCGACCCGCCTCGCGGACGCCTTCGGCGTCGAGGTGCCGCTCGGGCGGATCTTCGCAGCGCGGACGGTCGAGGCGATCGCGCGCGAGGTGGCGGCAAGCGGCTCGCCCGCATCGTCCGGGATCGCGCGCGCCGATCCCGGCGGCGAAGGGGAGCCCGCGCCCGCCTCCTTCGCCGAGGAGCGGCTCTGGTTTCTCGAGCAGCTCCACCCCGGACCGCTCTACAACGTCCCGGGCGCGGCGCTCCTGCGCGGCGCTCTCGATGCGCCGGCGCTCGCTCTCGCGGCCGGCGAGGTCGTCCGCCGCCACGACACCCTGCGCTCGGCGTACGCGCCGCCCCGGGCTCCGGGCGAGCCGCCGGCCCGGACGCCCGCGGCCTGGCCGCGCGGCACGCCTCTGCCGCTGCCCGCGATCGATCTCGCGGGCCTCGCGGCCGGCCGCCGGGAGCGGGAATCGGCGCGGCTCGCCCGGGAGGAAGCGGCGCGGCCGTTCGACCTCGCCGCCGGTCTCCTCGCCCGCGGCTCGCTCCTGGCGCTCGCGCCCGGCGAGCACCTGCTGCTCTGGACCTTCCACCACATCGCCGCCGACGGCTGGTCGGTCGGCGTCTTCCTGCGCGAGCTGGCGGACCTCTACGGCGCGTTCTCGGCGCGGACATCCGGCTCGGGGCTCGAGCGCTGGCCGGATCTCGCTCCGCTGCCGCTCCGGATGTCCGACTTCGCCGCCTGGCAGCGCCGCCGCAACGCGGGCGGCGCGCTCGCGGGCGAGATCGCCTGGTGGCGCGAGGCGCTTGCCGGGGCGCCGCGCGGGCTCGACCTGCCGGCCGACCGGCCGCGCCCGCCGCGCCTGCCGCATCGCGCCGGCACCGTCCGCGGGCGCTTTTCGGGAGCTCTCTGGCGCGAGATCGAAGCGCTCGCCGCGCGGGCCGGGGCGACGCCGTTCCTGGTCCTCCTGGCCGGCTTCGGCACGCTCCTGGGCCGCGCCGCCGGGCAGGACGACCTGCTGATCGGCGCGCCGGTCGCCGGCCGTCCCGACGCCCGGCTCGAGCCGCTGATCGGCTTCTTCGTCAACACCCTGCCGCTGCGCGTCGAGCTCTCCGGCGGAGCGCCGTCGTTCCGCGCGCTCCTCGAGAGGGTGCGCGCGCGCACCGTCGCCGCCTTCGAGCACCAGGGCGTGCCGTTCGAGCGGCTGGTCCTCGAGCTGGCTCCCGAGCAGGATCCGGCGCGCTCGCCGCTCGTCCAGGTGCTCTTCGCGATGCAGAACGCGCCGGAGGCGCCGCCCCGGCTTCCGGGCCTCGCGGTCGAGCTCTCGCCGATCGATTCCGCGCTCGCGAAGTTCGATCTCCTGCTCCAGGTGACCGCCGATCGAGAGGGCGCCGAGGTCGCTCTCGAGCACAGCGCCGCGCTCTTCGATCCCGCCACCGCGCGGCGCTGGCTGGCGCAGCTCGACCGGCTGCTCGCGGCGGCGACCGCGAGCCCGGAGACGCCGGTCGGGGAGCTGTCGATCCTCTCGGACGCGGAGCGCCAGCAGGTGCTCGGCGATTTCGCCGCCGGTCCCCCGGCTCCGGCCGATCCGCCGCTCGTCCACGAGCGGGCGTTCGCACGGGCCGCTCTCGCGCCGGACGCGATCGCCGTCGAGGAGAGCGCCCTCTTCCTCTCCTACGGCGAGCTGGCGGCCCGCGCCCGGCGGCTGGCGTTCGCCCTCGCCCGCGCCGGAGCCGGGCCGGGCGACGCGATCGGGCTCGCCCTCCCGCGCTCGCCGGAGCTCGCGATCGCGGTCCTCGCGGTCGCCGCGGCGGGCGCGGCCGCCGTGCCGTTCGACCCGAGCTATCCCGCCGAGCGGCTCGCGTTCATGGCCGCGGACGCCCGGCTCGCGCTGCTCCTCACCGTGCCGGATCTCGCCGGGGTCGTCCCGCCGGGGGTCGCCCGCGTCGTCCGCTGGGCGGATCTCGAGTCCGAGGCGGCCGAGCCGGAGGGGTCCCCGGCGGTCGCTCGCGACGGCCTCCTCTACGTGCTCTACACCTCGGGCTCGACCGGCCGGCCGAAAGGCGTCGGGTTCCGCCACGGAGCGCTCGCGAACCTGATCGCCTGGCAGCTCGAGCAGGAGGAGCACGGCCGGCCGCTGCGGACGCTCCAGTTCGCGGCGCTCTCGTTCGACGTCTCGTTCCAGGAGCTGTACGCGACCTGGGGCGCGGGCGGCGCTCTCGTCCTCGTCGCGGACGAGGTCCGGCGCGACGCCGCGGCGCTCCTGGCGTTCCTCGAAGAGCGCGCCGTCGAGCGGCTGTTCCTCCCCTTCGTCGCGCTCCAGCAGATCGCCGAGGCGGCGGCGGATTCGAGCGCTCCCGTTGCGCTCGCCCTCCGCCGCGTGGTGACCGCGGGCGAGCAGCTCCAGGTCACCGCGGCGATCGCCGCCCTCTTCGCCCGCCTGCCGGGGACCCGGCTCGACAACCAGTACGGGCCGACGGAGGCCCACGTGGTGAGCGCGCTCGCGCTCTCCGGCGATCCGGCGGCCTGGCCGCGCCTGCCGTCGATCGGCCGGCCGGTCGCGGGCCTGCATCTCTACATCGCCGAGCGCTTCGGCGCCTCGGCCGCGCCGGCAGGCATCGGCCAGCCGGGCGAATTGCTGATCGGCGGCGCGGGGCTCGCGCGCGGCTACCTCGCCCGGCCGGAGCTGACGGCGGAGCGTTTCGTGCCCGACGGCTTCTCCGCGAGCGCGAGCGGCGGCCTGCGCCTCTTCCGCTCGGGCGATCTCGCGCGCTTCGTGCCGAACGGCGAGATCGAGTTCCTGGGGCGCGCCGACCAGCAGGTCAAGGTGCGCGGCTTCCGCGTCGAGCCCGGAGAGGTCGAGGCGGCGCTCGCCGCGCACCCGTCCGTGCGCGCCGCCGCCGTCGTCTCGAGGCCGGCGCGCTCCGGAGGGCACCGGCTGGTCGCCTACGTCGCGATCCCGCCGGGGTCCGTGGCGCCCTTCCCCGGCGCTCTTCTCGAGCACCTGCGCGGGCGCCTGCCCGAGCACATGGTACCGGCGGCCTGGGTCGAGCTTCCGGAGCTGCCGCTGACCCCTTCGGGAAAGGTCGACCGCCGCGCGCTGCCGCAGCCTTCGGAGCGCGCCGAGAGCGCCGGCGTCGCGCCCGGGACGCCGAGCGAGGAGATCGTCGCGGGCTTGTTCGCCGAGGTGCTCGGTCTTCCGGGGGAGCGGCGCGTCGGCGCCGAGGACGGCTTCTTCGCGCTCGGCGGCCATTCTCTCCTCGCGACCCAGCTCGCCTCGCGCGTCCGGCGCGCGTTCGGCGTCGAGCTGCCGCTCGCCGAGCTGTTCGACCACCCGACGGTCGCGGGGCTCGCGGCGCGGCTCGACGCGCGGCGCGGCGCGGGCACGGAGCTGCCGCCGCTCGCCGCCGGGCCGCGGCCCGCGACCCTGCCGCTCTCCTTCGCCCAGGAGCGGCTCTGGTTCCTCGACCGGCTCGATCCGGGCTCGGCGACCTACAACGTCGGCCTGCGGCTCGCGTTCGCGGGGCCGCTCGACGTGCCGCTCTTCGCCGCCGCGGTGGCGGCGATCGCCGCGCGCCACGAGCCGCTGCGGACGCGCTTTCCGGAGCGGAACGGCGAGCCCTGCCAGGAGATCCTGCCCGCCGCTCCGCTGCCTCTGCCGGCGATCGACCTCGCGGGGCTGCCGGTGCCGCGACCCGGGCGCGAAGCGGAGCGCGTCGCCCGCGGCGCGGGCCGGCGGCCGTTCGACCTCGCGCGCGGTCCCGTGCTGCGCCTCCAGCGGATCGCCCTCGGCGGCTCGCGCACCGACCTGCTCGTGCTCTTCCACCACATCGCGACCGACGGCTGGTCGCTCGGCGTCTTCGAGAGCGAGCTGGCCGAGATCTACGGCGCGGCGCTCGCCGGCCGCGCGCCGGCCCTGCCGCAGCTGCCGCTCCAGTACGCCGACTGGGCGCTCTGGCAGCGCCGCACCCTCGCCGGGCCGGCGCTCGAGCGCGAGATCGCCTGGTGGCGCGAGCGCCTGGCCGGCGCGCCCGCCGCGACCGACCTGCCGGCCGACCGGCCGCGGCCGGGAGCGCCCCGGCGCCGCGCGCATCTCGTGCGCCGGGCTTTTCCGGTCGAGCTGTCGCAGGCGCTCGCGGCGCGGGCGCGGGCCGAGGGCGCGACGCCGTTCATGGCGCTCCTCGCCGCGCTCGCGGCGCTGCTCGCGCGCCTCGGCTGCGGCGGCGACCTGGTGATCGGCGCGCCGATCGCGAACCGCAATCGGGGCGAGACGGAGGGGCTGATCGGCTTCTTCGTCAACGCCCTCGCGCTCCGGCTCGACCTCTCGACGAAGGCGACGCTCGCCGAGCTGCTCGCCCAGGTGCGCGCCGTGGCGCTCGCCGCCTACGCGCACCAGGACCTGCCGTTCGATCGCCTGGTCGCGGCGCTCGGCGCGGGCGACGGAGGCGGCGTGCCGCCGATCTACCAGGTCGCTCTCGCGGTCCAGGCGCTGCCCCTGCCGGTCGAGCTGTCCGGCCTCGCTGTCGAGGTCTCGGAGCTCGGCGGCGGCACCGCCAAGCTCGACCTCGGCTTTTCGGCGCTCGACGAGGCCGGGGGCTGGACCGTGCTCCTCGAGCTGAACCTGGACCTCTTCGATCCGGCGACCGGCATCCGGCTCCTCGGCGCTTTCGAAGCGATGGCGGGCGCTCTCGCCCGGTCGCCCGAGCTGCCGTGGCAGGAAGCCGATCTCCTGTCGCCTCCCGAGCGCCACCAGCTGACCTGGGAGTGGAGCGATCACGATCCGCTGCCGGCGCCCTCGCGCGTCCACGATCTGCTCGCGCGCTACGCCGCGGAACGGCCGGACGCCTCCGCCCTCGAGCACGGCGAGCGCCGCTACACCTACGCCGAGCTGGCCCTCCGCGCGGCCTGGATCGCGCGCCGGCTCGCCGGGCTCGGCGCCGGGCCGGACCGGATCGTCGGCGTCTCGTTCCCGCGCGGCGTCGATCGCATCCTCGCCATGACCGGCATCTGGCTCGCCGGAGCCTGCTACCTGCCGATCGATCCCGAGCTGCCGGTCGAGCGGCGCGCGCTGCTGCTCGCGGACGCGCGCGCCGTGGCGCTCGTCGCGCGCGAGGAGCACTGGGCCGAGCTGCCGCCGAACCCAGCTCTCGGCGTGCTGCTGCTCGACGACGAGGGCCGGCCGCTCGGCGAAGGCCCGGAGGCCGAGCCGCTGCCGGCGGATCCCGACCACCTCGCCTACGTGATCTATACCTCGGGCTCGACCGGCACGCCGAAGGGGGTCGGGATCTCGCACCGGCACGCCGCCGCGCACTTTTCCGCCTGCTTCGACCACTACCGGATGGCGGCGACGGGCGAGCGGATCCTCCAGTTCGCGGCGGCGAGCTTCGACGTCTCGATGGAGCAGGTCGGCACCGCTCTCGTCTCGGGCGGCGCTCTCGTCGTGCGCGGTCCGGACCTGCCGCCGCCGGCCGATTTCTCCAACTATCTCGGCGCGCGCGGCATCACGATGTCGAACCTGCCGACGGCGTTCTGGACCGAGTGGACCTGGTCGGAAGCGCCGCCGCCGCCCTCGCTCAAGGTGATCATCTCGGGCGGCGAGGCGATGACGCCGGCCGCGGCGGAGAGGTTCCGCCTGCGCTGCCGGGGCCTTCCGAGCCCGCCGGTGATGCTCAACGGCTACGGGCCGACCGAGACCGTGGTCACGGCGACCGCGATCGACACCTTGACGGGCACGCTGCCCGAGTCGGGCTCGGTGTCGATCGGCCGGCCGCTGCCTCTCCGGAGCGCGCGCATTCTCGACGCCGCGGGCGGCCTCGCGCCGCTCGGCGGGCGCGGCGAGCTGGTGCTCGGAGGCTTGCTCGCGCGCGGCTACCTCGGCCGCCCCGATCTGACCGCCGACCGCTTCCGCCCGGACCCCTGGAGCGCCGAGCCCGGCTCGCGGGTCTACTGGACGGGCGACCTCGTCCGCTTCCGCGGCGACGGCGCGATCGACTACCTCGGCCGCGTCGACCAGCAGATCAAGGTCCGCGGCTTCCGCATCGAGCCCGGGGAGATCGAGGCGGCGCTCGCTCTCCACCCGGGAGTGCGCGAAGCGATCGTCCTCGCGCGCGAATCGCCCGCGATCGGCAAGCGGCTGATCGCCTGGTTCCGGCCGCGCGGCGCCGCCGTGCCCGCCGCGGCCGAGCTGCGCGCGTTCCTCGGCGCGCGGCTGCCCGACTACATGGTGCCGGGGGCGTTCGTGCCGGTCGCGGAGTGGCCGCTCACCGCGACCGCGAAGGTCGATCGCCGCGCGCTGCCCATGCCGGCGGCACCGGGGGCCCCCGGGACGCCCGGCGGGCGCGGGGCTCGCACCGAGGGCGCCGAGGGAGGCGAGGGCGCGCTCTCGGCGGTCGAGCGAGGCGTGGCGGAGATCTTCGGCGCTCTCCTCGGCCTGCCGCCCTTGCGCGCGGGCGACGATTTCTTCGCGCTCGGCGGGCAGTCGCTGCTCGCCTCGCGCGCGGTGGTCGGGCTGCGCGAGCGGTTCGGCGTCGAGCTCACCCTGCGCCAGGTCTTCGAAGCGCCGACGGTCGCGGGCGTCGCCGCCTCGATCGCGGCGGCGCGCGACGCCGACCCGGAGATGCCGGAGCCGGAGATGCCGCCGCCTCTCCTCGCCCGGGAGCGGCCCGCGCGGCTGCCGCTGTCGTTCGCGCAGGAGCGGCTCTGGCTGGTCGATCGGCTCGACCCCGGCTCTCCCGTCTACAACCTGCCGGTGGCGCTCCGGCTGCGCGGCCGGCTCGACGGGCGGGCGCTCGCGGGCGCTCTCTCGCGCCTCGTCGCGCGCCACGAGGCGCTGCGCACCCGCGTCGAGGCGGGAGACGAGGGGCCGTTCCAGGTCATCGAGCCGGCGGCGGCCTTGCCCTTGCCGCGCGTCGACTTCTCGGCGCTGTCTCCATCGCGGCGCGAGGCGGCGCTCGGAGCGCTCGCGGTCCGGGAAGCGCGCCGGCCGTTCGACCTCGCCCGCGCGCCGCTGGTGCGCGCCGCGCTCCTGGAGCTCGCGGCGGGCGACGCGGCGCTCCTGTTGACGATCCATCACATCGCCGCCGACGGCTGGTCGCTCGGGCTCGCGGTGCGCGAGGTCGGCGCGGCCTACGCGGCGCTCGCCCGCGTCGAGGCGCCGGACCTCCCCGCCCTCGCCGTCCAGTACGCCGACTTCGCGCTCTGGCAGCGCGGCTTCCTGCGCGGCGAGGCGCTCGAGCGCCGGCTCGACGAGGCGAGGCGCCGGCTGGCCGGCGCGCCCGCGCGCCTGACGCTGCCGGGCGATCGGCCGCGGCCGACGGCGCCGAGCTTCCGCGGCGGCAGGGTGCCGCTCGCCCTTTCCCTCGAGCTGACGCGCGGCATCGAGCGCCTGGCGCAGAGCGCGAGCGCGACGCCGTTCGCGGCGCTGCTCGCGGGTTACGGCGCGGTGCTCGGCCGCTGGTCCGGCGAGGACGACCTCCTGGTCGGCGCGCCGGTCGCCGGCCGGCCCGCTCCCGAGCTCGAGGGGCTGATCGGCTTCTTCGTCAACACGCTGCCGTTCCGGCTGGACTTGAGCGGCGATCCGACCGGCGGCGAGCTGCTGTTGCGGACCTGGGAGTCGGCGCTCGACGCCTTCGCCGGCCAGGACCTGCCGTTCGAGCGCCTGGTCCAGGCGCTCGCGCCGAACCGCGGCGGCGACGCGCATCCGCTGGTGCAGGTGTTCCTGGGGCTCGAGCCTCAGGTGCTCCCGGCGCTCGCGGACCTCGACGTGACGCGGATCCCGGTCGAGGCGGGAGTGGCGCGGGCGGACCTGTCGCTCTCGCTGGCGCCCTCACCGGCCGGGCTCGCGGGCGGCCTCGAGTACGCGAGCGATCTGTTCGATCGCGCGACGGTCGAGCGCTTCGGCCGCCACTTCGTCGAGCTCCTGGCGCAGCTCGTCGAAGAGCCGGGCAGGCGGCTCTCGGCGCTGTCTCCGCTCTCGCCCGCCGAGCGCGAGCAGCTGGCCGCCGCCCGCAGGCTCTCGGCGGCCGGGAGGAGCGCGGGCGAGGAGCGGATCGCCGCGGCTCCGGAGCCGGGTCCGCGCGCCGCGCAGCCGGCGCCGAGGGAGCGCCGGGTCGCCGCGAGACCTGCCTCGGCTGCCTTGCCGGAAACCTTCGGAGAGGTTCGAGAGGACGGTCTCGGCACCCCGCCGCGGACCGAGGTGGAGCGGCGCCTGGCGGCGATCTGGCGCGATCTCCTGGGCGTCGACCGGGTCGATCTCGAGGACGGCTTCTTCGAGCTCGGCGGCCATTCCCTCCTCGGCACCCGCCTGGCGTCGAGGATCGCGACCGAATTCGGGGTCGAGAT
>DATMZM010000521.1:0-28901 GCA_035607445.1 Thermoanaerobaculia bacterium | reverse complement strand
GTCGATCCCGGCAGGATGGAGGCGAACTCCTCGCCGCCCCAGCGGGCGACCAGCTCGCCCGCGCGCCCGATGCCGCGGGTGAGGATGCGGGCGAGGGTGCGCAGGCACTCGTCGCCCTGGAGATGGCCGAAGCTGTCGTTGTAGGCCTTGAAGTGATCGACGTCGATGAGCGCGAGCGACAGCGGGGTGCCGGTCCGGCGCGCCCGCCGCCATTCGAGCTCGAGCTGCTCTTCGAAACAGCGCCGGTTGGCGACCCCGGTCAAGCCGTCGATCCGGGTCAGGCGGCGGAGCTTCCGGTTCGCCTTCGCCAGCCGGTCGGCGATCGCGATGATCTGGCTCTGGGAATTCTCGAGCCGCCGGTTGACCACCGCGAGCTCGATGGCGCCGGCGATCTGATCGGCCAGGGCCACGAACAGCTGCACCGTCTCGGGCTGGAAGAGGGCGGCGCTGTCCGCCTCGTAATTGAGCGCGCCGAGGATCCGTTCGCTGAAGCGCAAGGGGACGGCGAGCTCGGCCTCGATCTCGCCGCGGCTGCCGAAATAGTCGGGATCCCGGCTGACGTCGAGCACCAGCTGGGGCTCGCCCAGGCGGATCGCCCGGCCGATCACGCCCTTGCCGATCGGCCAGCGGTCCTGCGGCGTCGGCACGCTCTCGAGGCCCGAGGAGGAGCGGGTCGCGATCGCCCGATGCTGCCACTCCCGCCCCTCCTCGTCCGAGACGACGACCGCCACGAGCTTCAAGTCGAAGCGCTTCTGGAGGTAGTCCGTGACGCGGCCGAGGCGCGTCTCGAGGTTCCCGGCGCCCGTCGCCAGGCGCGGCACTTCGCTCAGCACCTCGAACGCGGCGGCGCGCAGGGTCACCTCCTCGTAGAGGCGTGCGCTCGCGATCGCTCCCGCGAGCTGGCGGGCGATCGCCTGGAGGAGGGGCAGCCGGCCGCGGAAGGTCGCGAGCTCGAGGCTCTCGACGTTCAGGATCCCGACCACCTCGCCCCGGTGCTGGATCGGCACGCAGATCTCGGAGAGGACGCCGGGGAGGGTCTGGACGAAGTTCTCCGCGCTCCGGGCGTCGTCGATGAGCACGGGCTCTCCGGTCGCGGCCACCTGGCCGACGACGCCGCTGCCCAGCTCGCGGCTGTAGCCGACGTAGATCTCGGTCGGCAGGTGGGTGGTCAGGGCCTCGCAGACGAACCGGCCCTGCTCGAGGTCGACCCGCACCAGGCCGACGTGCTCCCAGCCGAAGCGCGCGGCCAGGGAGTCGGTGATGCGCTGGAGCATCGGCCGGAGCGCGAGATCCTCCGAGGCGAGACGGGCGACCTCGGCGAGCGCGTCCAGATGCTCGGCCTCGAACGGCGAGCCGGGAGCGGGGGCGCCCGGGCCGGGCGACGAGAGGCGACGCTTGGGCATACAGATCAGCCGGAGCGGAGTCCGGCCGGAATCGACGGGTCCGGGAGGAGTCTATCGCAGCGACCCGGCTTTCGCCCCTCAACCTGCGCGCGCGGTTCCCGTATACATTGGGCACCCGGAGGGCCGCGCCCATGCCGCCGACGACGTTGCTCGAGAGCTTCCGCCAAGACCTGACCTACGCCGCCCGGTCGCTCGTCAAGAGCCCCGGCTTCACGATCGTCGCCGCGCTGTCGCTCGCGCTCGGGATCGGGGCGAACACGGCGATCTTCAGCCTGATCTCGGCGCTGATCCTGCGCCCGCTGCCGGTCGCCGAGCCGTCCCGGCTGGTGGCGGTCGGCGATCCGTCGCGCGTCGGCTCGATGTCGATCGGCACCCTCCAGGCCGACCTCTACTCGTACCCGATGTACCGCGACCTGCGCGATCAGAACCGGTCGTTTTCCGGGCTCTTCGCCTCCGGCCGGACCGGCCGGCTGACGGTGGGCGAGGACCGCGGCGGCGAGCCCGCCAAGACCGCGCGGGGCCGCCTGGTCTCGGGCAACTACTTCTCCGTCCTCGGCGTCCGCGCCTCCCGCGGCAGGACGCTCAACGACGCCGACGAGCGCGCCCTCGGGGCGGCTCCGTACGTCGTGATCAGCGACGACTACTGGCGCCGCAAGCTCGACGCCGACCCGAACGTCCTCGGCCGCCAGATCAAGCTCAACGGCTCGACGTTCGGAATCGTCGGCGTCGCCGAGCCGGGCTTCTTCGGCGACGTCGTCGGCCTCTCGAACGACGTCTACATTCCGCTTTCGATGCAGGCGGCGATCCAGCGCGGGCGTCCCATCCTCGACCGCTGGGACGTGAGCTGGCTGCTGCTGATGGGACGGCTCAAGCCGGGGGTCTCGATCGCCGCGGCGCGGACGGAGATCAACGGCCTGTTCGGGCGCATCCTGACCGCCCGCTCCGGTTCGGCGTTCCTGGCCGAGCTGCTGCCGCAGGACCGGAAAGTGCCGGTCGCCGCCGGGGGCACCGGGTTCTCCCGCCTGCGATCGCAGTTCTCGCGTTCGCTCTTCACCCTGATGGCGATCGTCGGGCTCGTGCTGCTGATCGCGTCGGCGAACGTCGCGAACCTCCTGCTCGAACGCTCGACCGGCCGGCAGAAGGAGATCTCCGTCCGGCTGGCGCTGGGCGCCGGGCGCGTCCGCCTGGTCCGCCAGCTGCTGACCGAGAGCTTGCTCTTGGCGCTTCTCGGCGCGGGTCTCGGCGTGCTGTTCGCGACCTGGGCGGACGCGGCTCTCCTCAAGCTGGTCGCCGGTGCCGGCTCGATCGCTCTCGACCTGCATCCGGACCGCACGGTCCTCGCGTTCACCGCTCTCGTGGCGCTCCTGACCGGCCTGATGTTCGGCCTCGTTCCGGCGCTCCGCGCGACGCGCCCGGACCTCGCGCCGACCCTCAAGGAGAATGCCCGGGCGGTGTCGGGGGGCGGGCGGTGGTCGCTCGGGCGGTTGCTCGTCGTCGCGCAATTCGCCGTCTCGCTCCTCCTCCTCGTCGGCGCCGGTTTGTTCGTCGGCACGCTGCGCAACCTCGAACGGCTCGACCTCGGCTACGACCGCGAGGGGCTCTTGATGCTCGGCGTCGATCTGATCGGCGCGGGAGTGACGCCCGAACGCCACGAAAGCGTCTCGACGGCCCTCCTCGATCGCCTGCGCGCGGTGCCCGGCGTCCTGGGCGCCAGCGCCTCTGAAAACGGGGTCTTCTCCGGCACCGAATCGGGAACCACGATCAAGATCGAAGGTTTCACGCCCGGCCCGGAGGGGGATCCCAACCCAGCCTACGACCGGGTCGCCGCGCGCTACTTCGAGACGGTGGGCATCCCGATCCTCCGCGGGCGCGGCATCGGCCCGCAGGATCGCAGCGGCAGCCCGCGCGTCGCGGTGATCAACCGGTCGCTCGCCGAAAAATACTTCGCCGGACGCGATCCGATCGGCCGCCATTTCACGGAGAGCAATCCGGGCATGCCCGACGAGGTCTACCAGATCGTGGGCATCGCCGGCAACGCGCGCGACCACGAGCTGCGCGGCGAAATACCGCCCCGGTTCTATCAGCCGATGCATCAGTCCTCGGAGGAGCCGGGGACCTTCAACGTCGAGATCCGGACCGCGAGACCGGCGGCGCTCAAGGAAGCGGTGCGCAAGGCGGTCCGGGATTTCGACCCGAACCTGCCGATCGAAGACCTGGCCCCGCTGAGCGAAAACATCGCGGATTCGATCGTCGAGGAGAAGATGATCGCCCAGCTCTCGGCGATGTTCGGCGCTCTCGCCCTGCTGCTCGCCTCGATCGGTCTCTACGGCGTCGTCTCCTACGCCGTCGCGCGCCGGACCCACGAGCTCGGCATCCGGATGGCGATCGGCGCGCAGCGGGCGGCGGTCCTCTGGCTGGTGCTCCGCGAAACGCTCTTCCTCGCCCTGGTCGGCATCGCGGTCGGCGTCCCGGCAGCGCTCGCCGCGACGAGGATCGTCGCGAGCCGGCTGGTCGGCCTGTCGCCGACCGATCCGGCGACGCTCGCCGTCGCGACCGGCGTCCTGATGCTCGTCGCCCTCGTGGCGGGAGCGGTCCCCGGCGCCCGGGCGACGCGCGTCGATCCGGTGCGGGCTCTACGCTCCGAGTAGCGGCGCCGGCCGGCCGGCGCGGCCGGCGCGGGAGCCGCTCGCCGCGCCGGGCGCCTCTTCGCGATCGTCCCCGAGGGCTGCGGCGATCGTCGCGGCGAAGATCAGGCCGTGCAGGAGGAGGTCGGGGACGTCGTGGGCCCAGAGCCAGGGGACGCCACGGGCGGCGAAGTGGGCGGCAAAGACCAGGCGCGGCAGGTTGATCGCCGAGACGACCGCCGCCAGGACGGCGAGACGGAGCAGATTGCGGCCGAGCGGGCGGCGGAAGCGCCAGACGAAGGGCGCGGCGGCGAAGATCAGCCGGGCGTAGGTGCAGCCGGGCGTGATCTTGAGGACCGGGCCGCCGTCCACCAGGAGGAGATGGCCGGCGTCGGTGGCCGTCCGATCGCCGAGGAGATGCAGGGACCGCCCGGTGGCGCCGCGCACCGCATGCCGGAGCGGCCCCCAGTCGAGCGCCGGATAGAGGGCGAGCAGAAGCGCGAGCGCCGCCAGCCGCAGGGCGAGCCGGCGGTCGGACGCGCTCACCGGCCGGCCCGGCGGAAGGTCACCGCATTGCCGGACACGTCGAGCCCCCGGTGCTGGTCCCGCGGCCGCGGTACCCGGTCGCCCGGTCCGGCCACGTCGTGGATCCGCCCGTTCCACTCGACCCGATAGGCTCCCGGCGACGACAGGTCGTAGGCCGTCGCGAGATCGACCTCGGCCGTCGCGGCCTGGCCAGGCTCGATGCGGCGGTAGGCCTCGGCGCTCGGGTCGCCCCGCTTGACCATCCGGCCCGTGTACGGGACCACAGCGCCGTCGCGCGTGACGTGGAAGGCGTCGCCCGCGAGCCCTTCGAGCGGCGTGTTCCAGACCAGGACCGAGACCGGGGAGGAACCAGCGTTTTCGAGCGCGAAGCGGAGCTTCACCGGCTCGTCCGGCGCGTAGCTCGCCGCGGCTTCCAGGCGAGCCCGCAGCTTCACGGCCTCCCCTCCGCCACTCCGGACCGCATCGTTCGCCACCTCCCGCGGAGCCGCCGCGCAGGACAACAGGGCCAGACAGGAAAAGAGCCGGACCATGATCATCGAAAGCGTACCTCCTACCGGGCCGAGGATAACCCCGCCGGCCGCCCGAGAGGCAACCGGCGGGGTCTCTCCCGTCATGCGCTTTCGACCCTTCGGCGCCGCAGCTCGAAACCGCGGGCGGCGGCGAGAGCCAGGCCGAGCAGGGCCAGGAAGAGGGCCAGGCCGATCCCCATCGCCTCGGCCGGGTTGTTCTCCGCGAAGTATTCGTGGTTGTCGGCGTTGTCGATCGCCTGGTCCGGATCGCCGATGGCGAGCGTCTTGGCGGCGGACTGGCCGTAGACGTGGTCGCCCGTCCCCGCGACGACGTCGAAATGGCTCGTCTCATGGATCAGGGTGCCGGAGCGCGAGTCCGTGCCTTCGAGCGCCGCGGCCCAGAACAGAGCGCAGAGGTGGATCCTGTAGGGCTGGTTGGCGAAGACGTAGGCGTAGGTGTTCGCGGGATCCGGCACGTCGTTGCACTGGCAGTTGAACGTGATCTGCTGGTTGAGCAGCGCGTCGTAGATCTTCTGATAATGGGTGTCGACCGTGGCGTAGCGCGCCGCGGTGTAGGCGCCGAACCAGGTCTTGTAGCGCGGCGCCGCGGACCGTTTCGCCTCCGGAGTGACCTCGATCGCGAGCGTCGAGCCGGCGGCCAGGTTGGTGGCGCTCTGGTGCGCTTCGTCGAGATCCGGTTTCTGCGCGTCCGTGCAGTTCTCGAAGTTCGCCTGCTTGGCCGCCGCAGCCTTGCCGTTCTTCGGCAGCGCAGCGCGCGGAGTGGCGAGAGGCGCCGGCGCCAAGGCCGGGGCCTGCCGGCCCTCGGTCAGCTCGAACGTCGCCGGCGCGGTGCGCAAGGCCGAGGCTCGAACGCGTTCCGGGGCGAGAGTGCCTCCATTCGCCGGCGCGTGCCGGACGATCGTGGCGAGCCGGACTTCGTAACTGCCGGTCTCGGCGAGAGCATAGCCCTTCGCCAGGTCGATCTCGGCCGAGGTCGAGCCACCGGGGGCGAGCGTCACGTAATCATCCGGCTTCGGCGTCCCGCGCTTGACCAGGACCCCGATGTAGGGCACCTCCCGGCCGGCATGCACGACGCGGAACAGGTCGGAGTAGAGGCCCTCGAGCGGCGTGTTCCACTTGAGAACCCGCTGGGTCTCCGCCGATCGGTTGGTCAGCGTGAAGCGGACGGTCACCGGCTCGGCGGCGGCCACTCTGGCCTTCGCGATCTCGATTCCCGCGGCGAGGTCCCGGCTCTCCACCGGTTTCGTTTGACCCAACGCCGGGCGCGGCGAGAGTCCGAGCGAAGCGACTCCCGCGAGGCCCAGCAGGCCGATGGCAATGCGTCTCCTGAACATGATTCCCTCCTTCGCTCCAGGAGGGAAGTCTCCGGAGCCGTGGATCGACGAACTCGAAAGTTCAGGCGAGTCGCCGGAGGCGTTCGTTACGGGAGGGACTCTCGGTCGGAGCCCGGTCGGAGGGCCGTCAGCGCCGCTTATACTCCCCGAGCGTTGCGATTCCCCGGCCGTTCGGAGCCTTTTTTCGCCTCGCGTGCGGAAAGGAGATCATGTCCTCGAGCTCGATCGGGCCGGAGCGCTCCATGGTCGAAGAGAAGGGCTCCATGCTCTCCCTCGGCCTGGGCACCGCCTGCCTGCTCGTCGTGATCGCCTTCGCTTGGAAGACGGCGGGGATCGCGATCGACGACTTCTACATCACCTACCGCTACGCGCTGCACCTGGCGCAAGGCCAGGGGTTCGTCTTCAATCTCGGTGAGCCCGTGTTCGGGCTCACCAACCCGGGCTTCGGGCTCGTCCTCGCGGGCCTCCGCGTCCTGACCGGAGCGCGCATCGAGCTCCTGGCGACGGTCGTCTTCGCCCTCGGTCTCCTCGGCATCGTGATCTGTCTCGTGCTCGATCGAGCCCGCCGCGAGGACCGGCCCGAGGTGCTCGCCGGCGGCCTCCTGCTCGCCTCGTCCGCCTTCGTCTGGAAGGCGCAGGGCTCCGAGGTCTCCCTCGCGCTGTGCCTCCTGCTGGCGTCGGCCGTTCTCTTCGGGCGCCTCCCATTCGTCGCCGGGCTGATCGGCGGCTTCGCGGTCTGGGTGAGGCCGGACGCCGCCCTCGGCCTCGCGATTCTCTGCGCCTTGCTCGCGAGCCATCGAAAGTCGATCCCCTGGCGATGGGCCCTCGGCTCGGCTCTCGCGATCCTCGCCGGAGTCGGGGCGGCGTTCTGGAGTTTCGGGACGTTCATCCCGACGACCTTCGAGTCCAAGCGATCCTTGGCGGGGATCACCGGCGGCTCCGGGTTTTTCGATCGCGGATTCTGGGAGGTCGGCCTCGGGGTCTGGCGCCAGCTCACCGGCCGCCTGGGTTTCGTCCTCCTGTTCTGCGGACTTCTCGGCCTGGTCCGAATCTTCCGTCGGTCCGGCGTCGCGGGGAGGTTGCTGGCCGGCTACGGACTGGCGAACGCGCTCGTCTATCCGGCGCTCGGCGTTCCGTTTTCGATCTGGTACGTGTTCCCTTTCGCCTCCGCGGTCTTTTTCGGCGCCGCGGCTTTCGGCTTCGGTGTTTGGGATTGGATTCGCGAGGCGCGCGCCACCGAGAAGACGGGACCGATCCTCGCGGGGATTCTCGCCCTCGCCCTGCTGCTGACCTCGCTCGCGGACTCCGCGGCGTTCGACCTCCGGTGGTGGCGTGGCTTCGCCGACCTTCCCCGCCAGGCTGCCTATCGCGAGGCCGCGCTCTGGATCCGCGGCCATTCGGCGCCGCGCGAGTCGATCGCGTTCGGGGAGATCGGCGTCATCGGCTACTGGAGCGACCGGCAGGTCGAGGACCTGATGGGCCTGGTCACCCCCCGATCCCTCCCCTTCGTCGCCCGCCGCGATCCGGTCGGGGCTTTCCTCGCGCACCCGACCGAGATCGTGCTGTTCCACTCGACCCGGCGCAGCACGAGAGCCATGGTCGAACGGAAGTGGTTTCGCCGCGCCTACGCGGAGGCCGCGCGCTTTCCGCAAAGCGACGGGGAAGGAGCGGTCGTCGTCTTCCGCCGCCGGCCGGGAAGCTCGCTGCCGCCCCCGCGCGGACCGCGGGGCTGACGGGCTTCTCTCCGGCTACCCGCCCGTGCCGAGCGCCGAGAGGTCCGCGTTCGCTTCCTTGGCGGCGTCCCGGGCTTTCTTGAGCTCCTCCGCGTGCCCGGTCTTCTGGGCGGCGATGGCGAGGAGGACGTAGCCCTCCGTGCTGTCGATGTCGGCGCGCTTGAGGAGCGCCTTGCGGAGATCCTTGAAGGCGCGCTCGAAGTCCCCTCGGCGAACGTCGAGGCGGGCTCCGACGACGCGCAGCTCCTCCGCGCTCCAACCGGACCACTCGCTGCGGAGCGCCTTCCTCGCCTTGTCGAACGCGGCCTGGGCCTCGGCGTCGCGGCCGCGATCGAGGCTCAAGCGAGCTTGCGCGAGTTGGATGCGGCCGTCGAGGATCCGTTTTTCCTGCGCGAGATCGGACCTGTCCGGGCGGTCGAGCTCGTCGCCGCCGTAGACCTCCGCCGCGAGCGCACGAGAAAAGAGATCGGCCGCGGAGTCGAGCTTCCCGGCTGAGGCCTCGTCGAGGCCGTGGTAGTAGAGGGTGCGCTTGGGATCGCGGCTCTCGTCGAAGAAGCGGCCGAAGACCTCCGCGTCGCGGTCGAGCCAGAAGCGCTGGGGCTCGAAGTCGACAGGGATCGAGAACGGCGTCGCCGCCCCGCGCAGGATGAAATGCCCTTTGAGCAGTGCGTTCGGCTCCGGGCGCTCCGACTTCTTCCATCGCTTCGCCTTCTTTTCGTCGCGCGCCGGATCGTAGAAGGAGGCTTGCACCGGCACCACGAGCGAGAGGTCGTCGACCGTTTCGATCTCGTTCAGGCGGTCGCGCGCGACGTCGAGAACGCCGCCCGAGGCGACCGCGCGGTAGCGGAAGTGATAGGGCGTCTCGAGCCGCGCCTCCCCTTCCACCTGCCACTTGCCGCCGCCGTCGGGCACCAGCTTGTAGTGGTAGTAGAGTTCGGGCAGGCCGGTCCCCTCGACGAAGCGGCGGACGAACGGCTCGAGCTGCGAGCCCGAGATCCGCGAGATCAGGTCGAAGAAATCCCTCGTGGTGAGCGGCCGGCCGCCGACCACGCGCACGATCTCCTTGCAGATGCGGGGGAAGTTGTCCTGCCCGAGACCGCGGGCCAGCATGTCGAGGACGACCGCGCCCTTCTGGTAGACGATCGGCTGGTAGGCCTCGCTCGAACGGCTGGAGACCAGGCGCCAGCCGAGGACGAGAGGTCCGACCGATTCGATCGCGCGTCCGTCCGGCAGCTCGGCGGTCAGCGCGCCCTGCCATCCCGCCGTCGGGCCGCGTCCGACTTTGTGCGCCGTCTTGTCGCTGTTTTTGTCCTTGGCCGCGGCCTCGGCTGCCGGGTCGAGCTTCTTGCGCTGGTAGAGGAGCGCCGAGTAGTTGGCCATGGCCTCGGAGAGCCAGACGTCGCGGTAGCTCTGCCAGCCGACCTGGTGACCCCACCACTGGTGGGCGAGCTCGTGCGCGATGATCGTGCGCCGGTCTTCGAGGCCGAGGAGGAACGTCAGGAACGAGGTGTCGAGCATCATGACGTCCGAGAGGGTGACGAAGCCGAGCATCGACTGCGAATAGGAGCGCGGAATCGTCACGACCGTCAGGTCGTCGAGCGGATAGGGGCCGAAGCTCTCCTCGAAGAAGGCGAGAGCCTGGACGATGGTGTCGCCGATCTCCGCGCGACCCTCGCGCGTCAGGTCCCTGCCCAGGGGATCGAAAGCGAGAGCGACCTTGACGTGACCGGCCTGGCGCTCTTCGAGCTTGAACTTGCCGATCTCGAAGGTGTAGCCCCAAGTCTCGCGGTCGAGAGTGCGATGCACGAAGCGGCGGCCGTCCTTCTCCCCTGCCTCGACCTGCCGGCCGGGGGCGAGCAGGTCGTACCGGCGCGGCCAGTGGAAGGTCGCGTCGTAGCGGGCGCGGTCGAGCTGCCCGGCGTGGGGATACCAGTTCTGGGTATCGAGCAACGCGTAGGAGCCGGCTTCGCTCGCGATTCCGACTCCCTCGTACTCGATGGCGAGAGTCACCGTACCGCCGGCCGGAGGCGCCTCGGCGAGCACTACAGTGATGTCGCCCGCCGAGCGCTGGTACGGGAGGCTCTCGCCGGCGGCCGACCGGACCCCCTTGACCTCGAAGAGGCGCGGCAGATGGAGGACCACGGTGCGGACTTCCTGGAGCACCGGGCGGAGCTCGATCCGCGCGTTGCCGTGGAGCTTCTCGATCTCGTCGTCGATCACGACGTCGAGCGTGTAGCGGACCGGCTCGAACGCCTCGGCGCCCGGGGTGGGTTTGCCGTCCTTGCCGCGGAGCGAGGCCGAGAGCCAGGTATCCCACTGGCCGAGGTCGTCGAGCTCGATGCCGAGCAGCCGGCCGTGCTTCTGCTCGCGCTCCAAGCGGCGGAGGATCTTGCGCTTCTCCTTTTCGGTCGCCTCGATCGGGACGAAACGGCCGAGCGTGACCTGCTCGTCCGCCTGAGGATCGAACGAGTAGAGGAAGTCGCCGAGCGCGACGCCGTGGAACCGGCCGACGAACATCCCCTGGTAGACCGGCTCGCCGAGAGCGTCGGCCCAGAGTCCGCCGCGGACGTTCAGGAGATCCCGCTCGGGCGCCTTCCGCCAAGCCTCGAACGCGGCGGTCGCCCGCTGGGCCTCGGCCGGATCGAGAGTCGCGTGCGGGCGCTTCAAGAGAGTATCGACGGCACCGTCGGGGCCGATCACGAGCACCGCCTGGTCGAACCGCTCGTCGAGCTGCCGATCGCCGGTGAACAGATCGAGCTGGCCGGCTTCGATCTCGTCCGGCGGGGTGAGCTCGATGCGGCCGTTGCCCAGGAAGATCATCTCGGTCACGTGCCCGCCGACCGGCGCCGCCGGGATCAGCTTGCCTTCGAGGGTGAGCGTCGCGAGCCCCGCGGCGAGCTTCGTGCGCGGCACCACGACCGCAGCCTCGGGCCGGAGCGCGAGCTTGTCGAGGTCCGCAAGGAGCGCCTTGGGGTCCGGACCGGCCGCGGCGACCGGGAGAGCGGCGAGCCAACCGAGGACGGCGAGAGCGGGCGCGAGGCGTCGAGTGAGCATGGGCGCGTCTCCAGGAGGATGCGTGGTCCGTCTTTCCGATCAGACACCCGCGGGAGCGGTTTCGTTGGGCCGGCGGGGAACGAGGAGCGCGACGCCGATCGCCGCGGAGAGCGCCGCCGTCGCGCCGATTCCGAACGCGAAGGCGGGACCGCGGGCGTCCCAGAGCCAGCCGAAGATCACCGACGCCGGGAGCGCGCCCAGGCCGAGAGCGAGGTTGTACCAGCCGAAGGCCGTGCCGCGTCGCTCGGCCGGAACGAGATCGGCGACCAGGGCCTTCTCGACCCCCTCGGTCAGACCGAAGTAGATCCCGTAGATCGCGAACAGGGTCCAGGCGTGCCAGGTCGCGCCCGCCCGTCCGAAGCCCCAGTAGACGGCGGTGTAGAGGAGCCAGCCGGCGATGATCAGGGGCTTGCGGCCGACCCGGTCGGAGAGGGCGCCCCCGGGCGTGCTCGAGAGCGATTTGACGACGTGCAGCATCGCCCAGAGGATCGGGATGAGCGCTGCAGGCACGCCGAGCTGCGAGGCTCGCAGCAGGAGGAAGGCGTCGGTCGAGTTGCCGAGCGTGAACAGGAAGAGCAGCGCCAAAAAAGCCCAGAACTTCGGCGACAGACGGGCGCGGGGATCGAACGCCGCCTTCGCCGCCCCCGGCTCCTTCTCTTTCTCGGGAGCTTCCTCGGGCGTCCGCGCCGCCCGGGGCGTCTCCCGGATCCCGAACACCGCGGCGGCCACGGCGAACAGGCCGGGGATCAGAGCCATCAGGAACAGATGGCGCAACGTGAGCCCGCCCCACCGGAGGAGAGCGAACGCGAGGAGCGGACCGATCACCGCGCCGAGGTGATCGGAGGCGCGGTGGAAGCCGAAAGCGAGCCCGCGCGCTCCGGGCGCGACGGAATCGGCGATCAGCGCATCGCGCGGGGACGTACGGATCCCCTTGCCGACCCGGTCCGTGACCCGGATCGCGAGGACCTGCCCGGTCGATTGAGCGAAGGCGACGAGCGGCCGGACGAGCGTCGCGAGCGCATAGCCGAAGACGACCAGAGGCTTTCGCCGCCGCAAGCGGTCCGACCACCAGCCCGAGGCGAGCTTCAAGAGGGCGGCCGCCGTCTCCGCGGCTCCCTCGATCGTCCCCACCGCCATGGCGCTGGCGCCGATGACCGTCGACAGGAAGACCGGCAGCAGCGGGTAGATCATCTCGCTCGCCGCGTCGGTGAGGAGCGAGACCGCGGCGAGAACGACAACGTTGCGCGGAAGGCGGGCGCGCCGAAGCGAGGGCATTCGCGGAAAGGGTATCAAGAGAGTCGGCGCCCCAAGCAAAAAACGGCCGGCGATCGCTCGCCGGCCGTTAGACTTCCGTCATTCTGTGGTTTGGGGATCTACGAAGCGCCCATCTTGCGCGGCGCGTTCTTCTTGCCGCCGCTGCCTTCGGGCTTCGTGCGTGCCGCGGGCTTGGCCTTGGGCTCTTTCTTCGCGCGTTCTTTCGGCTCGTCGCCCGCGGCGGCGGCCTTCTTCTTGGGCGGCGCCGGCTTCTTCGCCTGCTTCGCCTTCGGGGGCTCGGACGCCGTGGCGGCCTCGCCCTTTTCGACGAACTCGATCACCGCCATCTCGGCTCCGTCGCCCGCCCGAGGGCCGAGCTTGGTGATCCGGAGATAGCCGCCCGGACGCTCCGAGAAGCGCGGGGCGATGTCGTCGAACACCTTCTTGACGAGATCGCGGCTCGAGAGCCAGCGCAGCGCCCAGCGGCGCGCGTGGATCGTGCCGTGCTTGCCGCGGGTGATCACCCGTTCCGCGATCGGGCGCAGCTCCTTGGCTTTCGGCAGCGTCGTGACGATCCGCTCGCGGATCACCAGCGACTGGAGCTGGTTCCGAAACAGCGCCTGGCGGTGCGCCGTGGTCCGCCCGAGCCTCTTGCCTCTGACAGCGTGACGCATGACGTTCTCCTTAGGCGGACGCGCCGCTGGCCGGCACGTTCATCCCGAGCGAGAGACCCAGTTTGTCGAGCACTTCCTGGACCTCCTCAAGGGACTTGCGACCGAAGTTCTTGGTCTCGAGCATCTCCTTCTCCGTCCGACGGACCAGGTCGCGGAGATTGTGGATGTTGGCGTTCTTGAGCGAGTTGGCCGAGCGCACCGAGAGATCGAGCTCGTCGATCGTCTTGGCGAGCACCTGGTCGAGACCGGCCAGATCTTCCCGTCCGCCTTCGCCGGCGCTCTCGCGCAGGCTTTCCTCGGTCTGGATGTAGATGCCGAGGTGCTCCTTGAGAAGGAGCGCCGCGAGCGAAACGGCCTCCTCCGGAGCCACGGTGCCGTTGGTCCAGACCTCGAGCACCAGCCGCTCGTAGTCGGTGGTCTGACCGAGACGGGCCGCCCCGACGCGGAAGTTGACGCGGCGCACCGGGCTGTGGGCCGAATCGACAGGGATCCAGCCGATGCCGAGCGACTCGTCGAAGTTCCGGTCGGCCGAGACGTAGCCCCGGCCGCGCTGGATCTGCAGCTGGAGTTTCAACCGAGCCTCTTCGTTGAGGGTCGCGATGTGGATGCTCGGATCGATGATCTCGATCTGGGGATCTTCCGACATCTGCTTGGCCGTGACCTTGCCCGGCCCCGCGACGTCGATCGACAGGACCTTCGCGTCCTCGCTGTGGAGGCGCAGGGGAACCTGCTTCAAGTTGAGGATGATGTCGGTGACGTCTTCGACGACGCCGGGGATCGAGGAGAACTCGTGGAGCACGCCCTCGAGATGGATGGCGGTGATCGCCGCGCCCTCGATCGACGAGAGCAGGCAGCGACGCAGTGCATTTCCGATGGTGGTGGCGAAACCGCGCTCGAACGGCTGGGCAACGAACTTGCCGTAGCTCGAGGTGAGCGTTTCCGTCTCTATTTCGACGCGCCGTGGGCGCTGAAAACCCTTCCAAAGCATTCTCTGAGGCTCCTTCGCTAAGGTTGCCGACCGGTTAGCGGCTGTACAGCTCGACGATCAGCTGCTCCTGGATCGGGAGCTTGATGTCCTCGCGCGCCGGAACGCGCAGCACTTTGCCCGTCACGTTGTCCGCGTCGAGCTCCAACCACTCCGGGATCCCGCGCCCGCGAGCGGTTTCGACGCTCGAACGGATCAGGGGGTTCTTGCGGCTCCCCTCCTTGACCGCGATCGCCTGGCCGCCCTTGACCTGGTACGAGGGCACCGAGACCTTGCGGCCGTCGATGAGGACGTGGCCGTGGCGGACGAACTGGCGGGCCTGGGCGCGCGAGCCGGCGAAGCCGAGGCTGAAGATGACGTTGTCGAGCCGGCGCTCGAGCATGATCAGGAGGTTCTCGCCGGTGATTCCCTTGCGGCGGTCCGCCTCCGCGAAGTAGGTGCGGAACTGGCTCTCGAGCAGGCCGTAGATGCGCTTGACCTTCTGCTTCTCGCGCAGCTGCAGGCCGTAGCCTTGAATCCGGCGGCCGCGGCGCTGGCCGTGCTGGCCCGGCGGATAGGAGCGGCGCTCGATCGCGCACTTTTCCTTGAAACAGCGGTCGCCCTTCAAGAACAGCTTCATCCGCTCGCGCCGGCACAGCCGGCAAACGGGTCCCGAATATCGTGCCACTTGGATTCTCCTAAGGACGTCCTCTCCTCGACGCTACGAGGATTTCGACTCACGGAAGACGCCGGCGAGCGCCCCGGAACGCCCGGGGCCCGGCTCGCTCGTCCCGTCGTACGGTTCTAGACGCGGCGCCGCTTGCGCGGGCGGCAGCCGTTGTGCGGGATCGGGGTCACGTCCTTGATCGACTTGACCTCGATCCCCGAAGCCTGAAGGGCGCGCACCGCGGACTCGCGGCCGGCACCGGGACCCTTGACCATCACGTCGACGGTCCGGACGCCCGAGTCCTTCGCGCCGTTGCCGGCGCTCTGCGCCGCCACCTGGGCCGCGAACGGCGTCCCCTTGCGGGAGCCCTTGAAGCCGATCCGACCGGCCGACGACCACGAGAGGACCTTGCCCTCCGGGTCGGTGATCGACACGATCGTGTTGTTGAACGTCGCCTGGATGTGCACCACTCCGTGGGGCACGATGCGCCGCTCTTTCTTCTTGCCCGCCTTGCGGTCCTTCTTGGTCGCTGTCGCAGCCTTCGCCATGTTGTCCCCTGCCGCCTTCGTTATTTCTTCGTCGTCTTCTTCTTGCCGGTCACCGCGCCGCGCCGCGGACCCTTCCGCGTGCGCGAATTCGTGTGCGTCCGCTGCCCTCGCACCGGCAGGTTCTTCCGGTGGCGAACGCCGCGATAGCTGCCGATCTCCATCAGCCGCTTGATGTTCTGGCTGACCTCCTTGCGCAGATCACCCTCGACGCGGCCCTCGTCCGTGATCACCTTGCGCAGCCGGCGCGCTTCGTCCTCGGTCAAGTCCCGGACCTTGGTCGCGAGCGGCACCTGGGCCGAAGCCAAGATGTCCTTCGAGCGCGAGCGGCCGATGCCGTAGATGTACGTCAGTCCGACCCAGACCTGCTTGTTCTGGGGCAGATCCACCCCTGCGATGCGTGCCATAGTCGTCCGTCCCTATCCCTGGCGCTGCTTGTGTTTCAGGTTCTCGCAGATCACCCGCACCACGCCCTTGCGGCGGACGACCTTGCACTTCGGACAGATCCGTTTCACCGACGCGCGTACTTTCATTGCCGACTCCTTCCGGCCGCTACTTCAAGCGGTACACGATGCGACCGCGGTTCAAATCGTAAGGCGAAAGCTCGACGAGCACTCTGTCTCCGGGCAGGATGCGGATGAAGTGTTTGCGCATCTTGCCCGAGATGTGCGCAAGAACCTGGTGCTTGTTCTCGAGCTCGACCCGGAACATCGCATTCGGCAGCGGCTCGACGACCACCGCCTCGACCTCGATCGCCTCTTCCTTCTTCGACAAATTGACTCCCGCTTGAGCTATTCCTGCGTTTCTAGGCCGGGCTCGCACCGAGGACCCGATGTCCCGTCGGCGTCACCGCGACCGAGAATTCGAAGTGCGCCGAGAGCGAGCCGTCTTCCGTGCGCGCCGTCCAGCCGTCCGGATCCATGACGATGCCCGCGCTGCCGGCGTTGATCATCGGCTCGATCGCGAGCACCATGCCCGGCTTGAGCTTCGGACCCTTGCCCGGCTTGCCGTAGTTCGGCACCTGCGGGTCCTCGTGCAGCGCCGTGCCGATGCCGTGCCCCGAGAACTCCTGCACCACCGAATAGCCGTTCCTCTCGGCGAAGGTCTGGACCGCGAACCCGATGTCCGAGACGCGGCCGCCGGGCCGGACCTGTTCGATGCCCAGGAGCAGCGACTCCCGGGTGACTTTGAGCAGCCGCTCCGCTTCGGCGGCGATCGCGCCGACCGCGAAGGTCCGCGCCGCGTCGCCGAAATAACCTTTGTACTGCACCCCGCAGTCGATGCCGACGATGTCGCCTTCGGCCAGGGCCTGACCGTTCGGAATCCCGTGCACGATGACGTCGTTGATCGCGACGCAAAGGGTGGCGGGATAGCCGCGGTAGTGCAGGAAAGCCGGCACCGCGCCGCGCGCGCGGATCAATTCCTCGGCGTAGCGATCGAGGTCGCGCGTGGTCGCGCCCGGACGGATCCGCTCGGCGAGGTTGTCCAACACCTCGTGCACGATGCGGTTCGCCTGGTCCATCAGGTCGATCTCGCCCGCGGTCTTGAGCACCATCATCCGGCGACTCCCAAAGCGGAGACCATCTGCGCCGTCACCTCGGGGATCGAGCGCCGGCCGTCGATCCGGTGCACCAGATCCCGCTCTTCGTAATAGCCGACCAGCGGCTCCGTCGCTTCGCGATAGATCCGCTGGCGCTCGCGCGCGACCTCGGGCGTGTCGTCCGAGCGCCCGCGCGCCACCATCCGGCGCACCAGCTCGTCCTCCGGCACCTCGACCAAGAGGACGCTGTCGATGCCGCCCTCCAGGATCTCGTCGAGCGAGAGCGCCTGGGGCAGCGTGCGCGGATATCCGTCGAGCAGGAAGCCGGGCGCGGCGTCGGCTCGGCCGAGCCGTTCCCGGACCACGTCGAGCATCGTCGCGTCGTCGACCAGCAAGCCCGCGTCCATCAGGTCGCGCACGCGGCGCCCGAGCTCGGAGCCGGCGGCGACCGCACCGCGCAGCATCTCGCCGGTCGAGACCTGGGGCACGCCCAGCCGCCGGGCGAGAACCTCTCCCTGCGTCCCCTTGCCCGAGCCCGGAGGTCCGAGCAGGAGGATCCGCAAGCGCGGCCGCAAGCGGACAGCGGAATGGGCAACAGCCGCCCCGGAATCCGGGCGCGGCTGCGACGTTGCCGGACCTTGCGGCCGGTTACCCTCGCCGGCCACGGATCCTTCCTCGCTTCATGAAGCCCTCGTAGTTGCGCATCACGAGCTGGCTTTCGATCTGCTGGATCGTGTCCATCGCGACGCCGACCACGATCAGGAGCGACGTGCCGCCGAAGTAGAAGTTGATCCCCATCCCGCTGGTGACCCAATTCGGCAGGAGCGGATCGAGCCGGTCGCCGAAGAACGGGATCTGCCGCACGTGCAGACCGGTCAACAGGAACTCGGGCAGGATCGTCACCGCCGCGAGATAGAGGGCGCCGACGAGCGTTAGCCGGGTCAGGATCCGGTCGATGTACTCGGCCGTCCGCTTGCCCGGGCGGATGCCCGGCACGAAGCCGCCATACTTGCGCATGTTGTCCGAGAGATCGGCCGGGTTGAAGATGATCGAGACGTAGAAGTAGGCGAAGAAGACGATCGTCACCACCTGGAGCAGGTAGTAGAGCGGCGCGCCGTACGAGAGATAGCTGACGATCTTCTGCACCCACTCGTTCTTGACGAACTGGGCGACCGTCGTCGGGATCATCACGACCGAGCTCGCGAAGATGACCGGGATGACGCCGCCGGTGTTGACGCGCAGCGGCAGATAGGTGCTCTGGCCGCCGTAGACCTTGCGCCCGACGACGCGCTTCGCGTATTGGACCGGAATGCGGCGTTGCGCGCGTTCCATGTAGACGATGAACGCGACCACCAGGAGCATGAAGCCCACGAGCAGCACCATGCCGACGGGGGACAGCGTCTCGTTCTGGATCCCCTGGATCGTGTGTCCGAACGCGGGCACCAGGCCGACGACGATGCCGGCGAAGATGATCAGCGAGATGCCGTTGCCGATCCCGCGCTCGCTGATCTGCTCGCCGAGCCACATGATGAAGGCGGTGCCGGTGGTGAGCGTCAGGACGGTGAAGAGCTTGAAGCCCCACCCGGGATGAATGACCACGGGGGCGCCGCCCGGCGTCGACTGCGCCTCGAGCCAGGCCGAGATGCCGAGCGACTGGATGACCGAGATCACCACCGCGCCGTAGCGGGTGTACTGCGTGATCTTGCGCCGGCCGAGCTCGCCCTCCTTGCTGAGCTTCTCGAGGTAGGGCCAGACGACGGTCAGCAGCTGCAGGATGATCGACGCCGTGATGTACGGCATGATCCCGAGCGCGAAGACCGTGAACTTGCCCAGGCTGCCCCCGGTGAAGGTGTTGAAGAAGCCCAGGAAGCTGTTCTGCATGTTCGACATGAACTCGATCAACGCCTTCGGATCGACGCCCGGCGTCGGGATGTGGCAGCCGATCCGGTAGACGCCGAGCAGAGCGAACGTGAACAGAACGCGCTTGCGCAGCTCCGGGATGGCGAAGATGTTTCGGAAGCTGTCGATCACCGCAGTTCCTCGCAGCTGCCGCCCGCCGCTTCGATCTTGGCGCGGGCCGACTTGCTGAATTTGTGCGCCGTCACCTGGAGAGGCTTGCCGATCTCGCCTTCGCCCAGCACCTTGACCCTCTCGCCCTTGCCGACGAGCCCGTGCTCGGCGAGGAAGTCGAGAGTCACCTTGCCCTCGAGGTCGCCGTGCTCGGAGAGCTCCGCGAGCGTCCCGACGTTGACCACGCTGTACTCGGTGCGGAAGATGTTGGTGAAACCGCGCTTGGGCACGCGCCGGACGAGCGGCATCTGGCCACCTTCGAATCCGGGCCGGCCGGAATAGCCGGTGCGCGAGCGCTGGCCCTTTTCGCCGCGGCCGGAGGTCTTGCCGAGGCCCGAACCGGGGCCGCGTCCGACCCGCTTCTTGGAATGCTTGCTCCCCTTGGCCGGGGACATCGCGTGCAGCTTCATCGCTCGACCTCTTCGACTTCCAGCAGATAGCCCACCTTGGCCAGAACGCCGCGCACGGCGGAGTCGTCGGGCCGCTCCACGACGTCGCGAATCCGGCGCAGCCCCAGGCCGCGGACCGACTCCGCATGCCCCGGCTTCGTGCTGATGGTGCTCCGGATCTGGCGGATCCTCAAAGTCTTCGCCTTCGGCTCGCTCACCGCGGTCGTCTCCTGCTGCGTTCGCTTCTCGTTCACCTTCGCCATGGCTCGTTCCCGTCCGGTCAGGCCGCCGGCTTGACGGCGGCTTCCTGGGGCGGCTCGATCCCGCGCAGCCGGAAGACCTCCTCCGGCTGGCGCAGCTGCAGCAGGGCGGCGAACGTGGCCTTGACCACGTTGTGCGGGTTGGTGGTGCCGAGCGACTTGGTCAGGATGTCCTGGATGCCGGCCGTCTCGACCACCGCCCGCACCGGGCCGCCGGCGATGACGCCGGTCCCCTGCGACGCCGGCTTGATCAGGACCCGGCCCGCGCCGTAGACCCCGATGGCCTCGTGCGGAATCGACGTGCCCTTGGTCGGCACCTGGATCATGTTGCGCTTGGCGATCTCGATCCCCTTGCGGATCGCGACCGGGACCTCCTTCGCCTTGCCCGCGCCGTAACCGACCCGGCCGTTGCCGTCACCGATGACGACCAAGGCGGAGAACGAAAAGTTCTTGCCGCCCTTGACGACCTTGGTCACCCGGTTGATATGGACGACCTGCTCGAAAAACTCGCTTTCGCGCTCGAATTCGCGTTCCCGTGCCACAGCTACCTCCGGACCTTAAAATTGCAGGCCGCTCTCGCGGGCCGCATCGGCAAGCGCCTTGACCTTGCCGTGATAGACGTAGCCGCCGCGGTCGAAGACGACCTTCTCGACACCCTGCGATTTCGCCCGTTCCGCCACCGTGGTACCGACCAGCTTCGCGGCGTCGACGCCCGAGGCCGAGCCGGGGAGCTTGCCCTTCAAATCGGCGTCCATCGAGTTCGCCTGGGCGAGGGTGACGCCCCTCTCGTCGTCGATCACCTGGGCGTAGATGAACCGCAGGCTCTTGAACACCGAAAGCCGCGGCCGCGCCGCGGTGCCGCGCACCCTCTGGCGCACCCGCAGGTGGGCGCGCTTGCGGCGCTCCCGTTTCCGGATGATCTGCTTCGTCACGTGCTCGGTCATCGTCACTTGCCTCCGGCTTTCCCGACCTTGCGGCGGAGCACTTCGCCCGCGAACTTGATGCCCTTGCCCTTGTAGGGATCCGGCCGGCGCAGGCGGCGGATCTCGGCGGCGACCTGGCCGACCATCTGGCGGTCCGCCCCCGAGACGGCGAGCTTGCCGGCCTTCGCGTCGAGATCGATCTTGATCCCTTCGGGGATGTCGAAGATCACCGGATGCGAGTAGCCGAGCGCGAACTGCACTTGCGTGCCCTTGTGCTCCGCGCGATAGCCCACGCCGACGATCTCGAGGTTCTTCGTGAAGCCGTTCGACACGCCTTCGACGGCGTTCGCGAGCAGCGCCCGCAGGAGGCCGTGCTTGGACCGCTCCGGGCCGGTATCCCCGGTCCGCGCGATCGTGACGCTGCCGTCGTCCACGGTGACCGGATAGCCGGGGAACAAGGCCTGGCTGACCTTGCCCTTCGGCCCCTCGGCCGTGAAGATCTCGTCCTGGACCGTGATCTTGGTCCCGTTCGGGATCGGAATGACTTTTCTACCTATGCGCGACATCGACGTTCTCCCCGATCAAGAAAGAGAGCTCCTCACCAGAGCTGGCAGAGGAGCTCGCCCCCGACGCGGCGCTCGCGCGCCTGCCGGTCCGAAAGCAAGCCCTGGGAGGTCGAGACGATCGCCAGACCGAGGCCGTTCCTGACCTCCGGGATCTCGTCGGCTCCCTTGTAGATCCGCCGCCCCGGCTTGCTGACGCGCCGGACGTCGTTGATCGCCGGCTGGCCGTCCGGGCTGTAGCGCAGGTAGATGCGGAGCGTGGCGTTCAGGCTCCCCTCTTCCTGGATCCGGCGGACGGTGCGGATGAAGCCTTCGCTCTCGAGGATCTTGCAAACGGCCTCCTTCAAGCGCGAGGCGGGCACGTCCAGCCGGTCGTGCTTGGCCAGATGGGCGTTGCGAATCCGCGTCAGCAGGTCCGCGATCGGATCGGTCATGCTCATGACTGCTCTCCTCTACCGGACGGGTCTACCGGCCGGTCGTCCAGCTCGTCGGTCTACCAGCTAGCTTTGATGACGCCGGGGAGGTATCCCTGGAGCGCCAGATCGCGAAGGTGGATACGGCAGAGCCCGAACTTGCGGTAGACGCCGCGAGGGCGGCCGCAGATTCTACACCGGTTCCGCTGCCGGACCGAGAACTTCGGCTTCATCTTGGTCTTCGCGATCTTCGCTGTCGTCGCCACGGGTGCTCTCCTAACGCTGGAACGGCATCCCGAGCGCGCGCAGGAAAAAGAGCGCGCGCTCGTCGTTGCCGGCGGTGGTCGTAATCGTGATGTTCATCCCCTTCGGGCGCTCGACCTTGTTGAAGTCGACCTCGGGGAAGATCAGGTGATCCCGGACGCCCATGGTGAAGTTGCCTCGGCCGTCGAAGCTCTTGGTCGGCAGGCCGCGGAAGTCGCGCACGCGGGGCAGGGCGACGGCGATCAGCCGGTCCAGGAATTCCCACATCCGCTCGCCGCGCAGCGTCACCCGGCAACCGATCGGCATCCCTTCGCGCAGCTTGAAGGCCGCGATCGACTTTTTGGCGCGGGTGATCACCGGCCGCTGGCCCGCGAGCGCCTGCATCTCCTCGACCGCCTCGTCGAGGATCTTGACGTTCTGGATCGCCTCGCCCATGCCCATGTTGAGCGAGATCTTCTCGAGCCGCGGCACCGCCATCCGGTTGCCGATCCCGAACTCCTTCTTGAGCCGGGGCACGACCTCCTTCTCGTAGTGCTCCTTGAGCCGCGGCGCGTAGCCCTCCCGCCGCTCGGTGGCACCGATCGTCGTCAGCCCGCGGTCTTCCGTCTTCTTCTTCGTCGCCATGGTCAACCTTTCAACCGGCCGGTCTTCTCGAATCCCTTAGAACTTCGCGCCGCACTTCTTGCACACCCGGGCGCTCTTGCCGTCCTCGAGCCGCGTCCTGCCGACCCGGCTCGCGACGCCGCACTCCGGGCAGACGACCATCACGTTCGAGAGGTGGATCGTCCCTTCGCGCTCGAGGATGCCGCCCTGGACTCCCTTGCCGGGATTCGCCCGGGTATGGCGCTTGATCATGTTGACGTGCTCGACGACGGCCCGGCCCTCGGCCGGAAGGACGCGCAGGACGCGGCTCTTCGTGCCTTGGTTGCGGCCCGCCAGGACCAGCACCTGATCGTTCTTCTTGACGTGTACCTTGCGCATCGTTCCGCTCCTCGGGCCCTCTCTTGGGGGTCCCGTTCCCTGCTAGATGACTTCCGGCGCGAGCGAGACGATCTTCATGAACTTGCGCTCGCGAAGCTCGCGGGCGACCGGCCCGAAGACGCGCGTGCCGATCGGCTCGCCGTCGTCCTTGACCAGGACCGCCGAATTGACGTCGAACCGGATGTAGCTCCCGTCCTTGCGCCGCTGCTCCTTGACCGTCCGCACGATCACGGCCCGGACCACCTGGCCTTTCTTGACCGTGCCGTCCGGCGTCGCCTCCTTGACCGAGGCGGTGATCACGTCGCCCAACCGGCCGTACTGGCCGGAAGAGCCGCCGCGCAAGTGGATGCAGGCGATCTTCTTCGCCCCCGAGTTGTCTGCGACGTCCAGGATCGTTCCCATCTGAATCACGGCTCGCTCCTCACTCGGCGCGCTTGACGATCTCGCGCACCCGCCAACGCTTCGTCGCCGACAGGGGCCGGCTCGAAACGATCGCCACCCTGTCGCCCACGTTGCACTGAAGCTCGTCGTGCGCGGCGAACTTCGACGTCTTCTTGACCCGGCGATGGTAGAGCCGGTCGGTGACCAGGTTCTCCACTGCCACGATGACGGTCCGGGTCATCTTGTTGCTGACCACGGTGCCCACCTTGACCTGCTGCCGGCCGCGCCGGGCAGGGACCGCGCTCGCGGCCGGGGCTTCGACTTGAGTTTCCTCGTTCATTGGCTCTCGTTCCTTCGCGCTTCTTGGTCGAATCGGGTCAGTTCCGGTCGAATCCGGTCTACCGGCCGCCGGCTGCGGCCTGCTTGGCCGAGAGCACGGTCAGCACGCGGGCGAGATCGCGCCGCAGCTCGCGCACGCGGGACGGCTTTTCGAGCTGTCCCGTCACCTTCTGGAGCCGCAGGGCGAAGAGCTGCTCGGCGAGCTCCCGCTCCTTCTGGTGCAGCTCGTCGAGCGTCTGATCGCGCAGCTCCGCCGGCTTCAACTTGGCCTTGGCCATGATCGGTTACCTCAATTCCTCGTGCCGTGACACGAAGCGGGTCTTGATGCCCAGCTTGTGAGAGGCGAGGCGCATGGCCGCCTCCGCGACTTCGGCGCTGACCCCCTCGATCTCGTAGAGGATGCGCGCCGGCTTGACGACGGCGACCCATTCCTCGGGATTGCCCTTGCCCTTGCCCATCCGGGTCTCCAAGGGCTTCTTGGTGATCGGCTTGTCCGGGAAGACCCGGATCCAGAGCTTGCCGCCGCGCTTGACCGCGCGCGAGATCGCGATGCGGGCGGCCTCGATCTGGCGGGCGGTCACCCAGCCCGTCTCGAGAGCCTGCAGGCCGTAGTCGCCGAAGGCGATGTAGCTGCCGCCCTTCGCCATCCCGGCGCGCCGGCCCCGCTGCTGCTTTCTGTACTTGACCTTCTTCGGCATCAACATGGATCGATTCTCCGCTACCGCGCGCCCTTAGGCCGAGGTCCGCCGACTCTTTTCCTTGAGCAGGTCGCCCTTGTACACCCAGACCTTGACGCCGATGACCCCGTAGGTGGTGCGCGCTTCGGCGAGGCCGTAATCGATGTCGGCCTTCAGGGTGTGGAGAGGCAGGCGGCCTTCCTGATACCACTCGGTGCGCGCGATCTCGGCGCCGCCCAGGCGGCCCGCGACCATGATCTTGACCCCCTTGGCGCCGAACCGGAAGGCCGACTCCATCGCCTTCTTCATCGCCCGGCGGAAGGAGACGCGGCGCTCGAGCTGGCCGGCGATCGACTCGCCCACGAGCTGCGCGTCGAGCTCGGGACGCTGGATCTCCTGGATGTTGATGTGGACCTCGCGCCCCATCTCCTTCTGGAGGTCGTCGCGCAGCTTGTCCACCTCCGCGCCGCGGCGGCCGATGATGATGCCGGGACGCGACGTGTAGATCGTGACCCGCAGCTTGTCCGCGGCGCGCTCGATGTCGATCTCCGAGACGCCGGCGTGCCCCAGGCGCTTCTTGAGCTGCCGCCGTAGCTTGAGGTCCTGGTGCAGGGTATCGGCGTAGTTGGCCTCGGCGTACCAGCGCGAGTGCCAGGTCTTGTTGTAGACCAGCCGGAAACCGTACGGGTGCGTTTTCTGACCCACAGTGTCCTCTCCTTGCGATCCTGAAAGAGCCCGGCCCTAGGCCTTGCCTTCGGACTTCTTGGTATCGAGCTTGATCGTGACGTGACTCTGCCGCTTCAAGATCCGGAAGGCCCGTCCCATCGGCGCCGCCTGAATGCGCTTGAGCACCGGACCGCCGTCGACGTAGATCACTTTGACGTACAGCTTGTCCACGTCCACGTGCTGGTCGCGGTTTTCGGCGTTGGCGATGGCCGATTTGAGCAGCTTCTCGATCGGTGCCGCCGCACGCTTGTTCGTCGCGTGCAGGATGTTCACCGCATCCTGCACACCCTTGCCCCGGATCAGGTCGGCGACGAGGCGAACCTTTTGCGCCGAACCCTCGAGATAGCGAAGCCGAGCAGTCACTTCCATGGTCTAGCCCTCTCTACCGAATTGCCTGGGGTCGATCGGCCGCGTCACCGCGGACGGGCGCCCTTCTCGACCTTCTTGCCGCCGTGCCCGCGGAAGGTCCGGGTCATGGCGAACTCCCCGAGCTTGTGCCCCACCATGTTCTCGCTGACGTAGACCGGGATGAACTTGGTCCCGTTGTGCACGGCGAAGGTATGGCCCACCATCTCGGGCGTGACCGTCGAGCGGCGCGACCAGGTCTTGATCACCCGCTTGTCGCCCCGGTCGTTCATCGCCGTGACCTTGGCGAGGACGTGATCGTCGATGAAATAGCCCTTCTTGACCGAACGCGCCATATCTAACGCCCTCCGGGCGAATTGCGAATTGCGAATTGCGAATGATGAATTCTTGATTCGAGATTCGACATTCGCTTCCTACTTCCGGTTCCGCTGCCGCACGATGAGCGATTCCGTGCGCTTGTTGTTCCTCGTCTTGTAGCCCTTGGTCGGCACGCCCCACGGCGTCGTGGGATGGCGGCCGCCGGAGGTCTTGCCCTCGCCGCCGCCCATCGGGTGGTCGACCGGGTTCATCGCCACGGCGCGGTTGTGGGGCCGGCGTCCGGCCCAGCGCGTGCGGCCCGCCTTGCCGGCCGACACGTTCTCGTGCTCGAGGTTGCCGACCTGGCCGACCGTGGCGTAGCACTCGACGTGGACCTTGCGCACTTCGCCGGAAGGCAGCTTGACCTGCGCCCAGCCGCCGTCGCGCGCCATCAGCTGCGCGCCCGCTCCGGCGGCGCGGACCATCTGGCCGCCCTTGCCGATCTTGAGCTCGATGTTGTGCACCACCGTGCCGAGCGGGATCAGCCGGAGCGGCAAAGCGTTTCCGACGTTGACCTCGGCCTTGTCGCCCGACATCACCTGGGCGCCGACCGCGAGGCCGTTCGGACAGAGGATGTAGCGCTTCTCGCCGTCGGCGTAGTGCAGGAGCGCGATGCGCGCCGAACGGTTCGGATCGTACTCGATCGCCGCCACCGAGGCGGGAATCCCGTGCTTGTCGCGCTTGAAGTCGATCGACCGATAGCGTCGCTTGTGGCCGCCGCCGCGCCACCAGATCGTCAATGCACCGCTATTGTTCCGCCCGCCGGACGAGCTCTTGCCGCGGGTCAGGCTCTTTTCGGGCCGATCGCGGGTGACCTCGTCGAACGTCAGGTACGTCTGGAATCGGCTCGCCGAATTCGTCGGCTTTCTCTGCTTGATGCCCATCGTCCGTGATTCCTTCCCTTGGCGTCTCTAGGCGACGACTCTCAAACGCCCTCGAAGAACTCGATCGGCTTCTCGCCCTTGGCCAGGCGCACGTAAGCCTTCTTCCAGTCCGCGCGCCGGCCGGCCGACCGGCCCTGGCGGCGGACCTTGCCGTGCTGCGTCGCGATGCGGACTTCCGCCACCTTGACCTTGAACTGAGCTTCGATCGCTTTCTTGACCTGGATCTTGTTCGCGTCGCGGGCGACCTCGAAGGCGACGATGTTCTTGTCTTCGCGCAGCTCGGTCGACTTCTCCGTGATCAGCGGGCGCCGGATGACTTCCTGGATCCTCATTTCGCGAGCACCTCCAGCAGCCGATTGAGCGCGCTCTCGCTGATCACGAGATACTGGCGGTCGACCACGTCGTAGACGTTGACCCCGAGCGCGTCGACGGTCTTGACCTTGGGGTTGTTGCGCCCCGCGAGAGCGAGATCGTGGTTGTCGAAGGCGTCGACCAGGAGCGCCTTGCCGCCGACGCCCAAGCGCGCCAGCTTGGCCGCCAGCTCCCGCGTCTTGTGCGAGCCGACCGTGAGGTTCTCGATCACGACCACCTGCTCTTCGGCCAGCTTCTGCGACAGGGCGGACTTGAGAGCGTTGCGCTTCTCGCGCGGCGTCAGGTCCTTCTCGTAGTCGCGCGGCCTCGGACCGTGCACCGTCCCGCCATGGCGCCACTTCGGGTTGCGGATGTCGCCCGTGCGGGCGCGTCCGGTGCCCTTCTGCCGCCACATCTTGCGGCCCGACCCCGAAACCTCGGAGCGGTCCTTGGTCTTGTGCGTCCCCCGCCGGCGCGCCGCGAGGATCGCCACGACCGCTTCGTGAATCAGATGCTCGTTGTACGGGTAAGCGAACACCGACTCGGGCAGCTCGATCTCTCGCAGTGCCTGATTGTCGAAGTTCTTGACCGAGATCTTCATGGTTTCATCCTCGAGCACCCGGAAGTCAGGCGCGCTTCGCCCTGCAGATCGCGACGTAGCTATTGTTCGCTCCCGGAACCGCGCCGCGCACGTAGATCAGGTTGTTCTCGGCGTCGACCTTGACGACCAGCAGGTTCTTCGTCGTCACCCGCACGCCGCCCATGCGGCCCGCGGCGCGCATGCCCGGGAAGACGCGCGACGGGTAGGAGGACGAGCCGATCGAGCCGGGGGCGCGGTGGTGCATCGAGCCGTGGGTGTCCTTGCCGCCGCCGAAGCCGTGGCGCTTGACGACCCCCTGAAAGCCCTTGCCCTTGCTGGTCCCGACGACGTCCACGTACTCGAGCTCCGAGAACATGGAGGCCTTCACCTCGTCGCCCGGCTTCGGATCCTCGCCGGCGTCGAAATCGAACTCCATCAGGCGGCGCGCCGGAGCGACGCCGGCCTTCTTGAAGTGCCCCGCGATCGGCTTGTTCGCCGCGAACCGCCGGTCCTCGACCAGGCCGAGCTGCACCGCCTCGTAGCCGTCCTTGTCCGCGGTCCGGCGCTGCACGACCAGGCAGGGCCCGGCTGCGATCACGGTCACGGGCACGGCGGTGCCGTTCGCCATGTAGATCTGGGTCATCCCCACTTTCTTTCCCAGCATGCCATCCATCGCCGGTTCTCCTTGCCGCACCCGGTTACTTGCCGAACGCCTTGATCTCGACATCGACACCCGCGGGCAGCTCGAGCTTCATCAGGGCGTCGACCGTCTGGCTGGTCGGCTCGAAGATGTCGAGGAGCCGCTTGTGCGTGCGGATCTCGAACTGCTCGCGCGACTTCTTGTCGACGTGCGGCGAGCGGTTCACCGTGAACCTCGCGATGTGCGTCGGCAGCGGGATCGGTCCCACCACGCGCGCGCCCGTGCGCCTCGCCGTGTCGAGGATCTCGTGCGTCGAGGTGTCCAAGATGCGGTAATCGAATGCCTTCAGGCGGATCCGGATCTTCTCGTTGACCATGGTCTCGTTCTTCCTGTCCCAGATCCCGCGGTTACTTCAAGATGTCGGTGACGGTCCCGGCACCGACCGTGCGGCCGCCCTCGCGAATCGCGAAGCGAACGCCCTTCTCCATCGCGATCGGCGCGATCAGCTCGATCTCCAGGTTCACGTTGTCCCCGGGCATCACCATCTCGACGCCCTCGGGCAGGCTCGCGACGCCGGTCACGTCCGTCGTCCGGAAGTAGAACTGCGGACGATAGCCGCTGAAGAACGGCGTGTGACGGCCGCCCTCCTCCTTCGTCAGCACGTACACCTCGCCCTTGAACCGGGTGTGCGGCGTGATCGCGCCCGGCTTCGCCAGCACCTGCCCGCGCTCCACGTCGTCCTTCTTCGTCCCACGAAGCAGCACGCCGATGTTGTCGCCCGCCTGGCCCTGGTCCAGGAGCTTCTTGAACATCTCGACTCCCGTCACGACCGACTTCGCGGTCGGGCGGATGCCGATGATCTCGACCTC
>DATMZM010000187.1:0-7085 GCA_035607445.1 Thermoanaerobaculia bacterium | reverse complement strand
GAGCCGGTGCTCGGTCCGCCACCGGTCATCGTTCCCGCGAAGGCGATCACGCCGTCCTTCCAGCCGGACGAGGTCTCGTGCGACCGGTTGCCGAACACGTCGAAGCCGTCGAGCGTCCAGGCGTTCGCGGTGGCGTCGTAGCCCATGTAGAACCCGAAGGTCATCGGATGCGGGTTCTCGGCCGTCTTCTTCTCCTCGTAGCGGCCGGCGTTCCAAAAGCCGCCGAAGTCGCGCTCGATGCGGACCGTCGCCTGCGTGGCATGGGCGGGACCGAACGGGGAGGCCTCGGCCTTGCCCGTGCAGGTCCAGTGGCCGGCGAAGTAGCCGAGCTGGCCGAGCTCGGGGCCCGGCTGCGGAATCGCCATCGCGGGCTGGGAATCGGCGGCGCGGGCGGGCAGGGCGGTGGCAAGGGATAGGGCCGCGGCGAGCGGCAGGATGCGCAGGACGATGTTCTTCATGGCGGATCTCCTCTCTTCGAGAGTTTCAGGCCAACCGGTTGACCGTTCGACTCTACGGAGGATCCGTCAAGTCGGATGACCGCCTTCGGGCTCGAGCCGGATCTCTCGGGCCGTGCCCGCCCCGCCGTCCCGGATCAGCAGGTTGAGGATCGGCGTCGTCATGATCGTGGTCACGATGGCCATCAGGACGAGCATGGCGAAGAGCCGGGGCGACAGCACCTTCAGGTCGAGGCCGATGTTGAGCACGATCAGCTGCATCAGGCCGCGCGTGTTCATCAGGATGCCGAGCGCCGCGGACTCGCGCCAGGGGATGCTGGTCAGGCGCGCCGCGGCGTAAGTGCCGCCGAACTTGCCCAGACAGGCGAGCGCGATGATGACGGCGCAGACCAGCCACTCGAAGGCCCCGCGGACGAGCCCGATCTGGGTGCGCATGCCGGTGAAGGCGAAGAAGGCCGGCAGGAGGAGCACGATCACCGGGTACTCGAGCCGGTGGGTGACCTCCCGGGCGATCCGGCCCTCGCAGGGGATCACGGCGCCCAGGAGGAAGGCGCCGAACAGCGCGTGGATGCCGATGCCCTCCGTCACCAGGGCCGAGAGGAGGAGCGCGATGAACAGCACGGCCATCGTGGTCTGCGTGAGGTGCCCGGTGCGGTCGACGTGCCGCGACAGCTTGTCGAGCAGGGGGCGCGCGACGACCAGGACCGCGATCACGAAGACGAGGGTCCAGAGCACCGTCTTCGCCGCGCCGCCCACCCGCGCCTGGGCGACGCTGACGACGAAGGCGAGCAGGCACCAGGCCGTGACGTCGTCGACCGCCGCGCAGGTGAGCGCGACGATTCCGAGCGGCGTCTTGTGGAGGTTGCGGTCGGTGAGGATGCGGGCGAGCACCGGGAACGCGGTGACCGAGAGCGAGACGCCGAGAAACAGCGCGAAGACCGTGAACGGCACGTCGCGGGTCGAAAAGCGCGGGTAGAGCCAGAGCGCGAAGGTCGAGCCGAGCAGGAAGGGGACGAGGATGCTGGCGTGGGAGATGGCGATCGTCGAATGGGTGCCGTGGCGCAGCCGCGAGGTGTCGAGCTCGAGGCCGACCAGGAACATGAACAGGATGACGCCGATCTGGGACAGCACGCCGAGGTAGGGAGAGATGCTCGGCGGCAGCAGATAGGCATAGGCGCCGGGCGCCACGAGGCCCAGGAGCGAGGGGCCAAGGAGGATACCGGCGATGACCTCGCCGATCACCGGCGGCTGCTGGAGGCGCTTGAAGAGGTGGCCGAGCAGCCGGGCCGTGATCAGCACGACGGCGAGCGCCAGGAGGATGTGGAGGAGCGTGTCGACGCTCGCCGGAGCGGCCGGGCCGCCGAAGCGCGAAGCCTCGTCCGCTGGCGCCGCGGCCAGAAGCGAGCCTCCCCGCGCGGCGATCCACAGGAAGAAGGCGATCGCGCCCCCGATCATCGCGAGGTAGGCGACGGCGGTGCGCGCGAGCGAGCTCCGCGGCGCGAGGTCGTCGTCCGCGGCCGTGCCGATGGTCATGATCCCCCTCCCCTTCCCCAAGTCCAATGCCAAGCGATCCTATCGCGCGCGCCCGGCGGGTCCTCAGCAGGCGGGGGCGCCGTCCTCTTAGTTACAGGTGAGGGAGAGGCGGCCCGCTGCGCCGGATTTTCGCTCCTGCTTGCGCTCTCCTTCGCCTTGCCCTCCCTCGCCCGGCCCCATAGAGTTCTCCGCCATGAAAGAAAGCGATCTGCGGGAGACCCTCTCGGTGATGCGCCGGGCGGCGGAGGCTTCGCGGGCCCGGAAGCACGACGTCGAGGCGGCGATGGGGTTGAGCCACGGCCGGTTGGAGGATCTCTGGGCGGGCGTGCTCGAGGTCAAGCTGCGCCATCTCGTGGGCCTGGCCGAGCTGATCGACGTGCCGCCGGCCGAGATCGTCGCCGCGGGCTGCCCGCGCGCCCAGGCGGCCTCGCACCGCCTGGCGGACTGGATCGGCCCGGTCGAGCCGCCGCTCGCAAAGAAACGGGCACCGGAGGGCGCGGCACCCGCGGTATCCGTAGCCATCGAGGACGAACGCCTGCGCCGCCTGATCCGCGAAGAGCTGGCCGCCGCCCTGGCGAAAAAACCCGCGCAGGACGGTTAGCGGCCCGCGCGGGCGATCTCCCGGCGCGTACGGCGCCAAGACGTCCGAAACGAGCGCCAGCAGCCCGAGATCAGGGCAAAAAGTCCGAAGGGGTCGCCGTGCGTCCGATCGCCCCGGAATGCGTCCGATCTCCGGCGCGCGCGTCCGAATTCGTGAGTTTGCGTCCGATCTCTGGGATTCACGTCCGATCTCTGCGCCGCAGGTCCGATCCCTGGAGGTTCCGTCTCAGGAAGTCGCCGCGCGTCCGATCCCTGGAGCCCGCGTCCGATCTCTGCGTCCCGGGTCCGATCCCCGGGAATTCGGTCCGATCTCTCGACCGCAGGCCTTCGGGACGTACGGCGGCGGGCTGGAGCGCGACGCTGGACCTACGACGACGGCTTGCGGGCCGTCGCGATCTCGGCTCCCGTGCCGAAGCTGGCGAGGACTTTCCAGGTGCCGTCCTTCTGCCGTTTCCAGACCGTCACGTAGGTGCCGCCGCGGGTGACCGGTTGGCCGTCCGGGCTGTCGATCCGGCGCTCGTACTCGCCGTAGCTGTAGCCGGTCTGGCCGTCGGAGGCGACCTCGGCCCGCGTGGGGGTCCAGGAGAGCTTGAAGCCGGGCGCGGCGAAGCTCTTCTTCATCGCTTCGAGGACCGCCGCGCGGCCCCGGACGGCGCCCGGAGGGCTCGAGAACATGATCCCGTCGGCGTCGAAGAAGGAGATCCAGCCGTCGGCGCCCTTCTCGATCGTGGCCTGATCGAAGTCCTTGTCGGTTTGGAGCAGCTTCGCGGCTTCGGCCGGAAAGTCGATCTTCGCGGGAGCGGCGTGGCCCACCGAGGGGGCGAGGGCCGAGAGCGCGAGGAGCGCGAGGGTTTTCACCGGGGGGATCCTCCGATCGGGGATGGTCGCGGAGGGACCGTAGCCGCGGGCTCGCGCCGTTGTCAAACGGCGCTTCCGCCGAGTTTCGTAGGGGCGGAGCTTGCCTCCGCCCGGGGGCAGGCAAGCTGCCCCCCTACGGGCTCGGGCGAGCCGGAAACAGCATGAGCCGGCCCGGCGAACGGCCCGGGCCGGCTCTATCGAGAAGCCGCCTCAAAAGCGGCGAGGTCAGTGGAGGTTGTCGGCGGCGATCGAGGACGACGCCTCTTGCGGGCCCGACTCGGCGAACAGGAGGCGGCCGCCGCGGAAGGAGCCGCCGCGGAGGGCGAGCGCCAGGAGCTCGCCGAGCTCGGAGACCGGATGGATCTCGAGCTGGTCGCGCACCTCCTTCGGGAGGTCGTCGAGGTCCGCCTCGTTGTCCGCCGGCAGGAGGATCGTCCGGAGGCCCGAGCGCACGGCGCCGAGCACCTTCTCCTTGACGCCGCCGATCGGCAGGACGCGCCCCTTCAAGGTGATCTCGCCGGTCATCGCGAGGTCGAAGCGCGCCGGCCGGCCGGAGAGCGCGGAGACGAGGGCGGTCGCCATGGTCACGCCCGCCGACGGGCCGTCCTTCGGGATCGCCCCGGCCGGGACGTGGACGTGGACGTCCTTGGTGGAGAACGCCTCCTCGTCGATGCCGAGGATCCCCGCGTGCGCGCGGGCGTAGGTCCAGGCCGCGCGGGCGGATTCCTTCATCACGTCGCCGAGCTGGCCGGTCAGGACCAGCTCGCCCTTGCCCTTCATCGTCGAGGCTTCGACGAACATGATGTCGCCGCCGACCGGGGTGTAGTACATGCCGGTCGCGATGCCGACCTGATCGGCGAGCGACGCGTGCTCGGGATGGACCTTCGGCCGGCCGAGCAGCTCGCGCACCTGGCCGGGCTCGATCGCGGCGCGTTCGATTTCGCCGGCCGCGATCTTGCGCGCGACCTTCCGGGCCAGCCGCCCAATCTCGCGCTCGAGCTGGCGGACGCCCGCCTCGCGGGTGTAGCCGGAGATCAGCTCGGCCAGCGCCTCGCTCGAGATCGCGAGCTGGTCGGGAGCGAGGCCGTTCGCCGCGACCTGCCGCGGGATCAGGAAGCGCTCGGCGATCATCTTCTTCTCGGCCTCGGTGTAGCTCGAGAAGTCGACCACCTCCATGCGGTCGAGGAGCGGCCCCGGGATGTTCTGCGGGAAGTTCGCCGTCGCGATGAACAGCACCTCGGAGAGGTCGAACGGCACGCCCAGGTAGTGGTCCGTGAAGGAATCGTTCTGGGCCGGATCGAGCACTTCGAGCAGAGCCGCCGACGGATCGCCCTGGTAGGAGGCGCCGAGCTTGTCGACCTCGTCGAGCAGGAAGACCGGGTTCTTGGTGCCGGCCTGCTTCATGCCCTGGAGGATGCGCCCGGGCATGGCGCCGACGTAGGTGCGCCGGTGGCCGCGGATGTCCGCCTCGTCGCGGACGCCGCCGAGCGCGATGCGCACGTACTTGCGTCCCATCGAGCGGGCGATCGACTTCGCGACCGAGGTCTTGCCGACGCCCGGAGGACCGACGAAGAGGAGGATCGGCCCCTTGGCCTTCCGCTTCTCGTCGGCCGTCGCGGGCGCCGCCGCTTCGCCGGGTCCGCCGAGCCCTGCGGATTCGGACGGCACGGCGGGCTCGGGCGCTCCGGCGACCTGGACGCTCCCGATCTCGGCGCCCCGGACCTCGACGCCCCCGATCTCGTCGACCGGAGCGGCCGGTCGAGCGGCCTCGGCTTCGGCCGCGAGCGCCGCCTCTTCCCGCGCGCGGGTCTTCTCGCGCAGCTGGCGGACGGCGAGGAACTCGAGCACCCGGTCCTTGACGTCGCCGAGCGCGTAGTGGTCCTCCTCGAGGATGTCCGCCGCCTTCTGGATGTCGAGATGCTCCTCGCTCCGCTCGCTCCAGGGCAGCTCCGCGACCGTCTCTAAATAGGTGCGGATGACCTGGCTCTCCATCCCCTCGCGGCCCATGCGGGTCAGGCGGGAGAATTCGCGGTCGACCTCCTTGCGCACCACCTCCGGCAGCTCGAGCCCGTCGAGCTTCGCCTTGAGCTCTTCCAGGTCGCCTCCCGCCTCGCCGTCGCCGAGCTCCTTCTGGATCGCTTTCAGCTGCTCGCGCAGGTAGATCTCGCGCTGCCGATCGCCGAGCTCCTCCTGGACCTTGGACTTGATGTCCTCCTGGACCTCGAGCACGGAGAGCTGGCGCTGGACGTGGACGAGCACGCGGCGCAGGCGCTCTTCGACCGACAGGGTCTCGAGGAGGGCCTGGCGCTGGGCCGGGGTGATCTCGGTGTAGGCGGCGACCAGATCGGAGAGGCGGCTCGGGTCGCTCGCCCCGGCGAGCACCTGCTGCACCATCTCCTCCGGCAGGCCGGCCTTCGTGCCCAGCTCGGCGGCCCGCTCGCGGGCTTCGCGGAAGAGCGCGACGAAGGCGGGATCCTCGGGGTCGATCGGCTGCATCTCTTCCGCTTCGCGAACGACCGCCTGAAGCCGGCCGTCGCGCTGGTAGATGCGCATGGCGATGCCGCGGCCTTCGCCGTGGACGAGCAGCTGCATGCCGGCGAGGCCGCGCTGGATCTGGCCGATCCGGGCGATCGTGCCGATGGTGAACAGATTTTCCGGATCGACCTCGGCGGCGTCCTCGCGTTGCGCGACCGCGAAGACCAGGTGCTCCTTGGTGTTCATGGCCGCTTCGATCGCCCGCAGCGTCGCCGGCTTGCCGGCGTTGACCGGAGCGGTCACGCCGGGAAACAGGATGAAGTCCCGCATCGGAAGGACAGGCAGATTCAGGCGTTCGGACATCTCATTCCACTCCCGACCCCGCAAGGTCTGCTGAGAGAGCGCTAAGGATCGAAGCTCGGACCGGGGCGCTCGATAGCCTCCAAAACCGCCCGGTCCGAGGGGAAATTCCGCGAAGATCTCCGGGGCGATCGTGAATTTGAGTCGTTCGCACTCAGACAACGCCGAGCGCAGGTTGTTGGACGAAGAATGAGCCCGCCTTGCCGGCTTGTCAAGGACTTCGGTTCGAAGAGGTTCCTCCGGTTTCGCCGCAACTCGACAGCCCCGGGCCGCGTACCCATCCCCACGAGACCTGCCTTTCCGAAAAACCCCGCCGCGATCTCCCCGATCGGGGGGCTTGCAAGGAGACTGCCGATGACGGTCCGTTCGGTTCCCGCCGCTTGCGAGCACGACGAGCTGAGGCGCGACGTGCTGGCGCTGAGCAAGAAGGCGACGGAGGGGTAAGGGCGCGGCTACTTCTTGCTGCCGAAGACGCCCGTGCGCGGGTGCGTCCGGACCCACTTGACGTACGCCCCGAGCGCCGCTAGATCCGCGTCGCTCACCCGCGCGCCGTAGGCCGGCATGCGGATCGGCTGGCGATCGAGGAAGGCGCGCGCGGCGGGGTTCGCGCGCATCCGGTCGGAGGCGCCGTTCCGGACCCACTGGCGAAACTCGGCGTCGTTTGCCACCAGCTCCGCGAAATCGGGGCCGTCCCAGGGCGGCACGTAGCCCTTGAACGAGCGCGGGTTCTCGGTCAGCCCGCGCCCTTCGGGGCCATGGCAACCGAAGCAGCCGAGGGCCGCCGCCCGGTTCGAGCCCTCGATC
>DATMZM010000274.1:0-3748 GCA_035607445.1 Thermoanaerobaculia bacterium | reverse complement strand
ACGCACTCGGGCGCGAAGGCGGCGATCTCGTCGATCACCCGGTAGCACTGCTCGGTCGAGAGCTCGCTTCGATCGGCGAAGGCGGGAGTCTTGACCTTCCCGGGCCCGGCGTCGAGATAGCAGTGCTCGCAGGCCAGGTTGCAGCGATAGGTGAGATTCCAGGAGACGACGTACGGCCGGACGAAGGCCGCCGCGGTGTCGCCCGGCCCTGCCGGCCCGGCGCCTTCCCGGCTCTGGAGGACCGCTTCCACCCCCGGCTTACATCCCGAACCGCGAGCGCGCCTCGGCGAGGACCGTCTCGTCGATCAGCCGGTGTCCGTTCTCCCGCGCCACCATCTCGATTCCGGCGCGGGCCATCGGGCGCACCATCTCGGGGATCGACTCCAGGCGTTCGAGCGCGCCGGCCGTCCACTCCGGGCCGCTCGCCGAGACGCCGGGAGCCTCGGGTTGGGTCGTGCCGCCGAGCATCGCGCCGAAGGGGCAACGGCCGGCCGAGGTCTCACCGCCGGATGCCGTCATCGCCGCCATGCCGGGATTCGCGATCGCCGCCGCGGCGGCCGGGCCGATGCGCACGCCGAGCGACCGCACCATGTCCGTCTCGTGCTGGTTGGTGAGCATCGCCATCTCGTAGCCGCAGGCCGGGCAGCTGTAGACCACGGAGAGGGAGCCGGGCTCGCTCTCCTCGGTCGCGCGCATTCGCATCGGGGTGTCGCAGGGGACGCAGAGGAACTTCATGGCACCTCCTCGAGGCGTTCGATCAGAGCGCGGGCGACCTCGGCGAGCGCCGCGGCGACGGGATCCGCTTCGGTCGCGACCTCGGTGATCGCGCGGCCCTGGTCGGAGAGCTCGGCGATCCGCGGGTCGAAGGGTACACGCCCGAGGCAGGGCACCGCCAGCCCGGCCGCTTCCCGGCTCTCCGGGAACAGCGGGCGGACGGCGCCGCAGCCCGGGCAGGCGTAACCGCTCATGTTCTCGACGTAGCCCAGGAGACGGTTGGGCAGCGGGGCGAGCGCGCTCACCGATCGCGCCACCACCCCGCGGGCGAGCGCGGAGGGGATCGAGACCAGGAGCACGGCGACCTGCGGGCCGAAGAAGTCGGCGAACTGGGCCGTGCGCTCCGGGCCCGGCGGCAGGTCGATCAGGAGCAGGTCGAGCGTCCCCCAGTGGACCGAGGCGAGCATCTCCGCGAGCTTGGCGAATTCGCGGGTGGCGCGCCAGACGTGTGAGTGCTTGGGGGAGGCGCTCGGCCAGGCGAGCGCCTCCCCCTCGGCGAGGAGGCTGCCCACCGAGAGGACCTTGAGACCGTCGCGAGTCACGGGGACCAGGAGCCCGTCCTCGCCCGGCAGGGGAGGCACGTGGCGCACGCCGCCGAGCTGCGCCTGGCTCGGCCCATTCAAGTCGGAGTCGAGGATTCCGACCCGCCGGCCGTCGGCCGCGAGCACCGACCCGAGCTGCCGGGTGAGAGTGCTCTTGCCCACGCCCCCCTTGCCCGATCCGATCGCGACGATGTGCCGAACGCCCGCCAAACGCCGCGCGATCGCCGCCTCGAGGTCGGCGATTTGCTCGGCGACGCCCGACCCTCCGTCGCCTTCGATCTGGGAGTAAGCCTTCATGGTTGCGAGCGGGGCCGATTGCATCACAGAGCGTGGAGGCCGGCAAATCGCGCTTGGCAGTGGCGCCCGCCGATGTCGGAGCGGTTCAGAGATGGATCCCAGAGGTCCGGACCAAGATCCGGGAGGTGCGGACCTGGGTCCCATCCGGACCTGGGTCTGAGAGGTTCGGGAGGTGTCCTGGCTCAGAGCTGATGCTACGGGCGAGCGGCAGGTCGCGGAGTGTGATGGTGCCACGGCTTGGAAGGGCTCGGCGTCCGCACCTCTCCGCCGTCCCGTACCTTTCATGCCCTCGAGGGCGGGCCGCCCGATAGAATCGGCACGACGTATCCCCTGGGTCGAGCGGGACCGGCAAGGAGTAACCCATGAAGAAGAGCGAGGTACCGGAGGGCAAGACCCCTTCGGACATGATCGACCAACGGATCGAGGAGCTCGACGACTGGCGGGGCGAGACGCTCGGCCGGCTCCGGACCCTGATCCGGGCGGCCGACCCGAAGGTCGTCGAAGAGTGGAAGTGGAACGTTCCGGTCTGGTCGCACGACGGGATCCTCTGCACCGGCGAAACCTACAAGAAGGCCGTGAAGCTGACCTTCGCCAAAGGAGCGGCCCTCGACGACCCTTCCGGCCTCTTCAACTCCAGTCTCGAAGGAGCCACCCGGCGCGCCATCGATTTCCCCGAGGGCGCGAAGATCGACGAGAAGGCGTTCAAGGCGCTCATCCGCGCCGCCGTGGCCTTGAACCAGGGCAAATAGAGCGGAGCCGGATGGCCCTCCAGTCGGGCGTCCTCACCTCGCCGGCCGAGCCCCTGCTCAGCCGAGCGATCGCGAGCGCGCTTGCGGCTCCGCCTGCCGAACGTCGCCAGCTGTTCGCACGGCAGGTGGAGAAGATCGTGCGGTTCATGGCGGTGCACCCGGACGAGCGACCATGGACGTGCACGGTCTACACCGGAACCGACGGCTCGGCGATCTTCCGCCGCGGAGCGAGGGGCGAAGGCGCAGCCTTCCGGCGCGGTCAGCCCGCGTAGCGGGTCTTGGCGTCGAGGATCGCGGCGAGCGTCGCTTCCGGAACGCCCAGCCGAACGCGTTCGTCGAACAGCAGCGACCGGCCGAAAATGCGGTGGTTGCCACCCTCGCGGATGCGCTCCCAGGGCACGCGAACCGGCGGGTGGAAAAGGAAGATCCGAGGGATGCGCAAAGTCAGCCCTCCGGGGCTCGAACGCAGCTCGAGGATTCCGCGATACCGGGACGGTCCGATCATCCCGCGATCAGGCGACGGCAGCGCCTCTCCCTCCTCGGCCGCACTCGGGTCGATGCGAAACTCGGCCAGCGAGCGATATCCGCTCGCCCGAGCAGCGATCGCGCAGACGAGGCTCCAGATTCCGACGAAACTGACCGGGATGCCAATCCCGAGCACCGCGACGAGCAAGGTGGTGAGACCGGACGTCGAAGCCATGGCGGCGATTCTACCGCCCCCGGCGGCGAGGCTGGGCCACGCGATTCGGGAGCCCCGGAAGCTCTCCTTCCGGCTCTCGAAGCGCCCGTCACCCGGCCTTCCGAAGGCGTTCGGCGATCAACTGGTTCAGGCTCTTGCCGGCTCCCCGCGCCTCCACGTAGAGCTCTCGATGCAGCTCCGGGTCCAGCCGCACCATCAGGCGGCCCGTAAACGGCTTCTCCGGTTCCTCGCCACGTTCGGCACAGAACGCCAGGTAATCGTCGACCGATTCGCGGAGCGCCCGCTCCAACTCCCGGACGCTGGTCCCCTGGAAGGTAATGACGTCGCGAGTGTTCAACACCTCGCCGTGGAAGATCTTCGCCTCGGCATCGAATTCTACGCGGCCCGTGTATCCCTTGTATTCAAGCATTCTCGGTCTCCGGTATGGCTCTGGCGGCAAGCAGGAATCGACGCATCGACTTGAGCGCGCCCTTGTCGATCTCCTTGCGCGGATGGGGCCGATGGAACACGCCACGCACGCCGCGAAGGGATATCCGAACTCGCGAGCCGCGCCCCTCCGTCAGTTCCGCACCCAGTGCAGCGAGCAGATGCTCGACGTCTGCCCACGCCACATCGGACCGCACTGGATCTTCAAAGATCGCCGAGAGGGTTCGCCGATGCCTCCCCGAAAGCGCCACAGTGCCACT
>DATMZM010000223.1:0-6657 GCA_035607445.1 Thermoanaerobaculia bacterium | reverse complement strand
TCGGTGGTGCGCATCGAGGGGACCGTGGCGGCCGGCGCGGTCGCCGTCGACGTCAACGGCATCCCGGCGGAGGTCGCCGGCGGCAGGTTCCGGATCGACTCCTTCGGCTTGCACGACGGCGTCAACGAGCTGGTCGCCACGGCGCGCGACGCCGCGGGCAACCTCGGCACCGCGGCGCTCCGCGTGCTCGCCGACACGGTGCCGCCGCGCCTCTCGATCGGCTATCCGGCCGACGGAGCGCGGCTCGACGCCGCCGAGGTCGCGGTCACCGGACGGATCAGCGACCTCGCGATCGGCACGATCAACGCCACCGAGGTCGCGGTCACCGTCAACGGCGTCCCCGCCACGATCGCCAACCGGAGCTTCGCCGCCCACTTGACGCTCGCGCCGGGCGAGAACGCCATCACCGCCGAGGCGGTCGACCGCGCCGGCCAGCGCGCGACGGCGAGCGTGCGCGTGCGCTACGAGCCGCCGGCCGGCCGGCCCACGGTCGCGGTGCTCTCGGGCGACGGCCAGGCGGCTCCGGTCTCCTCGCCCCTGCCGGCGCCGCTCGCGGTCGCGGTGCGCGACGCCGCCGGCCAGCCGCTCGCCGGCACGCAGGTGATCTTCCGCGTCGTCGCTGGCGACGGCCTGCTCGGCGACGGCCGGCGCGCGGCGGTGGTCGCGACCGACGCTTCCGGCGAGGCACGCGCCTCCTGGACGATCGGCCGCCGCGCCGGCGCCGGGGTCAACCGGGTGCGCGCCACCGCTCTCGGGGTCCCCGGCGAGGCCCAGTTCTGCGCCTCGGCGACCGCCGGCGCGCCCGCGGCGATCCACGTCGCCTCCGGCGACCGCCAGCGCGGCGCCATCGGCGACGAGCTGCCGCTGCCGCTGTTCGCCGTGGTCTACGACGCCCAGGGCAACCCGATCGAAGGGGTGGCGGTGACCTTCCGCGTCACCTCCGGAGGGGGCCTCCTGGCCGGCGGCGCGCCGGAGGGTCTGGCGACCGCGACGACCGACGGCTCGGGGCTCGCCCACCTGCGCTTCACCCTCGGCCCCGAGCCCGGGCTCGACGACCAGATCGTCGAGGCCACCGCCGCCGGCCTCGACGGCCGGAGCGCCCTGTTCACCGCCTCCGCCTTCGCCGCGGGCGACCCGGCGGCGACGGCGCTCGCGGGCGTCGTGCTCGACAACCAGGGGGCACCGGTGCCCGGGGTGACGCTGCGCATCCGCGACACCACGCTTTCGACCCGCGCCGACGGCGAGGGGCAGTTCCGCTTGACCGGCGTGCCGGTCGGCCGCGCCTTCCTGCTCGTCGACGCCTCGACGGCTTCGCGCCCGGGCACCTGGGCGAGCCTCGAATTCGAGATCTTCCCCGTCGCCGGGATCGAGAACGTCCTCGAGCGGCCGATCCACATCCTGCCGCTCGACCTGGCCGGCGGCGCCTTCGTCGACGAGACCCACGGCGGCACGGTCACCCTGCCGGACGTCCCCGGCTTCGCGCTCGAGGTCGCCCCCGGCTCGGTGACCTTTCCCGGCGGCGGGCGGGGCGGCGTGATCAGCGTCACCGCGGTGCACGCCGACAGCATCCCGATGGCGCCCGGCGCCGGCATGCAGCCGCGCCTGATCGTCACCATCCAGCCGGCTGGCGCGCTCTTCGACCCGCCGGCGCGGATGCGCCTGCCGAACGTCGACGGCCTGCCGGCCGGCGCCGTGACCGAGCTGTTCTCCTTCGACCACGACATCGGCGCCTTCGTCGCCATCGGCACCGGCACGGTGGCCGAGGACGGCCTGACGATCCAGTCCGATCCCGGCTTCGGCGTGCTCAAGGCCGGCTGGCACTGCGGCACGCCGCCGTCGACCGGCGGCGCCTGCTCGACCCTCGACGTCGACATCACGAACGACGAGCCGATCCTGGTGCCGTTGCCGGACGATCCGCAGGCGCCGGCCTCCGGCTCGGGAATCACCGCGGCTGCCGGCGCGCCGCCGGACGTCGAGGTGGAAGCCACGGGCGCGCCGAGCCCGGACGCGGACTACGGCTGGGAGAGCGGGGACCCGGCGCTCCTCGACATGGACCCGATCGGCAACGGCTACTGCGTCAACATGGCGCGCTGCGCCTCGAAGCTCAAGGCGAAGCTCACCGGCCGGACGCGCGTCAAGGTCCGCCACCGCTCGCGCACCACGAACAAGGTCGTCGAGGAGAGCAAGGACGTGATGGTGGTCAAGGCCACGATCACCGACGTCTACTCCGAGCAGCAGCCCGGCCGGGAGTGCAACAAGCTGCCCGTCCGGCCCGACCTGCTGATGCCGGGCGCCAACCAGCCGATGATCGTCGCCGCGGTTTCCGGCTACGACGTCGAGATCTCGATCAAGACCAAGATCGATCCCCCGGCGGCCGAGCCCTACGTCCGCGTCGGCGTGCGCAAGGTGGACCCGTTCCACGACGACGTCCTGGCCGACGCTCCGGCGGTCAACGACGGCAAGGCGAAGGTCCGCTTCATCGGCATCTCGCCCGAGGACGGGCCCCATGCCACCCGCTTCGAGCCGGTGGTCGGCATCGACATGAACAGGAACGGCAAGCTCGATCCCGACGAGGTGACCGGCACCTTCGGCAACGACGACGCGCACCGGATCCGGGTCGTCTCGGCTGGCAGCTACACCGTCAACCTGTCGGAGGTCCACGGGCGGGAGTTCCTGTTCAACGGCTTCGTGCTGCAACCGATCGGCCGCGAGGTGCTCCAGACCTTCCTGGGCGAGCGGCAGGCGCCGGCGGAAGCCCAGGCGGGCTCGGTCGACATCACTCCCGGCTTCGCCGGCCTGACCCACCCCTTCGGCATGACCTGGGACGCCCAGTGCCACGCGACGATCGCCGACTTCTCCTACGGCACCAACACCGGCGTGGCGCAGGAGGTCGCCGAGGCCGGCCCGGTCGTTGCGGCGGTCCAGCGCGAGCTCGACCGGCACAAGGCGGACGTCCAGGCGTTCTTCGCCCGCCCCGGCAGCCCCAACGTCGCCTTCCTCCCGGCCGACCTCGGCCAGCCCGCAGCCTGGACCTGGCAAGGCGACGTCGGGTTCCGGGCCTGGCTCACCAGCTTGCATCCGAGCCTCGCCGTGGCCTTCGGCAGCGTCACGATCCGCGGCACGATCCCGATCGTCGAGGTCGAAAAAAGTGGGCTCAAGGTGCGCCGGATCGCCTACAACGGCGGTTTCCAGGACCTCTACGACTTCAACTACGACATGGACATCTGTCGCCCCCAGGCGATCCTCCAGGCCGGCTTCGGCAGCCTCGGCCAGGCCGGACGCATCTTCAACAACCGCCTGCAGTTTTCGACCCAGGGGACGCCCGCCTACATGATCGGCGGTTTCAATTACTCGTTCAAATGACCGGCGGTATGGCTTGACAGAGAGGATCCGAGGAGCTGCGGCGATGAAGACGACGATGACGATTCCAGCGGCGTTCGCGCTCGCGTGCCTGTTCACCGCCCTACCCGCCTCGGCGGCCACCGAGCCGAGCCCCGAGTGCGTGGCGAGCGTGCTCAACCAGAGCGCTTTCGTGCGGCCCGACGGCAGCTTCACGCTGTCCGACGTGCCGGCGAACCTGGGGCTGGTGCGCGCGCGCGTCACCTGCCGGACGGACGGACGGACGACGAGCGGCGCGTCCGATCTCTTCCGCCTGACCGCGGATCGGATGAACGCCATCCTCAAAGTCGAGCCGGCGGCGCCGCCTCCCATCCCGGCACGGATCTCGGTCACCCCCACGGCCCCGGAGCTCCACGCGGCCGGCGAGACCGTCCAGCTCGCGGTCACCGCGACCTTCCCCGGCGGCACGACGGCCGACGTCAGCGCCGCCGCCCTCGGCACGACCTACCAGACCAGCGACCCGCGGGTCGCGACCGTCGGCGACGACGGCCTGGTCACCGCGCTGCGCAGCGGGCGAACCCTCGTCTCGGCGCTCCACGAGGCGATCCTCGGCGCCGTCCTGGTCCAGGTCGCGATCGGCGGCGATGGCGACGGCGACGGCATCCCCGACGATCTCGAGCTCGCGAACGGCCTCGATCCGAACGACCCGGTCGACGCCCTCGAAGATCCGGACGGCGACGGTTTGACCAACGCCCTCGAGCTGCTGACTTACGGCACCGATCCGCGCGATCCGGACGGCGACCGCGACGGCCTGCCCGACGGCGAGGAGGTGGTCGCCGGAGCCGACGGTTTCGTCACCGACCCGCACCTCGCCGACACCGACGGCGACGGCCTGCGCGACCGCCTCGAGGACGACACCGGCAGCGATCCGACCGACCCCGCGAGCTACAACCTGGCGCTCGCTTTGGCCGCTCTCGAGGTCGCGCCGAGCGAGTTCGTGATCACCGTCAGCTCGGTCGCCGGGGGCGAGGCGTTCCAGCAGCTCGCCGTCACCGGCCGGCTGATCGACGGCTTCAGCCTCGACCTGACCCCGCCCGCGCGCGGCACGCAATACGATTCGAGCGACCTCTCGGTCTGCAACTTCGGCACCGAGCCCGGCCGCGTCTTCGCGGGCGCCGCCGGCAGCTGCACGATCGCGGTCTCGAACGCGGGGCACGCGGCCGCGGCGCGCGGCACCGTCTCGCGCTTCCGGCCGCGCGCGCTCGGCTTCGTCGCGATCCCCGGCTTCGCCAACAACGTCGACGTCGCGGGCGATTTTGCCTACGTCGCCGCGGGCGCCGCCGGGCTCGTCGCGGTCGACGTCTCCGAGCGCCGGACGCCCGCCGTGGCGGGAATCCTCGCGCTCCCCGGCAACGCCGACGACGTGCGCGTCCGCGGCGGCCGGGCGTACGTCGCCGCGGGCGAAGCGGGCCTCCAGGTCGCGGATCTGTCGGTCCCCGACCAACCGGCCCCGGCCGGGGCGCTCGCCCTCCCCGGCGAAGCGCGCGATCTCGCGCTCTCGGGCTCGCTCGTGCTGGTCGCCGGCGGCACCGCCGGGCTCGCGATCGTCGATGCCGCCGATCCGGCGCATCCGGCCCTCCTCGGCACCCTCGACGGCAGCGCGCTCGGCGGCGGCTCCGCCCGTGGCGTCGCCGCGAGCGAGGACGGATCTCTCGCCGCGGTGGTGCTCGAGGGTCAGGGCCTCGCGATCGTCGATCTCTCGGTGCCGAGCGCACCCGTCCTCGCCGGTTTCCTCGACGAGCCGGGAGCGCGCGACGTCGAGATCCGCGGCAGCTTCGCCTACGTCGCCGACGTCTCGCGGAGCCTGGTCGCCGTCGACCTCACCGACCCGGCCCATCCCACCGTCACCGGCGCCACGCCGCAGAGCTCGGGGGGCCTGCTCAACGACGTGGCGCTCGCCGGACCGCTCGCCTTCGGCGCCGACGTCTTCTTCGTCAACGGCGTGCCGATCGCCGACCTGACCGACCCGGCGCGGCCGGTGCCGAGCGCGATCCTCGATTTCTCGTCGGAACGCGACGACAACGGCACCGGCCTCGCGGTGGACGGCCGCTTCGTCTACCTGACCGCCGACCGCTCCGCCCTCTCGGACGACGGGACGAGCGGCGACAGCCGGCTCTACGTCGGCCAGTACGCCCAGGTCGAGGACACCGGCGGCGTGCCGCCGACCGTGACCATCACCTCGCCCGCCGCGGGCGCCCAGGTCTTCGCCGGCGGCAGGGTGCGGGTGACCGCTTCCGCCCACGACGACGTCGAGGTGGCCGCGGTCGACTTCCTGGCCGACGGCACGCTCGCGGCGACCGACGGCGAGCCCCCCTTCGCGGTCGACCTGCCGGTGCCCGAGAACGCGGACAGCCTGACCCTCGGCGCCGCGGCGCGCGACCGGGCCGGCAACGTCGGATTCGCGCCGGACGTCACCGTCCAGGTGGTTCCCGACCCGGGCACCACCGTCATCGGCAGGGTGCTCGATCCCTCGGGGCAGCCGGTCGCGGACGCCGCGGTCGAGATCGTGGGCTTCGCCAGCGGCACGAGCGGCGCGGACGGCCGCTTCGCCTTCCCCGGTGTGCCGACGGCGCGCGGCCCGATCGTCGCCCAGGTCAGCGCTGTGCTCGGCCTCGACGCGGCCTTCGGGCGCTCGGACGCATTCGACGGCGTCCCGGGCGGCACGACGGACGTGGGCGACGTCTTTCTGGTCGTCTCCGTCTGCGCCACGGCAACCCTCCATTACGGCACGGCCGGCTGCTTCCAGGGCCCGGTGATCGACTCCGTGCTGCTGGTCGATCACGGGACGCCGAGCGCCATCGTCGCGCGAGCCGACTCTTCCGGCGGGAACAAATCGAGCGGCGGTAGCGTGCCGGTCTTCCCCGACGCGGAGGGCCACGTCTGCGTCAATCTCGAGCGCGGCCCGTACTACTCGTTCCGCCGCGAGCAGGCGGCCTGCGGCGCTTCGAACGGCAGCTGCTCGACGTCGCTGTTCACCGCCTTCGATCCCGCGGCCCACGGCCTGTGCGGCCAGCCGGACGCGGCCTGCAAAGACCTGGGGACGATCGACATGGACTGCTTCTTCGGCGGCTCGTAGCGGGCGAGGATTTTCAGAGGGCCGGGAGCCGGCGGGGCTCGGGGGTTTCGGCGTAAAATTGCCGGCACGGGTCAACCCAACCGATGCGCCGTCGCTTCGCCCCACGGCTGTTCCGTCTCGCCGGCGTGTTCTTGCTGGCATCCGCCGGCCATGCCGACGCGGATCGACCTCCGGTCCGGCCG
>DATMZM010000012.1:0-9731 GCA_035607445.1 Thermoanaerobaculia bacterium | reverse complement strand
AGCTCCGGGATCGCCGACTATTCGGCCGAGCTGCTGCCGCACCTCGCGCCGCTCGCCGAGATCGAGCTCTTCGTCGCGGACGGCAGGGTGCCGGACCCCGCGCGCACCGCCGGGCTGCCGGTCGAGCCCCTGCGCCACCTGGCCGCGCGCGCCGAGCGCTTCGATGCGATCGTCTACCAGCTCGGCAACAGCGGCGACCATCACGCGGAGATCTACCGGACGCTGCTCGAAGTGCCCGGCGTCGTGGTGCTCCACGAGGTGATGCTCCACCACCTGATCCGCGCGGTGACGCTGGTCCGGGGCGATGCCGCGGGCTACACCGAGGAGATGCGCTACGCCTACGGCCGCTCGGGTGCGGCGACCGCCCGGCGTTTCCTCGCGAGCGGCCTGCCGTTCGACACCTGGAGCCATCCGCTCTTCGAGCGCGCGGTCGACGCGAGCCGCGCGGTGATCGTCCACAGCGAGCACGCGCGCGGGCGGATCCTCCGCAGCCGTCCGGAGGCCCGCGTGGGGCTCGTGCCGCTGGCCTTCGATCCCGCGTCGGTCGGGGAGGAAGGGTCGGCGAGCCGCGCGGCGGCGCGCGCGGAGCTCGGCCTTCCGGAGGGCGCTTTCGTCGTCGCCTCGTTCGGCTTCGTGACGCCCGCGAAGAGACTGCCGGTGAGCCTCAAGGCCTTCGCGCGCCTGCGCCGCGCGGTGCCGGACGCGATCTACCTGATCGCCGGCGAGATCTCCCCGCACTACGACTTCGCGAGCGTCCTCGAACGCGGGCTGGACGCGGGGGTGCGCGCGACCGGCCGGATCGACCTCGACGCCTTCCACCGCGCGATGCACGCGGCGGACGTCGCGATCAACCTCCGCTTCCCGACCGGGGGCGAGACCTCCGCATCGCTCGTCCGCCTGCTCGGGCTCGGGATCCCGACGCTCGTTTCGCGGACCGGCTGGTTCGCCGAGATCCCGGAGGGCTGCTGCCTGCCGGTCGATCTCGACGAGATGGAGGAGGACGTGATCGCGGCCTATCTGCTCCGCTTGGCCGAGGATCCCGAGCTGAGGCGCCGGATCGGCGGCAACGCGCGCCGCTACGTCGCGGCCCACCACTCGCTGCCGGTAGCAGCCCGGGGTTACGTCGATTTCCTCGCCGAGGTGGCCGCGGCCCGGCTCGCGCCCTACCGGGCCGTCCCGCCGCTCGCCCCCTGGCCGCCGGACGATATCGCGACCGAGCTGGCCGGCGAGGTGGCGAACGCCCTGGCGGACCTCGGCGTCTCGGAAGGCGACGAGGACCTCCTGCGGTCGGCCGCGGAGGTGCTCGTCGACCTCGGCCTCGAGAGCGGCCCGCGCGGGGCGTGAGCGCTTCCACGGTAAGCTCTCGCCCGCCATGCTCCGCGGAAAGCGCGTCCTCCTGGCCGTTGCGGCTTGCGCCGCGGTCGCCGGCCACGCCTGGTTCTGGTACTGGCCGCGCGAGCGGGCGGCGGAACCGGATGCCGCCGACCTGCCGGCGCGGATGATCGCCGCGGGAGCCTGGGACGCCTGCCTCTGGGTGCCGTTCCCGCACCAGAACCTGAGCGAGCTGGCCCGGGAGCTCGACGATCCGCAGAGCTACTTCGCCGCCGCGGCCCGGCTCGCCGGCTCGGCCGAGCCCTCGCTGCCCGCGTTCGGGCCCTTCGCCGTGCCGCCCTCGCGCGAGCTCGCGGCCTGCTCGGACGAGAGCAAGGGGCGCCTGCGGGTCTCGGCGCGGATCTATCCCGGGCTCGCCCTCGTCGCCCGGCTCGCCGGGCGGGTCGCCGGCAACCCCTGGCTCGCGGGCGGTCAGGTCGAGGTCTCGAAGCGGCCGGCGACGGTGCGCTGGGAGGGGACGCTCTGGACCGTCGAGGCCGGGCCGCCGGTCGCCCTGCCCGCCGCAGGCTGGCGGGCGGAGGGCCCGCTCCTCGCCGCCCTGCGCCTGGCCCGGCCGGCGGAGAGCTTTCCGGCCGGCCTCTATCAGCTCGCGCACCAGGAGGGCACCGTCGACCTGACGCTCGCCGGGTCCCGCTTTCCGGCGGCGCCTCCGTTCGATCCCTTCGCTCTCGGGCCGGACCGCCCGATCCTCCTCGCGGTGGCCGGCGCGGACGTGACCGGGGCGGCGGCGGCCCTCGCGCTCTACGGCGGCGCGGGCCTCCACGGCCTGCCGAACGGCGTCCTCTTCCATCCGCCGAAGCGCTCGCGCTGGAGACTCCCCGGAGGCGGGATCGGCGGTCTCCTCGCCGAGCGCCTGCCGCACGGCAGCGCGGCAGGGTGGGAGCTGGTCGCCCTCGACGAGGAGAGCCTCGCCCGCGGCCGGGTCCTGGCACCCGCCCTCGCGCTCCTGGCGCCGCCCGACGGCTCCCCGGCCGGGCCGTCGCATCCCCGGCTCGCGGTCTGGCTCGATCCCGAGCCCGCTCTCGGCCTCGTCGCCCGGCTGCGCAGCGGCCTCGAGAAGTTCCCGCTCGCGCTCCCCGAGGACGTGCAGCGCTGGCGCGACTGGGAGACGGTCCTCGAGCCGGCCGCCCACTGCGAGCGCGCGACGCTCTGGGCGGGTAGAGCACCGGAAGCCTTCCGGGTTCGCCTGTCCGGCTGCCGGTAGGCTCCCTCCTGGGGACCGGCCCCTCGTCGGCCCCTTGTCGTTGACAGATCCCCCCCGATCCCTTAGCCTTCGCGGTCGCCTCGCCCGAAGGGGGCCTCCGATGCAGATTTGGCTGGAACAGGTCCGCGACGAGCCCTTCGCTTGGGACGAGACGCTCCACGTGGACCTCGAGGATTTCGAGAGCCCGGACGTGGTCGCCGTCGGGCCCGTCGAGTACGGCGGCCGGCTGGTGTTCGCGGAGCCCGGCTTTCTCTTAAAGGCCCGGCTCTCGTACGAGCAGACGCTCTCGTGCACGCGCTGCCTGCGGACCTTCGTCGAGCGGATGGAGCCCGAATTCGAGCTTCTGCTCCTGCCGCCGAGCGAGCTGTCGGCGGCGGAGAGCGAGCTCGGCGCCCGCGACCTGGGGATCTGGCCGCTCGAAGGGGAGACGTTCCGGACCGAGCCGGTCGCGCGCGAGCAGGTCCAGCTGAACGTGCCGATGAAGCCGCTCTGCCGGCCGGACTGCCAGGGGCTCTGCCCGACCTGCGGGCAGGACTTGAACGCGGGAGAATGCAGCTGCGCGGCGCCGCCGGATCCCCGCTGGGGGGCGCTGGCCGCCCTGCGGGAGCGGATCGACAAGACGTAAGAGAGACGAATAGGTCTGATCAACTGGTCTGATCAAAGAGGTCCGAGCCGAGAAGTCAGTCCCATCGGGAGCCGTTTCGAGGCTCCCCCGAGGTCGAGCGAGACATGCCCAATCCAAAGCGACGCCATTCCAAAGCCCGCCGCGACCGGCGCCGGGCTCACGATGCCCTGCCCGTTCCCGCCATGTCGACCTGCCCGAACTGCGGCGAGTCGAAGCTCCCGCACCGCGCCTGCGGCCATTGCGGCCAGTACCGCGATCGCCAGGTGATCGAAGTCAAAGAGAACGCCTAAGCGGCCCGAGGCCCGGCGGCTCCTTGCCGATCATGCGGATCGCCGTCGATGCCATGGGAGGGGACTTCGCGCCGCGCGCCGCGGTCGAGGGCGCTTTTCGGGCGGCGGTCGACGACGGCCTGTCGATCCTCCTCGTCGGCGACCGCGAGAGGGTGGCGTCCGAGATCGCCCGCCTGGGCGATCCGCGCGGTCGCATCGAGTTGGTCCACGCCGAGGAGACGGTGGGCATGGACGAGCCCGCGATCACCCCGATCCGCAAGAAGCGCCGCTCGTCGGTCCGCCTCTGCGCCGAGCTGGTGCGCGACGGGCGGGCTGCGGCGATGGTCACGGCCGGCAACACGGGAGCCGCGATGATCGCCGCGCGCATGGTCCTGGGCACTTCGCCCGGCGTCGACCGGCCGGCCCTCGCCGCGGTCCTGCCGAGCGGCCGGGGGCGGACCGTGCTCCTGGACGTCGGCGCGAACGTCGACAGCAAGCCCGGCCACCTGCGCGAGTTCGCCGTCATGGGCCACTTCTACGCCCAGGAGGTGATCGGCACGCCCAGCCCGCGCATCGGTCTCCTCTCGATCGGCGAGGAGGAAGGCAAGGGGAGCGACCTGACCCGCGAGGTGTTCAAGGTGCTCAAGAAGACCGGCCTGCGCTTCGTGGGCAACGTCGAAGGGGGAGACGTCTTCCACGGCACGGCGGACGTGATCGTCTGCGACGGGTTCGTGGGCAACGTCGTGCTCAAGAGCGCGGAGGCCCTGGCCGAGCTCCTCGGCGGCATGCTGCGCGAGGAGATCGGGCGCAGCCGCCGGACCCAGCTCGGCTACACCCTCTTGAAGCCCGCGATCGAGCGCTTCCGCGCGCGCACCGACTACACCGAGTACGGCGCGGCGCCGCTCCTCGGCGTCGAGGGCGGTTGCTTCATCGGCCACGGCCGCTCGACGGCGCGAGCGATCCGGAACGCCATCCGCCGCGCCGTCGAGTTCTCGGAGGCGCGGGTGCACGAGAAGATCAGCGAGAAACTGGCCGAGGTGCACCAGCAGGAGGAGAGCCTGCTCGGCGGCCCGGCGGCGCGCGAGGAGCACCTCGCGGAATGAGCGTCCTCGAACGGACCCAAGCCTTCGTCTTCCCCGGCCAGGGCTCGCAAAAGGTCGGCATGGGGCGCGCCTGGGCCGAGGTTTCCCCGGCGGCCCGCGCGACCTTCGAGGAGGCGGACGCCGCCCTCGGCCTGCCGCTCTCCCGCCTCTGCTTCGAGGGGCCGGAGGACGAGCTGAACCTGACCGCGAACACCCAGCCGGCTCTGCTCGCGACCTCGATCGCGATCCACCGCGCTCTCGCCGAAGCCGGCGCGCCCTTTCAGCCGGTCGCGATGGCCGGCCACAGCCTCGGCGAGTGGTCGGCCCTGGTGGCCGCGGGCGCTCTCGATTTCGCCGCTGCCCTCCGCCTCGTGCGCCGGCGCGGCGAGCTGATGCAGGAGGCCGTGCCGGTGGGAGTCGGGGCGATGGCCGCGGTCATCGGCCTCGACCGCCAAGCGAGCGAGGCTCTCGCCGCCGAGGCGGTCGCTGAGCATCCCGAGGAGATCTGCGCCGTCGCCAACTTGAACGGCCCGGGCCAGACCGTGCTCGCCGGCCACCGGACGGCGATCGACCGCGCCATCGCGCTCGCCAAGGAGCGCGGCGCGCGGAAGGCGACGCTCCTCGCCGTCTCGGCGCCGTTCCATTCGCCGCTGATGAAGCCCGCGCGCGAGGGGATGGCCGAGGTCCTCGAGAAGGTAGAATTCAGGGATCCGCGAGTGCCGGTGATCAGCAACGTCGATGCCGCGCCGGTCGTCTCCGGGGAGGCGGCACGCGATGCGCTGATCCGCCAGATCGACAGCCCCGTGCGCTGGGTCGAGTCGGTGCTCTTCATGGTCGAGAGCGCGGGGGTGGGAGCGTTCCTCGAGATCGGCCCGGGCACGGTGCTCGCGGGCCTCACCCGGCGCATCGTCGAGGGCCTGCTCGTCGCGTCGTTCGGCGAGCCGGCGCAGCTCGACAAGGTGCTCGCCGCGGCCGGAGCCGGGGCCCCGGCCGAGGCGGCCGAGTAGCAGGGCGAGGAGACCGAGCATGCAGCGACTCGAAGGCAGGATCGCCCTGGTCACCGGGGCTTCGCAGGGGATCGGAGAGGCGATCGCGCGGCGCCTCGCGGAGGAAGGCGCCAAGGTGATCGCGGCGGCGCGCAACGAGGAGAAGCTCGCGGCCCTGGTCGCCCGGATCGAGGCGGCGGGCGGCAGCGCCCACGCCCTCGTGCTCGACGTCGCGCAGCCGGCTTCGATCGGGGAGCGGCTCAAGTCGCTGCCTCCGGATCTCGCAGGCATCGACGTCCTGGTCAACAACGCGGGCATCACGGCGGACAACCTGCTCCTGCGGATGAGCCTCGAGGACTGGCAGAGCGTGCTCGCGACCAACCTCACCGGCGCCTTCGTCCTCTCCAAAGAGGTCGTGCGCGGCATGATGCGGAAGCGCTTCGGGCGCATCATCTCGGTCTCGTCGGTGGTCGGCCTGATGGGCAACGCCGGCCAGGCGAACTACGCGGCCTCGAAGGCCGGCCTGATCGGCTTTTCCAAGTCGCTCGCCCGCGAGCTGGGCAGCCGGAACATCACGGTCAACGTGGTCGCCCCGGGCTACATCGAGACGCCGATGACCGACGCCCTGCCGGAAGCGACGCGCAACGAGCTCCTGGATTCGATCGCGCTCAAGCGCCTGGGGCACGTGGACGACGTGGCGGGCGTCGTCGCGTTCCTGGCGAGCGAGGAGGCGGCCTACGTCACCGGCGAGACGATCAACGTCTCGGGAGGGCTCTACATCTGATCGAGGCCGGCCGCCCGGAGCGCAAAAGGAGGCGCGCGCCGGGTAGCGGGGAGCTGGAGAGGCACCAGGACCAACGACCACCCCGGGTCGCGCGTGGACGAAGGCGCGAGGTTTGTGTTAGAACCCGCGTTCGGCGCATTCCGTGCGACCCCTGATTTCACCGTAAGAAGGAGGGTTCCCATGGCGGTTTCGGACAAGGTGAAGAGCATCATCGTCGAGCAGCTCGGCGTCGATGAGGAAGAGGTCACGCTGGAAGCCAGTTTCACCGACGACCTCGGCGCGGATTCGCTCGACATCGTCGAGCTGGTGATGGCCTTCGAGGAGGAGTTCGGCATCGAAATCCCTGACGAGGAAGCCGAGAAGATCAGCACCGTCAAGCAGGCGGTCGATTACATCGAGCACAACGCCGGGGACCAGAACTAGCTTCCCGCCCGCCCGTTTCGCACCTAGAGCTCGCGTTCCCATTTTGAGCCTATCCGCGCGCCGCCGCGTCGTCGTCACCGGGGTCGGTCTCGTCTCGCCCCTGGGCGTAGGCACGTCCGCGACCTGGGAGGCTCTGCTCGCGGGCAAGAGCGGGATCGGTCCGATCACGAGGTTCGACGCCTCGGACTACCCGTCGCGCATCGCCGGCGAGGTGCGCGGCTTCGACCCTCTCGACTACTTCGAGAAGAAGGAAGTCAAGAAGAGCGATACCTTCATCCACTACGCGGTGGCGGCGACCCAGTTCGCGATCGAGAGCTCGGGGCTCGCGATCGACGCGAGCAACGCGGAGCGGGTCGGGGTCAACATCGGCTCGGGGATCGGCGGCCTGCCGCTGATCGAGCAGACGCACACGACTCTGGTCGGCCGCGGCCCCTCGCGGGTGTCGCCGTTCTTCATCCCGGGCCTGATCGTCAACATGGCGGCCGGGCTGGTCTCGATCCGCTGGGGAGCGAAGGGCCCGAACACCTCGCCGTGCACCGCCTGCACGACCGGGCTCCACGCCGTCGGGGACGCGTTCCGCTTCATCCAGCATGGCGACGCGGACGCGATGATCGCCGGGGGCGCGGAGGCGGTCGTCTCCCCCCTCTGCATCGCCGGGTTCACGGCGATGCGCGCTCTCTCGACGCGCAACGACGAGCCCGAGAAGGCGTCCCGGCCCTGGGATCGCGACCGCGACGGCTTCGTGATCAGCGAGGGCGCGGGGATCGTGATCTTGGAAGAGCTCGAGTTCGCGCGTCGGCGCGGCGCCCCGATCTACGCCGAGGTCGTGGGCTACGGCATGAGCGCCGACGCCTACCACATCTCGGCCCCCCATCCGGAAGGGGACGGCGCGGCCCGGGTGATGATCGCGGCGCTCGCCGACGCCGGGATTTCGGGCGACCGGGTCGGTTACATCAACGCCCACGGCACCTCGACCGACTTGGGCGACCTCGCCGAGGTGCGGGCGATGAAGAGGGTCTTCGGCGAGCACGCGAAGAAGCTCGCCGTCTCCTCGACCAAGTCGGCCACGGGGCATCTCCTGGGCGCCGCGGGCGGTCTCGAGATGGGGATCCTGGCCCTCGCCGTGCGCGACCAGATCCTCCCCGCGACGCTCAACCTCGACCACCCGGACGAGGAGTGCGATCTCGACTTCGTGCCCCACCACCCCCGCCCCGCCGATCTCGAATACGCGATCAGCAACTCGTTCGGCTTCGGCGGCACGAACGGAGCGGTGATCCTGCGCCGCTATTCCGAAGACGACGAGGACTGACGACGGCCCGCAGCGGGCTCCGCCCGATCCGCCGCGCTCCTCCTCTTCAGGGTTTTCCCGGCTCCAGCTCGCGGTCGAAGAACTCGGTCATCCGCCGGTAGAAGGCGATCAGGGCGTCGCCCTTGACGCCGTGCGACTGGCCCGGGAGCGCCATGTCCTCGTACGGCACCTTCGCCTTCTGAAGCGCCCGGATCAGGTTCCACGTGTTCTGCGGGTGGACGTTGTCGTCCGCCGTGCCGTGGACGACCAGCAGCCGGTCCGTCAAGCTCGCGGCGTGGGTCAGGGGGGAGGAGAGCCGGTAGCCCTCCTCGTTGTCCTGCGGCCGTTCGAGGTAGCGCTCGGTCCAGATCGAATCGTAGAGCCGCCAGTCGGTGACCGGCGCGCCGGCCACCCCGGCCTTCCAGACGCCGGGCCGATTGAGCAGAGCGTAGAGCGTGTTGCTGCCGCCGCCCGACCAGCCCCAGAGGCCGAGCCGCGCCGTGTCGACCCAGCCGAGGGTCTTCAGAAACTCGACGCCCGCGAGCTGCCCGGCCAGCTCGAGCTCGCCGAAGCGGCGGTGGACCTTGACCTCGCCCTTCTTGCCGAAGAAGAGGGAGGCCTGGTTGTCGACGCTGAACGAGGCGTAGCCGCGCGCGGCCATCCACTTGTGCCAGGCGTCCCGGCTGCCGAAGCGGTCGACGATCACCTGCGAGGCCGGGCCGCCGTAGTGGTAGACGACGGCCGGATAGCGCTTGCTGGGATCGAACCCCGCGGGCTTGAGCAGGCGCGCCGGGAGCCGGGAGCCGTCCGGGCCCGGGATGGTCAGGAACTCCCATTTGGGGTAGCGCCCGGGATCGACCGCCGGCGCCTTGCCCGGCAGGTCCGTCTCGCCGCTCGAGGAGAACATCCTCTGGCGGGACGGCGTGTCCGCGTCGCTCGCGATGTCGACCCACCAGCCGGTCTTCTTCGCCACCAGAGCCGCGTGCCAGCCGCGGCCCGTGGTCATGCGCTCGACTCCCGAGCCGTCCGGGCGGACCCGGAAGACGTGCCGCTCGGCGGCACCCAGGGGCTCGGTCGTCGAATAGGCGGTGAACGTGGTCCAGTCGGGCTCGACCGCGTCGAGCGAGGCGAGCGCCCAGCCCGGAGGGGTCACCGCCGCGATCTCGTGGCCGTCCCGGGCGTGGAGATAGAGCCGCCGGTAGCCCTCGCGCTCGGAGCTCCAGAGGAACCGCCCGTCGGGCAGCGGCCGGAATTCGTCGCCCAGGTTGATCCAGTCGGGATCGCGGTCGCTCGCGAGCACGGAGCACTTGCCGGTCTTGGGCAGGCAGCGGAGCAGATCGAGCTCGGTCTGGTCGCGGTTCAGGCGCTCGATCGCGAGCCAGGAGCCGTCGATCGACCAGGCGGCCCGGGCGAGGTAGCCGTCCCGGTCGCCGCCGGTCGCCATCCAGACGGTCTTCTTCGTCGCGACGTCGAGCACGCCGATCGTCACCAGAGGGTTCGGCTCGCCCGCCAGGGGATCCTTCTGCCAGCGCACGGTGGCGTTCTTCGGCACGTCGTCGATCAGCGGATAGACGGAGACCGGGCGCTCGTCGAAATGGTAATAGGCGATCCGCCGCCCGTCGGGAGCCCACCAGGATCCCGTCGCGTCGCGGTTCCAGATCTCCTCCCAGTAGACCCA
>DATMZM010000014.1:0-14556 GCA_035607445.1 Thermoanaerobaculia bacterium | reverse complement strand
TTCGATCTGGACGGCGTCGGCACGGCGAACATCGCGGCGTTTACCTTGACGGCCGGCCAGAACCGGACGGACGTCGACTTCGGCTACCGCGGCACCGCCTCGGTCGGCGATCGCGTCTGGCTCGACACCAACGGCAACGGCGTCCAGGAGGCCAGCGAGACGGGCATCAACGGCGTCACCGTCGAGCTGCTCAACTCCGGCGGGACCGTCATCGCCTCCCAGGTCACCGCCGGCAACGGCAACTACACCTTCTCGAACCTGGCGGCCGGCAACTACTCCGTCCGCGTCGTCACCTCGTCGCTCCCGGCCGGCGTCGCCCAGACGTTCGACTTGGACGGCACGGCGACGGCCAACATCGCCTCCTTCTCTCTCGCCGCGGCCCAGAACCGGACGGACGTCGACTTCGGCTACCGCGGCACCGCCTCGGTCGGCGATCGCGTCTGGACCGACACCAACGGCAACGGCGTCCAGGAAGCGAGCGAGACGGGCATCAACGGCGTCACCGTCCAGCTCCTCGACAACGGCGGCAACGTGATCGCCACCCAGGTCACCGCCGGCAACGGCAACTACACCTTCTCGAACCTCACGGCCGGCAACTACTCCGTCCGGGTCGTCACCGCTTCGCTTCCGGCGGGTGTCGCTCAGACGTTCGACCTCGACGGCACGGGCACTGCGAACATCGCCTCCTTCGCCCTCGCCGCGGCTCAGAACCGGACCGACGTCGACTTCGGCTACCGCGGCACGCGGAGCGTCGGCGACCGGGTGTGGAAGGATCTCGACGGCGACGGAGTCCAGGAAGCCGGCGAGCCGGGTCTCAACGGCGTCACCGTGCGTCTCTTCCTCGGCACGACCGAGGTGGCGAACACGGTCACCGCGGGCGACGGCAACTACACGTTCACCAACCTGCCCGAGGCCACTTACACGGTGCGGGTGGATTCGGCCACCTTGCCGGCCGGAGTGACGCAGACCTACGACCTGGATGGGATCGCAACCGCCCACCAGGCGACCTTCGCCCTCACCGCCAGCCGGACGGACGTCGACTTCGGGTACCGCCCGGCGGCGACCTGCACGGCGGGCAATTACCAAGACACCTTCACCACCGCGAGCTTCTCGAACAACGACGGCACGCTCTCCTGGACGGGCGCTTGGATCGAGTCCGACACGGCGGGAGCGGGGGTGAGCGCCGGCAACGTGACGGTCGGGACCCCGATCGCCGGATACTTGATCCTGCGCGACTACCCGGACACGGGCACCCAGCCGAGCGCGGCGCGGCAAGCGAATCTTTCGGGTTTCGCCACCGCCACGCTGAGCTTCGACTTCCACGTCCGGACCGCCGTCGATCCTGACGACGCGGTGACCGTGGAGGTGTCCAAGGACGGCGGCGCCACCTACACCGTCCTGGAGGTCTTGGACGGCTACACCGGTACGGCCACGGATTCGCGCAGCTACAACATCACACCCTACATCTCCAGCACCTTCCGGGTTCGCTTCCGGGTCAGCGCCAACTACGGCGCGAGCGACGAGCTGTTCAAGGTCGACTTCGTCAAGATCGACGGCACCTGCACGCCCACGCCCCAGACCGGCTCGATCGGCGATCGCGTCTGGTCCGATACCGACGGCGATGGAGTCCAGGATGCGGGCGAAACCGGCTTGAACGGCGTCACCGTGCAGCTTCTCAACAGCTCGGGCACGGTGACCGCGACCACCACCACTGCCACGAACGGCAACTACACCTTCGGCAGTCTGGCGGCCGGCAGCTACACGGTCCGGGTCGTCAGCTCGACGCTGCCGGCGGGGGTCACGCCGACCTTCGATCTGGACGGCACGGCGACCGCGCACACGGCGGCCGTCACGCTCACCACCGGCCAGACCCGCACCGACGTCGACTTTGGCTACAAGCCGGCCGTGCCCTGCACGGCGGGCTACGTCAAAGACAACTTCACCACCGCGAGCTTCTCGAACAACGACGGCACCTTGAGCTGGTCCGGCGCGTGGATCGAGAGCGACACCGCCGGGGCCGGCGTCAGCACCGGCAACGTGACCGTCGGGACCCCGTACAGCGGGTACCTCCACCTGCACGACAGTCCGGACACCGGGACCCAGCCGAGCGCGGCACGGCAAGTCAATCTCTCGGGCTTCGCCTCCGCCACGCTGCAGTTCACCTTCCACACCACGAGCGGAGTCGACGCCGACGACGCGGTGGTGGTCGAGATGTCCAACAACGGCGGTTCCACGTACACCGTTTTAGAGACCATCACCGGCATCACCGGGTCGACCATCGCGACGCGGACTTACAACATCACGTCTTACATCGCGAGCAATACCCGGGTTCGCTTCCGGGTCACCAACGCCTACGGAGTCAGCGACGAGTACTTCAAGGTGGACACGATCCGCATCGACGGCTCCTGCTCACCTCCACCGCCCACCTGCACGGCGGGCTACTACAAGGACAACTTCGACACCGCGAGCTTCTCGAACAACGACGGCTCCTTGAGCTGGGCGGGTGCGTGGGTGGAGTCGGACACGGCGGGAGCGGGCGTCAGCGCCGGCAATGTGACGGTCGGGACCCCGATCGCCGGGTATTTGATCCTCCGCGACTACCCGGACACGGGCACCCAGCCGAGCGCGGCGCGGCAAGCGAATCTTTCGGGCTTCGTCTCCGCGACGCTGAGCTTCGACTTCCACGTCCGGACCGCCGTCGATCCCGACGACGCGGTGACCGTCGAGGTGTCCAAAGACGGCGGCGCCACCTACACCGTCCTGGAAATCTTGGACGGCTACACCGGCACGGCGACGGACTCGCGCAGTTACAACGTCTCGGCGTACATCTCCAGCAACTTCCGGGTCCGCTTCCGGGTCAGCAACAACTACGGCGCCAGCGACGAGCTGTTCAAGGTCGACTGGGTCAAGGTCGACGGAGCCTGCACACCCTAGCCTGACGCCTGGGCACCGCACGCCGCCGCCGCACTCCGTTCGTCTCGAATCTCGGGGCGGGTCGAAAGACCCGCCCCCGAGTTCCGGACACCCTTCCGCCGCCCGTCGCGCCTTTGGAATTTTGCTGGCATCCGACAGTCCGGCTCGATTCTCAAGGCAGAGCATGGGTTCGATGGAAACTTGGTTGCGGGCCTTTCTGCTATGATCTACTGGCCATGCGGAGATCCATGCGGTCATTCGTAAGGGCTTGAGCCATGCCAGAATTAAAATTCGACATGAATGCAAATATCGACATGGACGGGTCGGTTGATGGCAACCTCCCCAAATCGCAAGATTGCAGAAATAAGAAGCCGTATGACTCCCCGCTCTTGACGGTCTTTGGCAGCCTATCGGAATTGACACAAAGTGGCGGAAGTGTCGTCTTCGATGGCGTGACTGGATCCAGAGATGAATCGAGACCCAACCCAGATGGCCCTCAGAGGCCCGGACCCACACGCTAAGAACGAGCATTCGTGAGCCATCCGGTTCGGCTGACCGTATCCACGGATGAAGATTTCTTGGCTTCGCGCAGGGCCGGATGTCGGTGTTTCCAATAGCCCTTGCCCGCATTTCTGGTTTGCCGGCTTCATCGCGAATCGAAGCGATCTGATCGCTCGAGTCGGCGCTACGCCCGAGGAAAGCGATGCGTCGCTTCTCCTCCGGGTCTGTGATTTGGACCCTGCGGCGGCGCCGTACCTCGTCTTCGGCCAATGCGCCTGGGTCTACTGGCATGAACCCAGCGGTCGCTTGTACGCCGTGCGCGACCGACTCGGCACTCGAACTCTTTTTTACACGCAGCGCGACGATCGCTTCCTCCTCTCGAATCGCCTCGAAGATCTATTGCCGGAGGGGACCCCTGCGCTCAACGAGACCTCGATCGCTCGGCAGATCTGTGGCAGAGGGCCCGATCCGGGCGAGACTTTCTATCGCGACTTCCGGTCGATCGACGCAGGCACCGTCCTCGTCGTCGAACGGGACCGGCTCACGACTCGAACCTACTGGCGACCCGAGACGAATCCCTGCCTGGGACTCTCATCGGATGCGGCCTATGCGGAGGTGTTCCGCGAACGCTTTGTCGCCGTGGTGAGCGACTACCTCCCCTCTGAGCCTTGGGGCATCACACTGAGCGGTGGCCTCGACTCGGTCGCGATCGCAGCGGCGGCCAAGCGCGCATCACCGGCTTTGTCCATGATTGCGTTTTCATGGGCATCGCCGGAGCTCCCCGAGGCCGACGAGAGCAGGTTGGCTGCCGAGGTCTGCAGCCGACTCGGGTGCCGCCAAGTCACCATTGCGGCGGATCGCGCCTGGCCGCTTCGGTCCGAGCTCCGGCCGCCTCGATCGAGTCCGTTCGTCTTGTTCTACTCCGAGCTTTGGGAAGAGACGTTCCGAGTCGTCCGTTCCGAGGGCGTCCGCGTTCTCTCTTCGGGCATGAGCGGCGATCACCTCGTCGGCGCAAACGTCTTCTCCTACCCGGACCTGCTCTTGAGATGTCGCTGGTCGCGACTCGTTTCCGAGCTCGCCGGACATCGCCGTTCAGGCGTCGAATTGCGCTGGCTCCTCCGTCGCCTCGTCATCGGTCCGGCAGTTCGTTGGCTGATCCCTCGCCGGCTGCCATCACCCCGGCCCGCGTGGCTCGGACCTCGACTTCGCGAACACGGCGAACCGCCGGCTCCGGCGATTCCACGCCGCCTGCTGCCGGGTCGGCGCCATCGCCTCGAGCATCTCCTGGATCCTTCCTTGCGAATGATCGCCGGGCAGATGACGTCTCGCGCCGAGGAGCTTGGGATCGACTTCCGTCATCCCTGGCTCGACCACCGTCTTTTCGAGCTCGCCGCGTCGCTCCCCTCAGAGCAGACATTTGCCGCTGGATCCCAGAAGGTCGTTCTCCGCAACGCATTGCGCGGCTTGCTCCCCAGCGACGTGGTCGATCGTTTGGGCAAAACCTATCCGACGCCGATCTTCAACCGCGGGCTTCGCGAGCGCGAGCGCGAAAAAGTCAGAGGCCTGCTGACGAACATGCAGGCGGCTCGCAGGGGATTCGTCGACGAGGCCAGCCTCCGCGCCACCTACGAGCGATACCTCGCCGGCGCCACGAACGATGTGCACTTCTGGTATAGCCTGACGCTCGAGGCTTGGTTGAGACTGCATTTCAGCTGACCCACCGGGAGTGCCGCTTCCGAGGATCGACGAGCGAGTGCCCATCTACCGCCTCTTTGGACGCAACGTTGCCGTCGAGCCGCCGTTGGTCACCCGCGTCGCGCCCAGCCTGGGCGGCTCGGTCGACCTGCTCGTCGAGCCGATGGAAGACTTGAACACCTCCTGCGACCCAGGAGAGCCTTTCTTTCGCAGCGCGCCTTTGGCCCCTGGAGACGAAAGCTGGCTTACGGCCTTTCGGTCCGGCGAGAGGTACGTTCTCCGCTTCGCCGACGCCGCCGACTTTCTGATCGAGGCGAGCCGGGTCCGAGTCTCGCTCCGCGCGGAGGGCGACCGAGCAACCGCCGAGACCTATCTCCTGGGAATCGTCCTGGCGCTCTGGCTCGAGCGGTCGGGTTCCGTCTGCCTCCACAGCTCGGCTGTCGCGGCGCCGGCCGGCGGGATCGGCTTCCTCGGTTTCAATCGAGCCGGCAAGAGCAGCCTCGCGGCGAGCTTCCTGGCGACCGGCGCGCTGCTGCTGACTGACGACGTGCTTGCTCTCGACGGCAGCGACCAAGGGACCATGCTCGCCCAGCCGAGCTATCCCCAAATGCGCCTCTGGCCCACCACAGCCGTCGAATTCGTCGCGGCAGCGCACGAGCTCGAGCCGGTCCATCCGGCCTTCGACAAGAAGCGCGTGCCGATCGGCGGCGATGCCGGGCTCGGCGCCTTCCAGGATCGGGCCGTCGAGCTCCGGGCGCTCTTTCTGCCCGAGCGGGGCGGCTCGGAGATCGCGCTTTCGCGCCTCTCGCCCCGCGACGCCGCGATCGAGCTCGTCCGCCATTCTTTTCTCGGCGCGCTCGGCGAGGCCGCGATCGGCGCCGGGCAGAGGTTCGAGCGGCTGATCGCCGTCGCCGAGCGGGTTCCCGCCTTGCGACTCGCCTATCCGAACGGTCTCGAGCATCTGCCCGCCGTACGCGCCGCGATCCTCGAGCGCCTCGAAGCCCTGTGATAGCTTGGCCAGGCTCATGGCGCATCCGAACCCGGAGCTTTCGCCGGCCAGCAGGATCCAGCCGAGACCCGGTATCCTCGGACGTGAAATCGGCGGCGAGATGGTTCTCTTGGACGTCGAAGCGGGCGTCTATTACGGCTTGAACGAAGTGGGCATGCGTGCCTGGGCGCTGTTTTCCGAAGGCTCCTCTCTGGGCGCCGCGCACGAGCGCCTGCTCTCCGAATACGAAACCGAGCCGGCGGTGCTCTGGCGAGATCTCGAGAGCCTCGTGCGCGATCTCGCCGCGAATGGGTTGATCGATGTGGCGGCTCCGTGACCTCTCCCGTTTTCTCGAGCTCCCGGGAGCCGAGCGCCGGCGCATCGTCCGCGCGGCGCTCTGGCTGCTCCGGATCGACCTCGGCCTCCGGACGGTCGGCTTCGCGCGGCTGACGCGGGCTCTCGACAAGCGCCGGCCCTCCGCGCGCGAAGCAGCTCGCGCCGAGGATTGGATCCGCGCCGTCGACGTGGCGGGGCGCCATCATCTCTACCCGATGCGCTGTCTCCCGCGCGCCCTCGCCTTGCGGCACCTCCTCGCCGAGCAGGGGATCGAAACCGACCTGCGCTTCGGAGTGAGGAAGGAAGGCGCGGAGCTCGCGGCCCACGCTTGGCTCGAGATCGACGGCCGGCCGATCGGGGAGCCGGAACAGATCGATGATCGCTTCTCGGCCCTGCTCCCGTAAGGCCGCCCGGTTTGCCGGTGCCCAGTTTTGCTAGACTTGGCGGTGAACTTGCCATATCTGTCCCGAATTTGACCGACCGCGAACACAGGCTCTCGTCGAGACGACCACGGGCTCTTTCGCAACAGGAGGGAATCGCGCATGAAACGTTGGTTCACCATGGCAACCGTAGCGGCGTCCCTGCTGCTCCCCGCGGCCGCCGCGTACGCTCAGGACCCGCAGAGCCGGGAGGGTGATCCGAATCGGGATCCCTACGCGGACGAGAAGGAAGAAAACCGCTGGGCTCTCGGCGTCGGCATCGGGCTCGTCGAGCCTTCGGGATCGCGCTTCACCGAAACGTATCTGATGGCCTCGCTCCGCATCCGCGCCGGCCATCGGGGCGAGGGCGAAAACGGCTCGGCCGACAGCGGCATCCGCGGCTACATCGAGCCGGAAGTCGGCTACTGGGAGACCAAGCAAGAGCGGCGCGACGGCGCAAAAGCAAGCGATTTCTTGATCGGCGCCAACTTGATCGGCGTCGTTCCGTTCGGCAACGTCGAAACCTTTTTCGGCGCGGGCGCCGGACTCCACTCGCTCGACAAGGCGTTCCTCAAGGACAATCCGCAGGAGACCGGGAAAGCGACGAAGCTCGGCGTCGACGCGCAGTTCGGTGTCGACCTCTTCCTGACCGAGCATCTGAGCGCCACCGGGACCGGCCGTCTGGATTTGGTCCAGGACACGAAGGACAGCGTTCAGACCAAAATCTACATCGGCCTGCGAGCTCGCTTCTAAGCCTCTTCCTCTCGATGCAAGAACGGCCGGCCCGCTCGCGCGGACCGGCCGTTTTTCTTTCGACTCGCGATCTTCCGGCCGGCGAAGCCAGCGCGGATGCGTCAGATCGAGAGATTCAGATCAATACATGCCGCCCATGCCGCCGCCCGGCATGCCGCCGCCACCGCCCTTGCCCTCGTCCTTCTCCTTGATCTCGGAGATCATCGCCTCGGTCGTGAGCATCAGGCTCGCGATCGACGCGGCGTTGACGAGAGCGGTCTTGGTGACCTTGGCCGGATCGATGACTCCCGCCTTGATCAGGTCCTCGGTCGCGCCGGTCGCGGCGTTGAAGCCGATGTTGCCGGTTTCGGCGAGCAGGCTCTTGACGATCACCGAGCCCTCCTCGCCGGCGTTGGCCGCGATCTGGCGGGTCGGCTCCTCGAGCGCGCGACGGACGATGTTGATGCCGACCTGCACGTCGCCTTCGGCCTTGAGCTTGTCGATCGCCGGGACGGCGCGCAGGAGAGCGACGCCGCCGCCCGGGACGATGCCCTCTTCGACGGCGGCCTTGGTCGCGTGCATCGCGTCCTCGACGCGCGCCTTCTTCTCCTTCATCTCGGTCTCGGTGGCGGCCCCGACCCGGATGATCGCGACGCCGCCCACGAGCTTGGCCAGCCGCTCCTGGAGCTTCTCGCGGTCGTAGTCGGAGGTCGTTTCCTCGACCTGATTGCGGATCTGCTTGACCCGGCCGGCGATCGCCTCGCGGCGCTTCGGGTCTTCCGAATCGGTGACGAGGGTCGTGTCGTCCTTGGTCAGGACGACCTTCTTCGCCTCGCCGAGGTCCTCCCAGCGCACGTTCTCGAGCTTGATGCCGAGGTCCTCGGTGATCACGCGGCCGCCGGTGAGCGTCGCGATGTCCTCGAGCATGGCCTTCCGGCGGTCGCCGAAGCCGGGGGCCTTGGCGGCGGCGATGTGGAGCGTGCCGCGCAGCTTGTTGACCACGAGGGTCGCGAGCGCCTCGCCTTCGACGTCCTCGGCGATGATCAGGAGCGGCCGGCCCTGCTTGGCGACCTGCTCGAGGATCGGGAGGAGGTCCTTCATCGAGCTGATCTTCTTCTCGTGGAGGAGGATCTTGGCGCCTTCGAGGACGGTCTCCATCCGCTCGGCGTCGGTGACGAAGTAGGGCGAGAGATAGCCGCGGTCGAACTGCATGCCCTCGACGACCTCGAGGGTCGTCTCGAGGCCGCGCGCCTCCTCGACGGTGATGACGCCGTCCTTGCCGACCTTCTCCATCGCCTCGGAGATGATCCGGCCGATCTCGACGTCGTTGTTCGCGGAGATCGTGCCGACGTGGGCGATCTCCTTGCCCTCGACCGGCTTCGCGAGCTTGTCGATCGCCTCGACCGCCGCCTTGACCGCCATCTCGATGCCGCGCTTCAATTCCATCGGATTGGCGCCGGCGGTGACGTTCTTCGAGCCCTCGCGATAGATCGCCTGGGCGAGGACGGTCGCCGTGGTCGTGCCGTCGCCGGCCACGTCCGAGGTCTTCGAGGCCACTTCGCGCACCATCTGCGCGCCCATGTTCTCGAGGCCGTCGCCGAGCTCGATCTCCTTGGCGACGGTGACGCCGTCCTTGGTGATCGTCGGCGAGCCGAACTTCTTTTCGATGACGACGTTGCGGCCCTTCGGGCCGAGGGTGACCTTGACCGCATCGGCGAGCTTGTTGACGCCGCGAAGGATCGCGGAGCGCGCGTCGGCGGAGTACGTGATCTGCTTGGCCATTATTTCGAACCTCCCTTGAGGTGGTAGAAGTCGCGTTGGTTTAGCCGACGACGGCCAGGATCTCGTCCTCGCGGAGGATGACGAGCTCTTCGTTGTCGATCTTGATTTCGCTGCCCGAATACTTGCCGATCAGGACGCGATCCCCGACCTTGACGTCGATCGGCGCGCGCTTGCCGTCGTCGTTCAGCTTGCCGGGGCCGACGGCGACCACCTCGGCCTCCTGGGGCTTTTCCTTGGCGGTGTCCGGAATGATGATGCCGCCGCGCACCTGCTCGCCCTGTTCGATGCGCTTGACGACGACTCGATCGTGGAGCGGACGGATATTCACGGTTCGATACCTCCTTCGAAGGTCATGGATTGGAGCGGAAAAGATGCCGCTGGCAGTTAGCACTCATCAGTGCCGACTGCTAACAGTGTAGGAATGGCGCAAGCAGCTGTCAAGGGGGAGAGGGTTGCGGAGGGCGATGCGCGCGCAGGTCGTGCGCAACCGCTGGGCCGATCGAAGGTCTCCCGGCGGGGAATACCGGGGCCCGAAAACGCGAGAGGGCCGGCCGCGTGCGGGCGGCGAGTCGGCGCAGAGGGACCGCCGCCGGATGGAAGGCGAGCGGCAGGGCGACCGCGAGGGCGAGAGCGGCCAGCGCCAGGCGGTGCTGCACGGAGGGCGAGAGGCCGTAGAGGCCGCGCGCGAGGCCCGTCGCGGCGAGCGCGACGAGCGGCACCTGCCAGAGCGCGTTGCCGAGGTAGGCGAGGGCGAACGCCTCAGGGCTCGCCACGGCGACCCTCCTCCTCGGCCTTTTCGAGCTGCTCGAGCTTCCGAGCCAGGCGGGCGAGCGTTTCCGGCGTCAGGTGGCGCGCTTCGACCAGGCTCGAGACCAGGTTCTCGGCCGAGCCGTCGAACATCCGGTGGATCAGATCGGCGATCGCCGCCCACGACGCCTGCCCGCGGCTGACCGCGGAGGCGTAGACGAACGCCCGTCCCTCTCCCCGCTCGCGCACCGCCCGCCCCTTGCGGCAGAGCACGTTGAGCATCGTCTGGACGGTGTTGTAGGCGAGCTCGCGCTCGGGGGCCAGGGCCTCGCGCACCTGTTGAACGGTCGCGTCGCCTCCCTCCCAGAGGACCTTCATGATCGCCAGCTCGAGCGGTGTCAACCCTTCCGCGGATCGGGTCATGGTCTATCTCCTAACGATTTCGGAGAATAAACCCGGCCCACGGGCGCTGTCAACTAAAACTTTAGGAGATCGTTCGGCGTTCGGTCGCCGCGCGGTCCGGCCGCCGGAGCTAACCGCCGTTGCCGCGCAAGCGGTCGAACCACTTCTTCCGCTTGAGCGTCTTCGGCGCCTCCGCGCTGCCGAGCTGCGCGGTGTGCCCGGCGTTGTCCGCGGCGGTGGCGTACCACTGGATGTTCTTGTTCTGGTGAAAGGTGGGCCCGATCTCCGCGGTGTAGAACGCCCCCGATTGGCGGAGGTCGAGCGCCTGCCAGGTCGCTCCTTCCGGCCGGGCGAAGAGCGTCACCTTCGCGACCTGGAAATCGTCGGTCACCTTGAGCGAGATCCGCGCCGTCGCCCCCTTGTCGAACTCGGTCGCGGAGCCCTCGCGCAGCTCGACGGCCGGCGGGTTCTGGTCCATCTGGGCGAGCTCGCCCTTGAGCCTCTCGGAGAGCTCGCGGAAGCGCTCGGCGTACGGACCGGTCGGCGTCGCCCCGCGCAGGATCGCGAGCGCCTCGTCCGGCCGGCGGCGCTGCTCGGCCGCCTGGGCGCTCGCGAGCACGCGGTCGAGGCGCGGGTCGACCTCGGCGATGCTGCGCAGGCGGGCGATCCGATCGGCCAGGCCGGCGCGGTCCGGCCAGGCGGCGCGCAACGCCTCCAACCGGTCGAGCGCGGCCTGCGCCTGGCCGCCCTGCGCCTGGCGTTCGGCCTCGCCTTCGATTCCCAGGGCGGCGCGCTCGCGCAGGCGCGGCGTCGCCCTGTCCCGCGGCGCGAGCTCGGCGAGCGAGCCGGCGAGCCGGATCAGCTCGAGGGGATCGCCTCCTTTGGACGCCCGCTGCACGGCGGCCGAAAGCTCGACGATCTTCTGCGCCCTCTCGACGTCCGCGCGCGCGCCCGGGTTCTCCTGGAAAAAAGCGGTCCGGTTCGCGCCGATCCCGCGGACGGCCGAGCGGAGCACCGCCAGGTTGCCGGTTCTCAAGCCGCTCTTCAAATCCGCGGCGAGCCGCTCGAGGAGCGAACGCCCGAGCGAATCGCGCAGCGTCTGGAGCTCTTCTTTCTCCTCGGGGGTCAGGGCCGCAGGATCGAGCGCGTCGAGGGCGCGCTTGGCGCCCGCCGGATCGCCCGCGTCGAGCGCCGCGCGCGCGGCGGCGAGACCTGGATTTCCGGCCGGCGCGGCGATCTCCGACGTCGATTGGAGCGGCACGGCCGGGGTTCCGGGACCCGCGGGTGCGGGCGCCGGCAGGGCGGTCTCGGCCTGGATCTCGGAGAGGTCGACCGGGCGGTCGCGCAGCCAGATCAGGAAGACGATCAGCGCCGCGAGCCCGGCCGCCACCGCGGCGGCGATCCAGAGGCCCCGCCTGCCCTTCCGCGCCGAGGGCCGCACGACGGGAATCTGTCCGGTTTCCGGGATCTGCACCGGCGCCAGGACCGCCGCCCCGGTGAGCGGGCGCGGAGCGGGTGTCGGAGGCAGGGGAGGAGCCTGGGCGGTCGAGGCCACGGCCAGGAAGTCCTCGACCGAGGGCAGCACGTCGATCTCGGCCGGCGGCTCGGCGCTCGGGGGTGCAGGCGGCGGCAGGCTCGGAACCGGCGGAGCGGCGGCGGCCGGAGTCGGGGGCGGCGGGCTCGGACGGGGCGCGGAGACGGCCGGAGCCGGCGGCGGGAGCGCGGGCCGTGCGGCGGGAGCGGCAGGCGGAGCGGGCATCCGGGCGGCGGGCGGAGGCAGGTCCGGCAGGGTGAGCGGCGGGAGCTCCGGCGCGAGGAGCGGGGCGGCGGCCTCGGGCGAAGCGCTCCAGGCGGGCTCGAGCGGCCCCCTCGAGACGGCCGAGTCGCCCGGATCGGCCGGCTCCTCGAAGGCCTCGACGAAGCGGAGCGCCGGAGTCTCGCCCTCTCCCGCGGTCGGCGGGATGTAGACCGGGTTGGTCTTGTCGCCGACCGACGGCTGCGCCACCGGGCCGCGCAGCGCGGTGCGCAGGGCTTCGCGGACCTCCGGCCAACCCGGCCGCTCGGCCGGCGCGCGCTTGAGGCCGCGGAACAGGATTTGGCGTAGCGCCTCCGCGTCCTCGAGCTCGAAGCTGACGCCGAGCGGCAGCGCCAGCTCGGGCTCCCCCTGGGCGTTGTAGGTGAGACCGATGTCGAGCAGGAAACAGGCGATGCGAGCGAAGGAATAGACGTCCGAGCGGCCGTCGAAGCGCCCGGCCGGAATCTGCTCCGGGGCGGCGAATTCGGTCTCGGGCAGCCCGGCGAGCGGCGGATGGAGGATCCGCGTGCCGAGCCCGAGCAGCTTCGCCTGCTCGCCGGTCGTCGTGCCGGCGAGGCGGACGTTGCTCGGCGAGAGGTTGCCGTGCGCGAGGCCGTGCTGGCCGAGCAGCTCGAGGCCGTCGGTCAGCTGGAGCAGATGCGAGAGCACCTCCGCGGGCGCGGCGCCGGCGAGCTCTTCGAGGCCGCGCCCGGCGACCGGCTCGAGCAGCAGGAAGGCGCCGCCGGCCGGCAGCGTGCCGTAGTCGAGCACCGAGGGGAACGTTGGGTGGCGGATCTTCGCGAGCTCGGCCGCGCTCTTCAAGAACCGTTGCATCGCCTCCGGATCGAGCCCCGGCGCGATCCGTTTGAACACGACCACGGCGCCGCTCGCGGCGTCGGTCGCCACGTGCACGCTCGTGCGCGCGCTTTCGCCGAGCTTGCGGGTGATTCGATAGCGCTCCGTGATGTCTCGGCGTTCCGGCATGGCGTGGCGAGACCCCCGATTCCCACCTTATCGTCGAGATTCTATCGCGCGTTTGCCAAGATCCTTCCGCAGGCGGCGCCGGAGCCGGAGCGCGGGGCACGTCGGCGCCCGCGATCTGCTAACGTTTCCTCCCGGAACGTCTCACGCGCTCTTCCGGTGCGCGCTTCGAACTACGCTCTTCCACATGAGAATCCTGACCCAAGCCTCCATGCAGCGGCTGTTCACGGTGCTCGACGAGATCGAGGTCGACCGCGAGCAGGTGCAGGTGCCGCTCGAAATGGCGGGCGAGGGCGCCGTCACCCGACTCGCGAACGGCCGCTTCGAGATCGTCCTGCCGGACGCGGACGACTTGGCGCCGTTTCTCGCCGGCCTGCCCGAGCGCCTGCGCGCGGCGGGCGCCGGGCCGGAGCCCTGAGCGGGGCGCCGCGGCGCGGCAGCCTCCTCGATCGAGACTCCCCCCATGCTCGAAATCGTCGATCACGGACCGGTGCGCGAAGTGCGGATGGCCCGCCCGCCCGCCAACGCCTTCTCGCCGGAGTTCCTCGTCGCGCTCGAAGACGCCATCGCCGCCGCTCCCGGCGCGGGGGCCCGGGCGATCGTGCTCTCGGGGGCTCCCGGCCTCTTCTCCGCCGGTCTCGACGTGCCCCAGCTGCTCGCCCTCGACCGGCCGGCGATCGAGATCGCCTGGGGCTGGTTCTTAGCGCTCGTCCACAGCCTGGCGACCTCGCCGGTGCCGATTGCCGCCGCGATCACCGGCCACGCCACGGCGGGGGGCTGCGTCCTGCCGCTCTACTGCGACGCCCGGATCATGGCCCGCGGCCGGACCGGCAAGGACGGCGCCTTCCAAGAATTCAAGATCGGCGTCAACGAGGTGCAGGTGGGGCTGCCGATGCCGTCGATCATCCTGCCCGCGCTCGCGCGCCTGGTCGGCGAGCGCCAGATGGAGATCCTCGCGACGACCGCAGCGCTGATCCCGGCCTCCGAGGCGCTCCGGCTCGGCCTGGTCGACGAGCTGGCGCCGCTCGAAGAGACGGTCCCGCGCGCGGCCGCCTGGTGCGAAAGCCTCCTCGCGCTCCCCGCCACCGCCTACGCCCGGACCCGCGCGCTCGCCCGCGCTCCCCTGATCGCGGCGGTCGAGGCGGCGCGGCAGGTGGATGCGACCGTCTTCGTCGACGACTGGTTCCAGCCCGAGGCGCAGGCCGCCCTCCGGGCGCTCGTCGACCGGCTGTCGAAGCGGCGTTCCTCCTGACCGCCGGCAGTCG
>DATMZM010000138.1:0-4172 GCA_035607445.1 Thermoanaerobaculia bacterium | reverse complement strand
GCGGGAGCCGGGAAGGTCTCCGCGTCGCCGGAGCGCTCCGCCACGTCGAGGAGGCCACCCTCCACGACCTGAACCTCGCCGCCTACCTCGCCCGCCATCCGCAGGCGCTCGCCCTGATCCTCGAAGCGGGCGGACCGAGCGTGATCGAGACCACGGGAGAGATCCTGGCCATTCGGCTCGGGGTCGGCTGGCTGCGCGGCGGATAGAGCGCCCAAAGCTCGTAGCCGGCCGCGCATGTGACCTTACCCGCCCACCATCCGCGCGCGGATCGCCTCCACCTCCGCCGCGAGCTTCTCGGCACTCGGGTGCCCGATTTCCCGCTGGAAATCGACCAGAACCTGCATGAGATCGACCGCCCGATCGAGCTCGCCCAGCTTCTCGTACTCGTCCCCCAGATTCCATGAGGCTTTCGACTCCCCGAGCCGATCGCCGATCTCGCGGGCGATGGCGAGGTGCTGCTCGTGGTACTCGATTGCGCGACGAGGTTCGCCCAAGTCGGAGTAGGCGTTTCCGAGGCTACCGAGGTGGTTCCCCTCGCCACGCCGATCGCCGATCTCGCGGGCGATGGCGAGCTGCTGCTCGTAGTGCTCGATCGCGCGACGGGGTTCGCCGAGGTCGGCGTAGGCGTTGCCGAGGTTGCCGAGGGCGTTCCCCTCGCCACGTCGATCGCCGATCTCTCGGACGATCACGAGCTGCTGTTCGAGGTGCTCGATCGCGAGACGGTGTTCGCCCAGGATGTTGTGGGCAACCCCGAGGTTTCCAATGTGTCTCCCTTCCATCTTTCGATCGTTCGCCCGCCGCGCCCCCTCCCGCCCCGCTTCGAGCCAGGCGATCCACTGCTTCGGCGACAGGCGCAGGTTGAGAACGTACACCCCCGCGTTCGGGTACTCGCTCGCGAGCCGCGCCGCTTCTTCCGTGGCCGCGAGCTTTTCGGCTGCCCACTCCTGCCCGGCCGCGATCTGATGTCGCTCGCGATCGAAGAGCGCGAGGCCCGCGAAGATGTGTTCATTGCCCAGCTTGTAGAGGCGATTCGCCTCGGCGAGCACGCCACAGTAATACTCGGCATGCCGAAGCTCTACTCGCTCTTTCTCCTCCTCTCCCAGTCGCGACGCCGCGAACGCCCGGGCGAGGTCGTGGAGCTTGTAGCGGCCGTCCTTGCCTTCGAGCAGGCTCCCGCGCACGAAGGCGCCGAGCGATTCGTCTGTCTCTTCCTCGCCCAGCCCCCACACGTCCCCCGCGGCCGGGGCCTCGAAATCTCCGGCGAAGACCGCGAGATCACGGAAACGCTCTTGAAAGGCGTCAGGTAGGAGGGTGTATCCGAGCCCGAGGGCGCCTTCTCCCAGCTTCGCTTTTTCTTTTTCCCCACCCAGACGCTTTTCGTACATCGCGACCGACAGATCCGGCCGCTCCACGAGCGTGCCCGCCGCAATTCTCAACGCGAAGGGGAGATAGCCACAGAGCCGCGCGATCTCGCCGGCCCGATCGCCGATCCGCGGTGCGATGGCGAGCAGCAGCTCACAAGCATCCTTTTCGGGGAGGAAATCGAGATCCCGAGGCACCAGCCCGGGGAGCGTGAACTTCTGCCGCGAGGTGACGAGCAGCGCGCATCCCTCGGGCGGCACGAGCGGCACCACCTGTTCGCGTCCCGAGGCGTTATCCATCAATAGAAGTGAGCGCTTGCCCGCGAGGACTTCCCGATAGACCGCCGCGAGCTGTGCCCCCTCGGGCACCTTCGCGTCGGGAAGGAACGAGCGCACCACGTGCGCCATCGCGTCGGCATGGGAAAGCGGATGATCGCTCACTCCCTGAAGGTCGAGGAAGATCTGCGCAGCGGGAAAATCCGTGACCATCTCCCGAGCGAGCACCAGCGCGAGCGCGGTCTTGCCCACACCCCCCTGCCCCTGAAGGCCGCAGATCGCGGCGCCGCCCTTTCGGATCGCGCGGCGTAGCTCTTTGAGATCCTCCTCACGGCCCACGAAATCGGGGGGCGGTGCGGGGAGCTGATGGAGGAGGGCGGACGGCGAGGGGACGGTCGGAACAAGCGTAGAACCGGTCGGTTTCCTCCCAGAGCCAGGCGGCGGGGTCGCGTCGGCCGAACCGGTCTCGATCACGGGAAAGTGTTCGCCGACGATCGCGAGAATCCGCTCGAACAGCGCGTCAACGAACTCGTCTCGCTTGCGACCCTCCGCGAAAAACCACTTTTGCTCGCGCAGGAAGATCTGCGTTCTGTCGAGCCCGTGCAATTCGAGATTCGGGCCGAAGGCGATGCTCTTGAGACCGACCGGAATCGAGCGTTTCCGGGCCGGAGCCTTGGGGTCGGCGGAGACGAAGTACGGCAGCTCGTGTTCGAGAATGTAGTCCCGTGCCAGAAAGTCGTAGCTCACGAGCAGCAGGCCGTAGTCGCAGTCCGCGATCGCTGCCTGGATTCCCTCCTCGTGCCAGAGCTTCCCGGGTTGAATCTTCCGATCGTCCCAGAGATGGAACCGATAGTGCTTGGACGCCTTGAGCCGGACCCGGAGGCGCCGGAGCAGCTCTTCCTTGAGATCGGCGTCGTCGTGCGCGTAGGAGACGAAGATCTTGACCAGGCGGTGCGAGTCGACCACTAGCGCCTTCGGCGCGATGGGCGGCACTCCGCGGAGGAACGTCCCCTCGATCGAGAGCGCTTCGGCACGCGTCGCCGGAGATTCCGGCTCCGCGTCTTCCGGTCGTTCGAGCTTGGAGGTCATGGGTGATCCGAGCTTATCAAGCGAACGCTGTAGCGGACCCCAAAATGGGCTTCCCGAGCAGCCGCGCACCGGCGGCGATCCGGGGGCCAGGTTCCGGATCCGTTCCTACAGCGGCAAGTACGTGATCCGATTGGCGAGATCTTCCGGGTCCGAGACCTTCGCGATGATTTCCAGGTCTCTGGTGCAGAGGCCGATCGAAATGCGGAGCCGGTGGCCGTAGATCACACCGGCGAAGGCCTCTCCTGCCCGCTGTCTTCGAGCCGCTTCGGTCTTGAAATCTTCGTCCTGTGTGAAGAGGCAACGCCCGAGCTCGGTCGCGCGATCGAGAAGCTCGGGATCTTCAATGCCGGCCCGGCCATCCTCCTGAACCGTCAGGACGTCGATGCCTCGGGCGCGCAGGCCTTCTGTGATCGCGCGTTGGACGTGCTCGTCGAAGAGGAAGCTGACGCTCAAAGTGTGTAGCCGGCCGCGCGCGCCTTTGCGGCCACGGGGGACGGGCCGGCGTTCCGGCGGGCTTCGTCGAACTCTCGAAGGCGGCGCTCGATCTCGGCGTCGAACACCGCTTTGTGGTCCCAGTAGTAGGCGAGCGCGCCGTGGATCTGCCCCAGGCTCAGATAGGGATGTTGGAAGTGGATCTCCGCGGGGCTCCAGCCATAGGCCATCTGCGCCTCGACCAGCTCGACGACCTTCATCGTGGTGCCCGAGATGATCGGCACTCCGAGCTGGTCGAATTCGACGTGGGAAACGGGCGGCTCTTGCGGTTGGAGGAGCGGTCGGCTCATGGGAGAATCCTCCTCGGAGGAACCGCCCAGAGTATATCCCTCGGTCCCACGACCGCCGAAGGCACTCGCCCGGCCGCGATCGGATGCCGCTCGCGGTCGAAGAGCGCCCCGCCCCCTCGGCTCGTGCCAGCCCCCGGACTTGAGTTAGGATTTCGCCTCCATGCGCCCCCTCGTTTCCTCGCTCCTCGCCGCCGGTCTCGGGCTGGCGCTCTCGCTCCCCCCCGCCCCCGCGCGGGGGACGACGGCCGAGGCCCATGTTTCCGTCCGCATTCCTCTCGCTTCGGGCGCGGTCGCCCGGGTCGAGCTGCCGGCGGGCACAGAGGTCGAGCGGACCTCCTCCGCGGGCGATTCGTGGATCCTCGCCGGCACCCGGCCGGTCGGGGAGAGGCGGGAGATCCTGCTGATCACGGGCCAGGGGGCCTCGGGCACGCGGCGGACCTATCCGGCTCCGGTGAGCTCCAGCCGCATCCAGGCCGAGCCGCTGCCGCTTCTCGTCTCCGGGCGGATCGCCGGGCTCGCCTGGCTCGAGGGCGCCGAACGGCGGTCGTACGCGGTCATGGCGGCGAGATGGACGGGGCGGCGGTGGACGCGGGCCGAAACGATCGCCAGGCCCGGGCCGGGGAGCCAGCTGGCGCTCACCGCCGCGCGGCTTTCCGACGGTTCG
>DATMZM010000400.1:0-2503 GCA_035607445.1 Thermoanaerobaculia bacterium | reverse complement strand
GCGGGCAGCGGGACCGAGATCATCGTGCCGATCATGGCCTCGGGCGTGGGGAGCTCGGTGCCCCAGCGCTCGGCGAGGCGGTGGCCGGCTTGCCAGACGAGGTCGTGATCGTAGGTCTGGACCGCCTCCGTGCCGAGGTCGCGGAGGAAATCGATCCCCTCCGGAGCCGAGAGGTAAGAGGTCGGGTCCGATGTCGGACTCCAGTCGAACTCGAGCGGGAAGCCTTGTTCGAAGCCCCAGGAGATGACCGGCGGGCGGAGCCCCTCCTGCCGTTCGGGAGCGGCCCAGAGGATGCCGCAGCCGCGCGGCGCGAACGCCCATTTGTGCAGGTTGGCGACGTACCAGTCGACCCCTTGAGAGGGGATGTCGACAGGGATCGCCCCGGGAGCGTGCGCGGCGTCCACGAGGACCGCCACGCCTTGGGCGCGGAGCGCCGCGGCGATCTCGCGGACGGGGAGCAGGAGGGCGGTCTCGGAGGAGATGTGGTCGACGATCGCGAGACGCGCGCGCGGACCGACCGCGCGGACGTACGCCTCCACGCAGGCCGCGGGATCGGGCGGCGGGAAGGGCAGATCCACCGGGCGGACGACGGCGCCCCGCTCGCGAGCCACGAACTGCGCCGTGCGCGCGACCGCGCCGTAGGCGAGGTTCGGCACCAGGATCTCGTCCCCCGGGCGGAAATCGAACGAGCGGAGGACCGCGTTGACGCCGGTCGTCGCGTTCTGGACGAACACCAGGTCGCCGGCCGCCGCGCCGAGAAACTCCGCGACGCGCTCGGTCGCCGCGCGCAGGCGGGTTTGCGGCAGATCGTGACGCCCGCTCTCCCCGGACAGCTCGCGAAGGATGAACCGCGCCGGCTGGCGCTCCATTTCGTCGCGCAGCCGCTGCTGGACGTCGAGCACGCGCCGGGGCGTGACCCCGACGGTGCCGTGATTCAAGTACGTGATCTCGGGATCGAGCAGCCAATGGGAGAGGTAGGAACGGCCGAACGGGGGTGCGCTCATCGGGCGACGATAGCGCAGCGGCGGTGGCGGGCGGGCACGGAACCGCCCGGTCATCGCCCGGGTCACCGTCCGATCGTCGGTCCCAGGCTGCAGCCCGGGATGCGGCCCGGACCGAGGGGATTTTGGCAGCGGCCACGGATCTCGGGCCGCTGTCCGAAGGCGTAGGTGAACATGAAGGAGCCGCTGTCGTGCGGCGCGTGGCAGCTGGCACAGGCCTCCACCCGGCCGGCGAAATCGACGATCTGGGGGCTCGTCGGCCCGGCGGGGCGGCCTTTCAGGTAATACCAGTCGCCCCCCTCCGGGTAGAAGCCGGGTTCCATCTTGACCATCAGGGTGAGCTCGACGGGGGATTGGAACGCCGGTCCCACCGCTCCCGCCTTGGCGCACCGCTCGGCGAGCCCCGCCGAGCCGGGCTGGGCGATCGCGCAGGGCAGGTTCTCCTTGAGGACGACGCTGCCGGCCGGGAACCGCTTCTGGCCGACCGCCGAGAGAGCGATGTCGTTGACGAAGATCCGGATGAAGGCGCCGTGCGGATTCTGTCCCGGCAGGGCCGGCCCCTTGGTGCCGTCGGGCCGTCGCAAGCCGGGCGTGAAATCATTCCAGACGTCCGCCGGCCAGGTGCCCCAGCTTTCGTAGCCCGCGACCCGCGCGAAGACCTCCTGCGGCGTCGGGCGCAGGTCGGGCGGGACCTCTCCGCCTCCCGGCACGTGATGGGCGAGCGCCTGCTGCAAGGTCGGGTCGAAGCCGGCGGGCTTCCGGGCGCGGCGCAGGAACCAGCTGAAGTTCGCCGAGTTCGTGGGGTTGCTCGTGCGCGCGAACGCGTGGCAGCCGACGCAGCTGCTGTAGGTCTGGTTGAACGTCTCCATCGTCGTGTTGCCGAGCAGCCGCTCGCCGCGCGCCGGATCGAAGGTCGAGAGGCTCTCGGGGTGCTGCACTCCCACCAGCTGGTAGTGGCTCCAGACGCTGTCGCCCAGCCGGCCTCGCACCGCCGCGTTGATCGCCCGGACGGCGGCCGGGATCGGCACCCGGCGCACCACCTGGGTCTTGGTCGCCGCCGGGCAGTACTGGAAGTTGTCGCGGCAGACCGGCACGCAATCGAAGCAGCGGTCGCCCGGCTTCAGCACCTCGCCGGTCGGCGGGGCGATGCAATCCGCCGGGCAGGCGGGATCGAAGAACGAGGCCGTCCGGCTCCCCGGGGGCGGCACGAGGTTGTCGACGTGCTCGAAGGTGGCCCAGACGAAGAGCGGGTTGCTCGCGATCTTGTAGACGATGTGAAGGCCGACCAGCGCGACCTTGGCGAGCTTGCAGGGCCCGGTTTCGAACCGCCCGATCTTCTTCCACTCGTCCGGAGCGCCGGGGTCGTTGTAGAGAAGGGCTTCGGTCACGTAGTACCGCTTCGCGGTGGCCGGGTCGGCGGCTTCCCGAGCGGTCAGCTCGCGCCAGGAGGCCTTGAGCTCGATGCTGCCGGTGGGCCAGTCGATCCGTTTCGGAAAGGTCGC
>DATMZM010000399.1:0-2473 GCA_035607445.1 Thermoanaerobaculia bacterium | reverse complement strand
CCCCGCCCGGAACCCCGCCCGGAACCCCGCCCGCGACGCCGCCCGGAATGCCGCCCTCGACGCCGCCCTCGACGCCGGTGTCGACCACCGGCTCTTCCGAAGGCTTCGGGATCTCCTTCGGGATCTCGACCGGCTGCACGGGCTCGGTCGGCACCACCGGCTTGACCTCGGTCGTCGGCTTCGGCGTCGCGGCCTTCGGAGGAGGCGGCGGCGGGGGAGGCGGCGGGGGAGGCGGCGCGGAGGCGGAGAGGAAGACGACGTTGATCGGCGGCTCGGCCACCGGGTCGACGCGCCACAGGTGCGCGAAGAGGTAGCCGCCCGCCAGGAACAGGTGCAGGACGATCGCCATCGGCACGAACAGGTACCGGTACTTGCTGAGGAATCTTCTCTTGTCCAGATCGATGAGAGAGTTCTCGAACATCGCCTTTATCCTTCCGCTGGAGGTTGCGGCGGTTTTGCGGCTGCGGATGCTTTCTTACCGACCTCGATCGCTTTGTTCTTCCACTCTTCGGCCTTGTCCAGGTACTCCTGGCGCTTCGCGGGATCGCTCGCCATCTTCGCCTTCTCGCGGAACAGCAGGTTGTAATAGGCCATCGCCTCGAAGTATTCGGGCTTGAGCTGGAGCGCCTTGTCCGTCGCCGCGAGGCCGAGGTCGACGATGTGCTCGCGCTCGGGCAAGCTGTACTTCGGATCGTTGTAGGACTTGTCCCAGGCGGTCACGCCGAGCGTGTAGAGGATCTCGGGGGCTTCCGGGCCCTGGAAGCTCATCGCCGCGTTCGCGGCGTCGTCGAAGCGCTCGGCCTTGATCAGGATGATGATCTTGGTCTTCAAGAGCTTCGTGTCGCCGGGGTTCGCCGCCATCTGCTGGTCGATGTAGGCGAGCGCGCGATCGAACTGCTCGGCGCTCATGTAGGTCGACAGCAGGTAGTCCCGGATCTTCTCGTCGGCGGTGTGCTCGGGATCCGCGAGGTACTTCTCGAAGGCGTCGATCGCCGTCGTCGCGTAGCCCATGTTCTCCGGACTCTTGTCGCCCGGCTTGAACAGGGCCAGGGCGGAGAGGCCGACGGAGCGCCACGCGAACGAGGCGTCGGGATCGAGCTCGAGCCCCTTCTGGAACTGGCCGAGCGCCGGTTTGTACTCTTCGTTCTCGTAGAAGGCGTTGCCCTGCTTGAGCTCCAGACGGGCCTTGATCTTGTTGCATCCCACGGCGGGGAGCATCAGTAAGGTGACTGCGAGGGCGATCGAGCGCTTGTGCATGAGGGCCGCTTCCCCGACGTTAGAAGGGTGAGACTGCCGTTTGGTTCCCGAACTGGCGACAGGAGGAGAGGTCCCGGTCCGAGGACCGTCCGCCCGGCCTGGATTCCGAGGGACTCGGGGGCTGTGCCTGCAATTCCCACCTCGAACTCAGGGGCGGAAGTCTACTCGGACACCCGCCCATGTCAAGCCCGACGCCGGGCGCTGCGAAGCCGCGAACGTTCCATACGTTCCAATGCTTTATCGCAAAACCGGCGCGCCGGCGGGGCGGTCTCCGCCGGGATGTGACGAAAGCTCCGGTCCGCGGTTCAACCACCGGCAAAAACCGCATGTCCGCGTCCGCTCCTCGCGATGACGGCCGCCGCGGCGAGGTCGCCGGGGCGTTCCCGTTTACCTTCGGACCGAGGCTCAGCACGAATCGCGCCATCTGGATGGTTCTGCTCCGAGTCCGCGCATGGTATGCGAAAGGCCGAGCCCTCGTCCAACGGGGGCGGCCTCGGCTCATTCGAGGGGCGGCGGCGCGAGCTTCCGCGCGCGCGGCCGATAGATGAGCCAGATGTTCCGCAGGTAGATCAGGAGACCGGTCGCCTGGCCGAGCACGAAGACCGGCTCGCGGCGATGGACGGCGTAGACGAGCAGGATCAGGCCGCCCGCGAGGCTCAGGAACCAGAACGCGCGCGGCACGACGCTCTGCCGCTTGCGCTCGGACGCCAGCCACTGGACGAAGAACCGGCCGAAGAACATCGCCTGGCCGAAGAGACCGATCGCCAGCCAGACGGGCTCCGCTTGGATGTGAGACACGGCATCTCCCGGAAGAAAACGCCGATCATAAGCCGGCGCTCGCCCGCTCGTCATTTCGGTTGCGCCGGCGGGCGCTTCCTTGTCACACTGCCCCGCGAGCGAGACACCGTGGCGTCCCGAGATCCCAACCCCGATTCCGCCGTCCGCCCGCGCCCGATCCGGTGGCTCGAGCGCCTGGCCGCCCTCCTCCTCCTCGGAGCCGGGGTCGTCTTCGGCAGCGCCCTCGTGCCCCGCGCGCCGCTGCCGATCGAAGAGGTCCACCGAGCGCGCGTCGCCCTCTACGAAGCGCGCATCGCCGCGGCCGGCCGCGCCTCGGCCCCGCTCGCCGAGGCGGAGCGGGCCGCGCGCCGGCTCGAGACCCGTTTCGCCGAGGAATCCGCGGTCCGCTGGCGGCCCCGTCGCGGCGAGGAGATCGCGG
>DATMZM010000445.1:0-2819 GCA_035607445.1 Thermoanaerobaculia bacterium | reverse complement strand
CACCGACGAGCGCCGGGACCAGCGCAGCGATGGGCCCGATCGGAAAGGCGACTTCGACGACGAAGTGGAATCCGATCCGAGCCGTGACCGCAACGAGTCGAACGACGACCGCGAGCGCGAGGGGATTCGCGTCCAGGGCATCGTCGATCGCAGGGCCTTTTCCACCAGGTATGTGCTCTAGCTCCGGATCCTGCCCCAGTTGATGGCTGGGAGCTTGAAGTCATAACGGCGCCAAGGGCGGCCTGCCCTTCGCCGAACCGGGCGGCGCGAGGAGATTCCTGGCGCCGCCCTTTTGGTTCTTTCGGCCCCGACTCTCGACGGTCCGGCGCCGCCGGAACTCTCACCCGCGAAATCACCGAGGAGGCTGCCATGGCGATCTGCACGATGTGCGGCAACGATTACGACAAGAGCTTCGAGGTGACCCTGGCCGGCCAGACCTATGCCTTCGACAGCTTCGAGTGCGCCATTCACGCCCTGGCTCCGACCTGTAATCACTGCGCCTGCCGGATCGTCGGGCACGGCGTCGAGGCGGCCGGGCTCATCTACTGCTGCGCGCACTGCGCCAAGGAAGCGGGCGAAGAGGGTCTGAGCGACCGGGTGTGAAGCTCCGGGAGCGCCCGTTATCAGGTGCGGCCTCTACCGCCTGTCCTCTTCGCCCGCCTGCGCCGCTCAGCGTCCGGCCACAGGGCTCGGCTTCTTCGCCGCGCCGTCGATGAAGGCCGCGACGTCCGCCTTGAACTGCTTGAGCGCGGGCTCGTGGACGTACATCATGTGGCCGGCCTCGTAGTACTTCATCTCGACGTTCTTCTTGAGGTCCGCCGGCAGGCCGAGGTGGTCGATCATCGACTCGGTCGCGAGGAACGGCGTCGCCAAGTCGTAGAGCCCGTTGAGCACCAGGACTTTCAAGTTCGGGTCGTAGATCATCGCCCGCCCGAGGTCGATGCCGGTGTTGGGGATCGGCGCCGGGAAGAAGAACCCGCCCACGTTGTGCTTCCAGTCCCAGGCCGGACCGGCCTCTTCGCTCGTGATGTTGTAGGTCTTGCCCTCGCCGAACTTGAGCTCGGCGTGCAGGTAGTCGAGGAAGGCGGCGGTGAAGGCCGCGGAGATGGCGGCGGACTGCGGATCGAACGGGGCGTCCTCCGCGAGCGCATCGATCGTGTAGCCGCGGAACCGGCCGTCGAGGCGCCCGACGGTCTCCCCGTGCTCGCGCAGCAGCTCCTGCGAGAACTGGTTCTCGCGCACGCGGAGGTTCGCCTTCTTCCAGTAGTCGGCCGAGAGGCCCGTGTAGGCGTGGAGCTTCTGGGCCACGGCGTCGATCTCGGCCGGGGTCAGGCGGTCGCCCTTCTGGATCGCCTCCGTGTATTCGCCGAGCGCGAAGCGGCGCACCTCGGCGAGGAACGGCTCGATCTCGGCGGGAGGGTTGAGTAGAGCCTTGTGGTACGCGGCCACCGCCGCGAAGGTGGGGAGGATCAACGGGTAGGGCCGGTCGTTGCCCGGCCAGGCGAAGATCGCCTCGATGTCGAGCGCCACCGAGACCAGGATCACGCCGTTGAAGGCCATGTTCTCGCGCGTCTCGAGGTACGCGACGATGCCGCCCGAGCGCGTCGTGCCGTAGCTCTCTCCGAGCAGGAACTTCGGGCTGCGCCAGCGGCCGTTGTCGCTGACGTACTGCTTGATGAAGCGCGAGACCGACTCGATGTCCTGATCGACGCCCCAGAAGTCCTTGTCCTTGGCTTCGCCGACCGCGTGGGAGAGGCCGGTGCCGACCGGATCGATCATCACGAGGTCGGTCCTGTCGATGATGCTCCAGGCGTTGTCGACCACCTGGTAGGGCGGCGGGGGCGTCGGCCCGGCGTCCGTCGTCACCACCCGGCGCGGGCCGAGGGCGCCCATGTGCAGCCAGAGCGACGACGAGCCAGGGCCGCCGTTGAAGGCGAAGGTGATCGGCCGCGCCGAGGGGTCCGCGGCGTCCTTCCGGGTATAGGCGGTGTAGCCGATGCTCGACACCGGCTCGTCCTTGCCGTTGCGCACGATGAGGGTGCCCGCGGTCGCGGTGTAGGAAAATGTCTTGCCGTCGATCGCGAGGCTGTGCTGGGTGACCGACTGCTCGGCCTTGGGCACCGGAGCATCCGGCTTCTTGCCGCCGCCCTCCTTGCCGTCCTTGCCCTCCATGCCCTCGGCGCGGGCGACGGCGGTCGACAGCAGGAGGAGGGCGGCGAACCAGAAGGAACTTCGTCTCATGGGGTCTCCTCGGCGACGAGGTCGCCGTGTGTGAAAGAGTCGAATTGGGAAATCGTCGAGGGCAAGCCTCAAGCACAGGGCGCCGATGCGCTCGATTGGAATACGAATGATCCCGTGAGAAGTTCAGCCCAACCCGGGATTCGCTGCCCCGGCAGCGATCGGCGCGGAGCGGACGAGCCGATTTGACCCGATCCGCCCTCGTTGCGTACTCTGATGTCGCCCTAAGCGGAGGTCTCATCATGCCGGTTTCCCTACCTGAACTGGAGCGCGAGTTGAGCGAGCTTCCGGTCGACGAACGCGCCCGGCTGGCTTCCTTTCTGTTGGCGACGCTCGAGCCCGCCGACGAGGGAGAGATCGAGGCGGCCTGGATCGCCGAGGCGGAGCGTCGTTGGTCAGCCTTTCAGGCGGGAGAGGTAGCTGTCGTCCCCGCGGAACAGGTCTTCGCCGAAGCGCGGCGCCGGCTCCGTGACAGGCGCTAGCTTTCTCGATCCCGCGCAGGCGGAGTACCTCGAGGCGCAAGATTTTTACGAGTTGCGCGTCGCCGGGCTGGGCGGCGAGTTCCTGAACGAGCTCGAGCA
>DATMZM010000017.1:0-4003 GCA_035607445.1 Thermoanaerobaculia bacterium | reverse complement strand
GGTGGGTGTTGCGACAGCGCTCGAGGTGGCGCTGCTGCCGCCGGTCGATCTCGCCCCACGACCGATTTCCGAGCGCGTCACGCGGACCTTCGCCAGCGCGGACGGCTCGCTCCTGATCCAGGACCGCTTCCGGATCGAAGGCCGGCCGGGGGCCCTCGCGCTGACCCTGCCGCCGGGCCTGCGCTTCGAGTCGGCGACCGTCGACGGCGACGTGGTGCGGCCGATCGAGCGCGACGGCCGGCACCTGATCCCGCTCGTCTTCCACGGTCCGGGCGAAGCGGCGGGCGGAAGTGGCGCGGGCGATGGCTCGTGGCTCGTCGAGGTCGCCCTGACCGACCGGCCGCTCCTGGCCCGGGAAGCCGGCGAGAAGCGCGACGGCTGGGGCGCGCGGCGGCGCACGGCGCACCGCCGGCTCGAGCTGCCGGCCGTCGACGGCGAGGTGCTGCGGCACGAATGGGAGGTCTACCTGCCGCCCGGGCTCGCGGCGCGCTCCGCGGGCGGAGACCTCCGCCCGGTGCCGTCCTCTCCGTCGCCGCGGCTCCGAGCCGGGGCGAAGGACAAGGCCGGTGAGAGCGCGTATTACGAGTTCGACGCGGTGGAAGAGATGGTCGCCGACGGCGTCACCGTCACGGCCGAGAGCCCGCTCGTCGATCCGAAACGGTCCGAGACGGGGTACACGGCCTCGCAGGCCGAGCTCGAGAAGATCCCGACCGCCCGCGACCCGTGGGACCTGCTCCAAAAGACTCCGGGCGTCCTGGCCGACCGGATCGACGTCGGCGGCAACGAGGCCGGCCAGAGCAGCTTCTACCGGCCCGGGACGGCGATCGAGGGGCGGCCTTCGTTCGTCGCCTCGGCGGGCGGAGCCGTCCTCCGCTTCGCGGCGGCCCTGCCGCCGCGCCAGGTGGCGGTCGAGCTCGAGGTCCGGGAGACGAAATGACGGTCAGTTCGAGAGCGCGCCCGGCGCCGCGCCGACTTCGGCATCCGGCGCGGCGCGGACCAGGTTGCGGCCGTCGGTCTTCGCCCGGTAGAGCGCGTGGTCGGCCGCCTCGACGAGGGCCTCCGGCCGCTGGCCCGGGAGCGGGATCATCGCGGCGACGCCGAAGCTCGCGGTGATGCGACCGGCCGGGACGGCCTCGTGCGGAATCGCGAGCGCTTCGAGCCCTTCGCGCAGCTTCTCGGCCACCTTGCGGGCGCCGGTCAGGTCGGTCCCGGGCAGCAGGACGGCGAACTCCTCGCCGCCGTAGCGGACGACGAGGTCGCCGGTCCGGTGCACGGCCTCGGCGAGGAAGCGGGCGACGAGCCGCAGGCAGTGGTCTCCCTCCGAGTGGCCGCGGGTGTCGTTGAGCAGCTTGAAGTGGTCGAGATCGAGGAGCACGAAGCCGATCGGCTGGCCGTGCCGCTGGGCGCGGGTCCATTCGGTTTCGATCGTCGCCTGGAGCTGCCGCCGGTTGGCGATGCCGGTCAGCTCGTCCTGGAGCGACAGCTCCTGGAGGCGCACGTTCGCCGCTTCGAGCTCGCCTTGGGTGCGGCGGAGCTCCTCGACCGTCTGCCGCAGCTCCGCGGTCTTCTCGCCGATCTGCGCTTCGAGGTGCGCCGCCCGTTGCCGCAGCGCCCGGCCGCGCAACCGGCCGTAGCCGAAGACCGCGGCGAGCGCGACGCCGGCCCAGAGCAGCAGCGCCCACGGCGTCTGGTACCAGGGCGGCAGGACGCGGAACGACCAGGCGGTCGCGGGGCTCCGCTCGTGCCCGGGGCCGAGCGTGCGGACGCGGAAGACGTAGGCGCCCGGCGGCAGGCGGGTCAGCTCGGCCCACGGGTCGGCGACCGCCTCGTTCCACTCGGAGTCGATCGGATCGAGCCGGGTCTCGTAGCGCAGGCCCGGCCGGAAGGAGAGGGGCGCGAACTCGATGTGGAGGCGGCGGACGTCCGCCGGCAGCTCGGCGGGGTCCGGTTTCGAGGTGCCGCCGAACAGGAGGTCGCCGCGCCCGGTCGTGACCCGGGCGAGGAGCGGCGCGGGGAGCGCTCGGGCCGATGCCGGCGGCGGCTCGGCGACGCGGTAGACGCCCTTCTCGCCGGCCAGCCAGACGGTGCCGTCGGGCTCGAGGGTCAGGTTGTCGATGCTCCGCGCCGACACCTCGGCGAGGCTCTCGGGCTGCCGGCTCCAGAGGTTGCCGTGGCGCAGGAAGACCGACGGCGGCGAGGTGTTGCGCCAGACGTTCCCGCGGGCGTCCTCGGCGAGCACGGTGAACGGGGCCGGCCCGGAGAAGGCGGCGAGGACGGGATCCTCGACCAGGGTCGCGGACGCCTCGTCGAGGCGCCGGACGCGGCGCTCGGTCAAGGCGGCGATCCGGCCGGCGATCGGAAAGAGGGCCACGTCTTCGCTGCCGGGGACCCGCCGGATCCGCGCCGGATCCGTGCGAGCGCTCGGGCGGCCGTCGGGTTCGAGCGGGAAGCCGAAGACGCCCTCCAAAGGGACGCTCGCCCAGACCGTTCCCCGACGCTCGACGACGGTGCGCACCTCGCCGGAGGTCGCCGCCACCAATCCTTCGAAGCGCCAGTCGCCGCCCTCCCGGCGGAGCGAGCCGAAGCCGTTCGACGCGCCGGCCCAGACCCGGTCCGGATCGCGTTCCGAAGCCTTGAGGGTATAGACGGTGCCGAGGGCATCGGTCCCGGCCATGAGGCGCGCCGGCCCTCCCTCGGGGACCCGGTGGACGCCGTAGATGCTGCCGACGAGGAGATCCGGGCCGGCCGAGAGCAGGCTCCAGGAGGCGGGCGGGAGGTCGGGATGCTTGCGGAAGCGCAGCGGTCCCTTGCCCGGGTCGGGCTCGCTCGAGAAGGCTCCCTCCGGCGTCGCGACCCAAAAGGAGCCGCGGTGGCGGGCCGCGGCGTAGGCGCTCCCCTCGAGCCCCGACCGGCGATCGACGATCGAGATCGGCGACGCGACCTCGACGCGCACGATGGCGGAGTTCAGGCTGAGCCAGAGCCCGCCTTCGGCGTCCGACGTGGCGCCGCTGACGAAATCGTCGGGCAGGCCGGCGCTCGAGTCGATGATCTGGTCGATCCCGCCGTCGGGTCGCAGGAGCATCAACCCGCCGAGGATCGAGCCGATCGCCCAGCGCCCGTCCGGAAGGAGGCAGCTCGAGGGGCCGAGAAGGCGCATCTCGGCGGTCCAGCGCGAGGCTTCGGGCGCGAACGGATCAACCCGGCCGCCGCGCAGCAGGAACAGACCCTTGCCGCGGACGGAGACCAGGATCCCGCCGTCGGCCGGGAGGATCTGATCGACCCGATCGCGGAACCGCTCGCCTCCCGGCAGCGGCTCGAGACGGCCGCCGACGAGCCGGGAGATGCCACCGGGCGACCAGAAGTAGACCGTGCCGCCGGCCTGGAACAGGCCCTCGAACGGAGGTCCGGGCTCGACCTCGGCGACGGTCGCGAGGGTGCTGCCGTTCCAGAGCAGGAGCCGGGAGCCGGTCAGGAAGGCGAAGCCGCCCGGCACGGCGACGATCTCGCTGGTCTGGCCGAGCTTCCGCTCCGCGGGCGGAAGCTGCGGAATCAAGGAGACGTAGCGGAGCCTGCCTCTCGCGTCCGGCTCGACCAGGCCGACCTCGTCGACGCCGCCGACGGCGATCTTTCCCGCGGCGTCGGTGGCGACCGAGAACGCGACCTTCGCCTTGCCGATCGGCACGGCCTGCCACCAGGCTCCGTCGTAGGCGAGGAGACCGCCCAAGTTCGCGACGTAGATCCTGCCGCGCGATCCGCTTGCGATGCCGAAGCTCTGGATCTCCGCCCCTTCGATCGCCGGCACGATCTCGCGGATCAGCGGAAGGCCGCGCTCGGCGACGTTCGCCGAGGCGACCGAAGTGGCCGGCCGGACCGGAGGTCGATCCGCGTCGGCATGGCCGGCGGATGCCAGCAAGAACACGCCGGCGAGACGGAACAGCCGTGGGGCGAAGCGACGGCGCATCGGTTGGGTTGACCCGTGCCGGCAATTTTACGCCGAAACCCC
>DATMZM010000020.1:0-3528 GCA_035607445.1 Thermoanaerobaculia bacterium | reverse complement strand
GAAATCCGTTTCGGCCGCCATCGAGTACTTCTTCGGCCGCAGCGAACTCTCGCAGGTAGTTGACCAGACCAACCCGTTGGCTCAGTTGACGCACGAGCGCCGGCTGTCGGCCCTCGGGCCGGGCGGTCTGAACCGCAAGCGCGCGGGGTTCGAGGTGCGCGACGTCCACGCCACGCACTACGGCCGCATCTGCCCGATCGAGACGCCGGAAGGCCCGAACATCGGCCTCATCTCGTCGCTCGCGACCTACGCCCGGATCAACGACTACGGCTTCATCGAGAGCCCGTACAAGAAGGCCGAGGACGGCCGCGTGCTCAACCACTACCGGGTGATCAAGGTGGCGGACGGCCCGTTCAAGCTCGGCCAGATCGTCACCGAGGACGAGCTCGCGGCGGAGAACGCCAAGCTCGGCAAGGCCGGCAAGCGCCTGGTCGAGGCCGAGGCGCACGCCTTCTACCTCTCGGCCTGGGAGGAGGAGAAGTACGTCATCGCCCAGGCCAACGCGACCTTCGACGAGAAGGGCTACTTCACCGCCGATCGGGTCACGGCGCGCGCCGGAGGCGATTTCGTCACCGTCGAGCGCGACCGGATCGACTACATGGACATCAGCCCGAAGCAACTGGTGTCGGTCGCCGCGGCGCTCATCCCGTTCCTCGAGAACGACGACGCGAACCGCGCGCTCATGGGCTCGAACATGCAGCGCCAGGCCGTGCCCCTCCTGCGCAGCGACTCCCCGATCGTCGGCACCGGCCTCGAGGGGATCGTCGCCCAGGACTCGGGCGCTGTCGTCCTGTGCAAGCGGGGCGGAGTGGTCGACTCGGTCGACGCCGAGCGGATCATCATCCGCGTCGAGGGCGAGGACCTGGATACCGGCGAGGCGAAGGAGTTCGGCGCCGACATCTACCAGCTGATCAAGTTCCGCCGCTCGAACCAGAACACCTGCATCAGCCAGAAGCCGGTGGTCTACGAGGGGCAGCGGGTCAAGAAGGCCGACGTCATGGCCGACGGACCGTGCACGGACCACGGCGAGCTCGCGCTCGGCAGGAACGTCCTGGTCGCGTTCATGCCCTGGCGCGGCTACAACTTCGAGGACGCGATTCTGATCTCGGAGAAGCTCGTCCGCGAGGACTACTACACCTCGATCCACATCGAGGAGTTCGAGATCGAGGCGCGCGACACGAAGCTCGGCCCCGAAGAGATCACGCGCGACATCCCGAACGTCTCGGAATCGGCGCTCAAGGACCTCGACGAGAGCGGCATCGTCCGCATCGGCGCGACGGTGAAGGCCGGCGACATCCTGGTCGGCAAGGTGACGCCCAAGGGCGAGACCCAGCTGACGCCGGAGGAGAAGCTCCTCCGCGCGATCTTCGGCGAGAAGGCGGGCGACGTCCGCGACGCCTCTTTGAAGGTGCCGCCGGGGATCGAGGGCACGGTGGTCGACATCAAGATCTTCTCGAGGAAGGGCGTCGAGAAGGACCAGCGCGCCAAGGAGATCGAGCAGTACGAGATCGGCCGCCTCGAGAAGAACATCAAGGACGAGGTGCGCATCCTCACCGAGGAGCGCAACAAGAAGATCAAGGAGCTGCTCGTCGGCCAGAAGGTCGGCGCGGCGGTCAAGACCCGGAACGGCCAGGAGCTGTTGGCCTCCGGCGCCAAGATCACGTCCGAGGTGCTCGAGCGGCTGTCCCGGCAGGAGATCCTGCGCCTGCCGGTCGGCGAGAAGAGGCTGATCGACGGCGTCGAGATCGTCTACCGGAAGACCGATTCGCACATCGAGGTGCTCCATCGGGTCAACGAGGAGCGGATCGGCCTCCTGCAGAAGGGCGACGAGCTGCCGCCGGGCGTGATCAAGCTGGTCAAGGTCTACGTCGCCATGAAGCGCAAGCTCCAGGTCGGCGACAAGATGGCCGGCCGGCACGGCAACAAGGGCGTCATCTCGCGGATCCTGCCGGAAGAGGATCTCCCCTACATGCCGGACGGCACGCCGGTCGAGATCGTGCTCAACCCGCTCGGCGTGCCGAGCCGCATGAACGTCGGCCAGATTCTCGAGACCCACCTCGGGTGGGCCGGCCGGGTGCTCGGCCTCAAGTTCGCGACCCCCGTCTTCGACGGCGCCCAGGAGGTCGACATCAAGGCGCTGCTCGCCCAGGCGGAGCTGCCGAGCTCGGGCAAGACCCCTCTCTACGACGGCATGACCGGCGAGCCCTTCGAGCAGAAGGTCACCGTCGGCTACATCTACATGCTCAAGCTGTCGCACCTGGTCGACGACAAGATCCACGCCCGTTCGATCGGACCGTACTCGTTGATCACCCAGCAGCCGCTCGGCGGCAAGGCGCAGTTCGGCGGCCAGCGCTTCGGCGAGATGGAGGTGTGGGCTCTCGAAGCCTACGGCGCCGCGTATACGTTGCAGGAGCTGCTGACGGTCAAGAGCGACGACGTCGAAGGCCGGAGCAAGGTCTACGAAGCGATCGTCAAGGGTGACGTACCGGAGCCGCCGGGTCTGCCCGAATCGTTCAACGTTCTCGTGCGCGAGCTCCAGAGCCTCTGCCTCGACGTCGAACTTCTCAAGGTCTAAGGAAGGGAGGTCATAGAGGTGCAACCCTTCAGCAATTTTGACAAGAACCAGGCCCCGAAGGACTTCAACGCGATCAAGATCTCGATCGCGTCGCCGGAGAAGATCCGCGCGTGGAGCTTCGGGGAGGTCACCAAGCCCGAGACCATCAACTACCGGACCTTCAAGCCGGAGCGCGACGGCCTCTTCTGCGCCAAGATCTTCGGCCCGATCACCGATTGGGAGTGCCTGTGCGGTAAGTACAAGCGGATGAAGCACCGCGGCGTCGTCTGCGACAAGTGCGGCGTCGAGGTCACCCGCTCGCGCGTCCGTCGCGAGCGGATGGGCCACATCGAGCTCGCCTGCCCGGTCTCCCACGTCTGGTTCTTCAAGGGCCTGCCGTCGCGCATCGGCCACCTGCTCGACATCACGCTGCGCGACCTCGAGCGGATCCTCTATTTCGAGAGCTACGTCGTCATCGATCCCGGGGAGACCGAGCTCAAGGAGCGCGAGCTGCTCTCCGAAGAGCGGTTCCGCGAGGTCCGCGACAAGTACGAAGCCGATTCCTTCGTCGCCAAGATGGGCGCCGAGGCGATCAAGGAGCTGCTCGCCCGGATCGACGTCGACGAGCTGGCCGAGGAGCTGCGCATCGTCATGCGCACCGAGACGAGCCAGATCCGCCGGCTCAAGGCGGCGAAGCGGTTGAAGGTCGTCGACGCGTTCCGCAGGAGCGGCCACCGCCCGGAGTGGATGATCCTGGACGTGATCCCGGTCATTCCCCCCGAGTTGCGCCCGCTCGTGCCGCTCGACGGCGGCCGCTTCGCGACCTCGGATTTGAACGACCTCTACCGCCGGGTGATCAACCGGAACAACCGGCTCAAGAAGCTGCTCGAGCTGCGCGCGCCCGACGTCATCGTGCGCAACGAAAAGCGCATGCTCCAGGAGGCGGTCGACGCGCTGTTCGACAACGGCCGCCG
>DATMZM010000474.1:0-2194 GCA_035607445.1 Thermoanaerobaculia bacterium | reverse complement strand
TGCCGAAGACGACGGTCTGCCAGCTCCACATGCGGCACTTTTCGAGCGGCGCCGAGCTCTATCTCGAGCCCTGGCGCTCGCGGGCCTTTCCGGTGGTCAAGGACCTGATGGTCGATCGCGGCGCCTTCGATCGGATCATCGAGGCGGGGGGATTCATCTCGGTGCCGACCGGCAGCGCGCCCGAGGCGAACTTGACCCCGGTGCCGAAACCGATCGCCGACCGGGCGTTCGACGCCGCGACCTGCATCGGGTGCGGGGCCTGCGTCGCCCAGTGCCCGAACGGCGCGGCGCAGCTGTTCACCGCGGCGAAGGTCTCGCACCTGGGCCTCCTGCCGCAGGGCCAGCCCGAGCGCGAGCAGAGGGCGCTCCGCCTGGTCGAGGCGATGGAAGGCCAGGGCTTCGGCGGCTGCTCGAACTTCGCCGAGTGCGAGGCGGTCTGCCCGAAGGGGATCTCGATCGACTTCATCGCGCGCCTGAACCGCGACTTCCTGAAAGCCAAGCTCAACGGCGCCGCGGCCGAGCACCGCGGTGCCAAAGGCGGGCCGGGGTGAGGGGCTCGCCCGCACCCGTTGCGGAACCGCGCACCGCGTTCCGAAGTCCAAACCGATCGCGATGCCCGAGATGACCCCGCGGCGCCGTTTCCGTCCTGCGCTCGACCTCGCGACCGGCCTGCTGCTTGCGGCCTTGGTCCTGGTCGCCAGCCTCGGACCGGCGACCTTCCCCTTGCGAGCGCAAGCCTCGGCCGCGCCGCCCACAGCGAGCGCTCCGGCCGCCGCGCCCGCTCCGAAGAAGCCCTTCGTCGTCTACCTGCCGCGCGAGGAGGCCCGGAAGGCGGATTCCCCGGCTGCTCAGACCGTTCCGATGGCGGCTCAGATCGACCGCGAGATGCGGGCGCGGAACACCCCGATGGCGGTTCGCGTGTTGACCGCGGTGGTCGCCGCGATCTTCGGGCTCGTGATCCTGATCGCCCTGCGCCACCGGACGCGCGTCTGCCCGCGCTGCTTCTCGCGGCTGGTGCGGCTCGGCGATCCGGCCGACGCGGCGGAGGACGTGCCGGCGGACAGCTCGCAGGATCCGCGGCCGCTGATGGCGTGCCTCGCCTGCGGCGAGCTGGGCATGATCCGCGCGGGGCTGCTCTTTCGGAGCGGCGGCCGGTGCTCGGCCTGCCATCGCTGGACGCTCGCGAGCCAGTACAAGGTCGTCGAGCCGTCGACCTACATGATGTACGGCCTGGTCCGCGTCGACGAGGCCTGTGCGTGCGGCCACGAGGCGACCCTGCTCCGCTCGACCCCGCCGAACGAAGCGCCGCCGGCCGACTGGCCGATCAAGCACTGAGGCGCTCCCCGCGGGGCCGGCGCATTGCTTCCGGGCTTTTTCGATGCTCACGATGCCGTTCCCGAAGCTCCCGACGAAGCTCGCCCGGTTTCTGGTCGCGTGCCTGTTCGCGGCCGGAAGCTCGGGCGCCGGCGCGACGTTCGAGATTCCGCGGCCGTCCGGCTGGATCGCCGATCGGACGGGACGGGTTCCCGCCGAGTCCCTGGAGGCTTTTCGCCACACGGCGGAAAAGGTCCGCCGGGAGACCGGCGGCGAGCTGGCCGCGGTGGTGCTCGATTCCCTCGGCGGGCGCGAGCCGCGCGAGGTCGCCCAGGAGCTGTTCGACGCCTGGCACCTCGGCGGGCGCGAGGAGAAGGAAGGGCTGCTGATCCTCGTTTCACTCACGGATCGCCATGTCGAGCTGATGCTCGGGCAAGGCCTCGACGATCCCCAGCGCCGCAAGGCGAGCGACGAGATCCTGCATCAAGTCCTCGTGCCGCACCTTCACTCCGGCGACCTCGCGGGAGCCCTGACCCTCGCCGCCCGCGAGAGCTCGACCCGCATCTTCCTCACCGTGAACCTCGTCGAGGAGCCCGCGAAAGCGCCCGAAGAGGCGCCCCGGCGAGAATTCGTGCCGCCGTTCCGGGATCCCGCCGTCCGTTGGGTCCCCTACGTCCTCGGGCTCGCCCTCCTGCTCCTCGCCGTCGCGATCATCGGCTGGTGGCGGTCGGAATCTCGGCGGGGCTGAGCGCCTTAGCACATCTCCTCTTCAAGCAAGATTTCGATAGCGCGATCACGCGGAGAAGGCGTATTTCTTGGGCGGACTCAAACCCAAGGAGATCGCCATGAAAAAGCTCGCGTTCCTCGCCCTGGTCGCCCT
>DATMZM010000442.1:0-9924 GCA_035607445.1 Thermoanaerobaculia bacterium | reverse complement strand
GGGGCGCCTGTTCGACCCGCTCGGACGGCCGATCTCGAGCCTCTTCCAACTGGCGCCGCACGACCCGCAGGCGCTCGGCAGCGTGGCGATCGCCCCGCGCGGCGCGGGCGGGTTCGTCGCGCTCTGGGAAGGCGATGCGCTGCCCTCCGCCCAACCGCCCTTCCCACATCCCAACCCGGCGGGCTGGAACCTCCACGGCGCTCTCCTCCGCCGCCCCTGTCCCGGCAGCTCCGTCTGCCTCGGGCCGGGCGCCGGCCAGGCGGTCGAGGTCTCGTGGACTCAGAGCGGCCGGAGCGGCACGGCGCGCGGCGTCCGCATCGACCGCGACACGGCGGTCTATTCGCTGGCCAACCCGGCGCTCTTCGATACCGCGGTCCATCTGGACGCGGACGGCACCCTCGCCTGGGCGGCCCCGACCGGCGCCGAGCTTCGGTTCCGCTGGGTCGTCGCGACCGGCCGCCTGGTCACGGCGAGCAAGCCGCGCGGCCGCTTCGCGAGCGGGCGGATCGTGCCGGCGACGAGCGGCCTGCCGGCCTTCGAGCTCGCCCTCTTGACCGAGGACCGCGATCCGGGCTTCGCGACGACCGGCGCGGACACGATGGCCTGCGCCCCATCGCCCTTCGCGCTCTGCCTGTTCGGCGGCCGGTTCAAGGCGACGATGACCTGGACCGATGGCTCAGGCGCCGATCTTCCCGCACTCGCGGTGCCGATCGCCGACCGGCAAGGGACCTTCGAGGTCGGCACGGGGCCCGGCGCGCTGGTCACCCTGATCGACGGCCGGGCGAACAACGGCAAGATCTGGGTCTATCTGGGCGGCCTCTCGGCCGCCGGCTACCGGATCGTGATCACCGATACGACGACCGGAACCGCCAAGACCTACGTCAATGCCGCGGGGCGGCTCTCGAGCAGCGCCGATCGAAAAGCGTTCCAACCCTAGGAGAGGTCCGCCATGCGCACGCCGTCCGCTCGCCTCCGCCGGTTCTCGGTCCTCGCCCTGTTCGCGGTCGGCTTCGCTTCCCTTCCCGCCGCCGCGGTCGAGCTGCAGAAGGTCGCCACGTTCGCCCTCGGCGACGCGGCGTGCGACGACCGGTTCCCCGACGTCGCGGTGCGCCCCGGCGGGACCTTCCTCGTCGTCTGGGAGCGCTCGTGCAGCCCGTTCTCGCTCGACGCGCAGCTCTACGACGTCCAGGGCCAGCCGCTCGGCCCCCGGCGCGATCTCGGCCAGGGCCGGCGGCCGCAGGTGGTCGCCCTCGCGGACGGCACCTTCGTCCTCTCCTACCTGCGCAACACGACGTCTCCCGACGACCTGGAACGGTTCGCGGTCGACGTCCGCCGGCTCGACGCGGTCGGCCAGCCCGCGGGCAGTCCGGTCGAGGTCCGCGCGCCGCGCGCCGATGCCGCGGTCTGGCTCGTGCCGGCCCGGCTCGCGGTCGGCGCGGACGGCCGGCTCGCGGTCGCCTGGCAGGAGATCCAGTTCAACCCCTTCGGGATCCCGATCACCCAGAGTCTCGGCTTCGTCCGCTTCCTGAGCCCCGGGCTCGCGCCGGCGCAGGCGACCTTCCTCCTCGGCCTGGCCACGCTCGAGCCGAGCGTCGACGTCGCCTTCGAGCCGTCCGGGCGCGCTCTCGTCGCCCTCTCGATCAACGCCCTGATCGGCTACCTGTTCGACGCGAGCGGCCAGCCGAGCGGCACCGGCACGCCGCTCCACGTCGGCGGCGGCCAGATTTCGAGCTTCCATCCCCGCCTGGCGCCGCGCGCCGGCGGCGGCTGGTGGCTCGCCTGGGAGGAGGTCCAGTTCCCGGCCACGAGCCCGGAGCGTCAGGACGTGCTGCTCGCCACGGTCGCCTCCGACGGCCGCCTGCCCAACGCGGCGATCCAGCAGACGGGGCTGCACAATCCACACGCGACCGAGATCCGGCCGGCGTTCGGGCTCGACCCCGACGGCAATCTGCTGGTGGCCGGCCGGGATTTGCAAGGCGGCCTCTCGGGGCGGCTGTTCGACCCGCTCGGGCGGCCGATCTCCGGCCTCTTCCGGATCGCGCCTCACGACCCGCAGCCGCTCGGCAACGTGGCGCTCGCCGCGCACGGCGCGGGCGGCTTCCTCGCGGTCTGGGAAGGCGACGCGAACCCCGCCACACCGCCCCCGCAGCCCGAGCAGCAGGGGTGGAACCTGCACGGCGCCCTCTTGAGACGGCCCTGCACGGGAAGCGCCGTCTGCCTCGGGCCGAGCGCGGGCCAGGCGGTCGAGATCTCCTGGACGCAGAACGGCCAGAGCGGCACCGGGCGCGGCGTCCGGACCGATCGCGACGGGGCCTTGTTCGTGCTGGCCAACCCGGCGCTCTTCGACCTCGCGGTGCGCCTGGACGCCGACGGCACCCTGGTCTGGGCGGCCCCGACCGGAGCCGAGCTGCGCTTCCGCTGGACCGACGTCGCGACCGGACGCCTGGTCACCGCGAGCAAGCCGCGGGGGCGCTTCGCGAGCGGCCGGATCGTCCCGCCGACGCGCAACCTGCCGGCCTTCGAGCTCGCCCTCCTGACCGAGGATCGCGATCCGGGCTTCGCGACGACCGGCGCGGACACGGCGGTCTGCGCGCCCTCGCCGACCGCGCTCTGCCTGTTCGGCGGCCGGTTCAAGGCGACGATGACCTGGACCCATGGCTCAGGCAGCGAGCTCGCGGCGCTCGCGGTGCCGATCGCCGACCGGCAAGGAACCTTCATCGCCGGCACGGGGCCGGGCGCTCTCGTCACCCTGGTCGACGGCCGGGCGCACAACGGCAAGATCTGGGTCTATCTGGGCGGCCTCTCGGACGCCGCTTACCGGGTGACGGTCACCGACACGACCACCGGTCGCGCCCGGACCTACACCAACCCGGCCGGCCGGCTCTCGAGCAGCGCGGACCGCAAGGCGTTCTAACTCAGCGCCCGAACGTCTCGCAGGCGTTCGGGTCGCCCGACTCGAGGCCGCGGCGGAGCCACTCGACCCGCTGCTGCGCCGAGCCGTGGGTGAAGCTCTCGGGGACGACGTAGCCCTGGGAGCGCTCCTGGATCTTGTCGTCGCCGATCGCCGAAGCGGCCTTCAAGCCGCTCTCGAAATCGCCCGGCTCGATCAGGTGGGCATCGCGGTCCGCGTGGAACGCCCAGACCCCCGCCAGGCAGTCGGCCTGGAGCTCCAGGCGCACCGACAGGTCGTTCGCCTGCGCCTCGTCCCAGGCCCGGCGCTGGCCCTCGCTCACCTCGTCCGAGATCCCGAGCAGGTTCTGGACGTGGTGCCCGATCTCGTGCGCGACCACGTAGGCCGCGGCGAACTCCCCGGGCGCCCCGAAGCGCTGGTCGAGCTCCTGGAAGAACGAGGTGTCCAGGTAGACCTTGCGGTCGCCCGGACAGTAGAACGGCCCGACCGCCGCGGAAGCCATGCCGCAGGCCGAGGGGGTCGAGCCCGAGAACAGGACCAGGTGCGGCGCTTCGTAGGGCGTCTTCGTGTTCTTGAGGACGTCGGTCCAGACGTCCTCGGTGCTCGCGAGCACGACCCGGACGAACTTGCTCTCGGGGTCCTCCGGTTGGCCGGCGCCGGCGGGGGCCGGCTGGCCGACCTGCGCCTGCTCGACCGTCTGGAGCAGCTGGAGCGGGTTCCGGCCGGTCAGGAGGGCGACGATCCCGACCAGCAGGAGGCCGCCGCAACCGAGTCCGGCGCCGCGGCGCCCAAAACCGCCGCGCGCATCTTCGACGTTCGAGCTTTCCCTTCCGCCTTCCCATCTCATGGCTGCGGATTGTAGCCGCACATCGGCTCCGCGCGCCCCCCCCGCGCTAGAATCCCGCCGTTTTCCCGGAGGTCCCATGATCGAACGGATCGAATGGATCGAACGACAGCCGCGCCGCGCCCTCGGCTCCGCCCTCTGCCTTCCCGCGCTCGCCCTCCTCCTGGCCGGCGCCTGCGGCCCGTCGACGCCGAGCGGCGCGAACGCGGCCGACAGCCCGAAAATCGACGCCTGCGAGCTGTTCACGATGGAGGACGCCGCGGCGGTCGCCGGGGAGTCGGTCTCCGGGATGAGCAGCACGCTCGAGGACGCGAAAGGGCGCGATCTCCTCTCCTGCGCCTACAACGCGGGCAACACCAACCAGCCGCGGATCCTCTCGCTCGTCGTCCGCGTCCATCCGAGCGCCGAGGCGGCCGGCAGGACGCTCGAAGCGACGCAGAGCGCGCTCTCGCCGATGGTCCGCGGCGACGTTCGCCCCGTCCCCGGGCTCGGCGACGGGGCGTTCTGGGCGGGAGGCAGCCTCCAGCAGCTCCACGTCCGCAAGGGCGACAAGCAGCTCCTGATCACGGCGCAGATCGGCGACGGCGCGATCGCCTTCGAGGCGGCGAAGAAGATCGCCGAGAGGGTGCTGGCGAGGCTCTGACCATGGCAATGCCGCTCGCGAAACGCCCGCCGATCGTCCTCCTCGCTCTCCTGGGGCTCGCCGCCTGCGGCCGCCGTCAGGCTCCCGCCGCCGTGGGCTCGCCGGCCGAGGGTTCGAGCCCGCCTGCGGCCACTCCGTTGCTCTCCGGCCATGCCGCGATCGAGGCCGCCCCCGCGCTCCCGCCCGGGCATCCTCCCCTGCCCCCGGGCGGCGCACCGGGCGCGATGGCCGCCCCTCCGGCGGGCGCTCCGGCCGGCGGCGGGCTCGCCTGGTCGACGCCCGCGGGCTGGATCGAAGAGACGCCCAGCTCGAGCATGCGGCGCAACCAGTATCGGATTCCGGGACCCGGAGGCGACGCCGAGCTCGCGGTCTTCTACTTCGGTCCCGGCCAGGGGGGCGACGCGATGGCGAACGCCGAGCGCTGGGCCGACCAGTTCACCCTCCCCGGCGGCGGCTCGGGACGCTCCGCCTTCCAGACCGAGAAGCTCGTCGCGGGCGGCATGGCCGTGCTGCTCGTGGAGGTCGCCGGCACCTACTCGGGCGGCATGGGCGCGCCGAGCGGCGAGAAGGCGGGCTACCGGCTGCTCGGCGCCATCGCGGAGGGTCCGGACGCGAACTGGTTCTTCAAGCTCACCGGTCCGGACGCGACCGTCGAGGCCGAGCGCGCGGCGTTCCGCCGGCTCGTCGCGTCGCTTCACAAGAACCCGTAGGGGAAACTGCAGACACCGAGGGCCGGCTCTTCGCCGGCCCTCTCGTTCTCCATCCAAATGCCTCGTCGGCGCGAGCCGGGACGCCGTGGCGTCCCCCTCAGCTCGGTTTCGCCGCCGGCTTGTGGCCCCCGGGCTTCGCCTCGTGGTAGCCGGCCGCGAGCGCTGCCGACTCGGTCATGAACTGGCCCCGCTTGGTGGCGCCGTACCAGCGATCGCCCTGGCGGTGGAACACCTTGGTCTCGAGATTGACCCAGACCATGCCGGCCTGGGGCGGAACCTGCGGCACCGCCTGGGGCTGCGGAGCCGTGTGGGTGCCGGTGGGCGCGGCGGTGTGGCGGGGCGCCGGGGCCGGAACCGGGGTCGGAGCGGGAACCGGTCTCGGAGCCGGTTTCGGGGCCGTCGCGCCGACGGTCACCATCGGCGCGATCTTGGCGATCGTGCTCGCCGGCACTCCGACCCTCTTCAGGTCGTCGACCGAGGTGAACGGACGGCCGGCGATGATCTTCTTCGCCGTCGCCGCGCCGACGCCCGGGAGCGCCTCGAGCTGGGATTGCGTGGCGGTGTTCAAATCGACCGGACCGGCGGGGGCCGGCGCGGCCTTCGCGAAGGCGGGAGCGGCGAGCGTCAAGAGGGCGAGCGGAGCGGCGGCGAGAAGGGCGGTGAATCTGAGGTGCCGGGAGAGCATCGAAGCTCCTCGATCGGACCCGGGAGGTCCGAGGGCGTGCCGCGCCATTGCGGCACTGCCTCGCGCGAAGCTGCAACCGCCGAGCCATCTCCCGAAACGCCTTCCGGTAGACTCGACGCGAGAGCCTCCGGCATTCGATCCCACGAGAGCATGATGTGGTCCGACCGTCCATCGTTCGCGGAACGCCGGCGCCTCGGCGACCGGCTCCTCGCGCTCCTGCCCGCGCCGAAACCCTCGGCCCGCGGCGCGCGGACGCCGCTCCGGCGGGCGGCATCCCCCGAGCAGGTCGCCCTCGAGCTGCGGAGCCGGGGCGGGTTCGCCTGGCTCGACGGCGGGGCGGGAAGCGGGGGAGGAGAAGGGCATCGGCTCGCCGCCGAGCCCCTCGCGGTCCTTGCGGTTCGAGCCGGCCGGGCGACCGTTACGGCCGGAGGCCCCGGAGGCAAGCGACGCGCCTTCGCGGGGCGCGGCTTCGATCTCCTCGAAGCGGCGCTCGACACCTGGGGCGGTGCGGGTGGGGCGCTCCTCGGCTATCTCGGCTACGAGCTGGCCGCCGAGCTCGAAGCGATCCCGATCCCGGCGGCCGACGACTTCGCCCTGCCCGATCTCCGCCTGGCGCTCTACGACCGGGTCCTCCTTTGGGATGGCCGGGGCTGGGCGCTCGAGTCGACCGACGCCTGGCGCGGCGGCGATCCGGTCTACGAGGCCGAGCGCCTGCTCGAAAGCGCGGCGGCGCGGGAGGTCGCGGACCCCGGGCCGGCCCGCTACGCCGGCCACACCCTCTCGCATCCGAGCCGCGACGGATTCGAGGGCGCCGTCCGGCGGACCGTCGAGCGCATCGCCCGGGGCGAGATCTTCCAGGCGAACCTCTGCCGCCGGATCGAGGCTCCCCTCGCGGCGCGGCAGGTCTGGCCGCTCTACTGGCGCCTGCGCGCGGCGAGCCCGGCGGTCCGCGGCGCCTTCTTCGACCTCGGGCAGGGACGGGCGCTGCTCTCGATCTCGCCCGAAATCTTCCTCTCCGTGCGCGGCCGGTCCGCGGAGACCCGGCCGATCAAGGGCACCCGCCGGCGCGGCGCGAACCCGGCCGACGATCGCGCTCTCGCCCGCGAGCTCCTCGAGAGCAGGAAAGACCGGGCGGAGCTCGCGATGATCGTCGACGTCGCGCGCAACGATCTCGGGCGCGTCGCGGCGCCGGGCTCGATCGAGACGTCCGACCTCGCGCGGCTGGTCACGCTGCCGACCGTCCACCACCTGGTCGCGACGGTCCGCGGCGAGCTGCGGCCGGAGGTCGGCCCGGCCGAGCTGCTGCGTGCCACGTTCCCCGCCGCCTCGATCAGCGGCGCGCCGAAGATCCGCGCGATGAGCGTGATCGCGGCCGAAGAGGAGCGCCGCAGAGGCCCGGCCATGGGCGCGCTCGGCTGGATCTCGCTGAACGGCGACCTCGACCTCGCGGTCGCCATCCGGACCGCGGTCGCGGCCCGAGGCAAGGTCGCGTACCACGCCGGGTGCGGGATCACGGCGGACTCGCTGCCCGACCTCGAGCGCGAGGAGAGCGAGGCCAAGGCCGCGGCGTTCCTGACCGCGATCGGCAGGCTGGAGTTCGGTTGAGCGACGCGTCCCTCCGCTCCGGCGACGGTCTCTTCGAGACGCTCCGCGTCGACCAAGGGGAAGCCCGCGACGTCCCCGCGCATCTCGACCGCCTGTTCGCCTCGCTGCCCCGGATCGCCCTCGAGATCCCCGAAGACCGCGAAGGGCTCGAACGGGCGATCGCCGAGGCCGCAGCCGGAGCACCCCGCCCGACCGCCCGCTTGCGCCTGATCGCAACGCGCGGACCTGCCGGCGAGCCGACTCTCCGGATCGAGACCTTCCCCTATCAGCCCCCGAGCGAAGAGGACGACCGCCAGGGCGTCCCCGCCGTTCTCCTGCCCGATCTCCGCATCGACTCGAAAAGCCCGCTCGCCGGCTTGAAGTCCCTCTCCTCCTACCAGTCCAACCACCTCGCCCTCGCCCGTGCGCAAGCCGAGGGAGCCTGGGAAGCCCTGCTCCTGAATGAGCACGGCCGGCTCTGCGAAGGGAGCCGCAGCAACCTCGCGCTCCGGCTGGACGGAATCCTCCACACCCCGCCGGTGAGCGAGGGTTGCCTGCCCGGAACCGCGAGGCGCCGGATGATCGAACGAGGAGAGCTGCGCGAGCGCCCGCTCGACGTCGAGGATCTCGACCGGGCGGAGGAGATGTTCCTGATGAACAGCCTGGTGGGGTTGCTGCGGGTGAAGCTGCCGATTCTTCGAGGGGCGGGAACCGTTGGCGGTTGACGGCATTACAGCATTACGGTTTACTGATGGCATGAAGGCAACGATCGATGGACCATCAGGACCAGTCATCGAAACACGACCGGAGGGTCGCTTCCTCGACGGCAAACCTCTCCCGACATGGTTCGGAATCCTGCAAAAGTATGCGCGGACAGTGAAGCCGAACGATATGGAGTCGATTCGTCAGAGCATCGCGGCAGGGATCGTCAAGGAACGGAATCTTTGACGCTCGCCTCGACATAGAAGCTACGCGGGGAAATCCACCTCGTCCGACAGCTCGTTGACGTCGTCTTCCCGGCGCGGGAAGTGGGTGCCCAACTGGTCGCCCAAGTTCTCGAGCGCGGCCACGATGCCTTCCGTGAAGGCGCCCTTCTTGAAGTGGCTCGAGAGGGCCGCCGCGACCTCGTCCCAGAAGCCAGGGGGGACCCTGGCATGGATCCCCTCGTCGCCCAAGACCACGAAGCGGCGGCGCGAGGGGACGACGAAGAGGAGGACGCCGTTGCGCTCGCGCGTGTTGCGCATCCCCAGGCGGTCGAAGGCGCGCTCGGCGACCCGGCGGACGTCGCCCCAAAAGAAGCGGGCGATGGTGACCCGGATCTCGCCCGAGGTCTTCGCCTCCGCGGCGGCGATCGCCGCGCGGACGCGCTCCCTGTCGATCGCCCGGTAGAGCCCCCGGCGGGTGAGGATCATCGGTCGCCGCCTCCTTCCGCTACCACGAGCCCGTTGCCCCGCCGCCACCCGAGCGGCCCCCGCCCCCGCTCCAACCGCCTCCCCCACCCCCGCCTCCCCCTCCTCCGCCACCCCGGCCTCCGGACAGGATCTGGAGCAGCAGCCAGAAGGCGAGGCTCGGATGGGTGATCAGGAGGATGAGGAAGCCGATCGCGAGAAGCGAGAACAGGATCTTCTGGCCGAGCGATAGCTCCGGCCTCTGGGCGGGCGGAAGATCACCGGCTCGAGGTGGGGCGAGCGACGAATCTCCCAGGTCGGTGCCCGAGGTCTCGGCTCCGGCCTCCTGCCCTTCAATCGTCGCGAGGATCGCCGTGACGCCCACGGTGATCGCGCTGTTCGGATCGCCCGCTCTCAGGCGCGGCAGGATCTTGTCCTGGATGATCCGGCCCGCGCGGATGTCGGTGACCTTGTCCTCGAGGCCGTAGCCGACCTCGATGCGCACCTTGCGGTCGTCCGAAAAGACGAACAGGACGAGGCCGTCGTCGAGCCCCTTGCGCCCCACTTTCCAGGCGGCGAAAGTCTTGACCGTGAAGTCTTCGACCGCGTCGCCGCCCGTCGTCCGTCCGATCCAGAGGAGCACTTGGTGGCCGGTCAGGCGCTCGTACTGCTCGAGCTGGGCGTCGAGCTGGGCGACGACCTCCGGCCGGAGGAATCCCGCGGTGTCGGTGGCCCAGCGGGTGGGGGGAGGCGGGAGCTGCTGCGCGAAAGCGACGGAGGACGCCTTCGGCAGGAGCGACGATCCGGCCAGGAGGAGGAGCAGGACGGGGATCGCGCGGTATCGGCTCATGGATTCGAATCGGACGAGCTCAGTCTACAGCGACCGGTCGACCGCCGTGGCTCGCTCTGCACCTGCAAGGAAGAATCCAGGCGGTCCCGCGGACCGCACCTACATCGCCCGGCGGTAGCGGCCGAACGAGCGGGTGGCGGAGTAGGCGCAGAGGAGCGCGAAGGAGGCGAGCAAGGTGAACCTCTGCGCCAGCTCCTGGGGCGCGCGGCCCTCGAAGCCGTCGCGCGCGGCCACGATCGCCCAATCGACCGGGTTGAGGCTCGCGACGCGCCGGATCCAGCCCGGCACGAGGTTGCTCGACATCAGCAT
>DATMZM010000514.1:0-2510 GCA_035607445.1 Thermoanaerobaculia bacterium | reverse complement strand
GAGCACTTCGGCGAGCGCGCGGCCGTATTGTTCGGCGTTGGCGGACGCGATCATGTCGACAGGGTTCGCGACGCTCGCCTCGGCGGGCAGGAACGAGCGGAGGCGCTCCTTCGTGCCGTCCGAAAGCTCCGCCATCTTGAGCCCCAAGTTGATGCAGGCGTCGGTCGCCATGATCGCCGGTCCTCCGGCATTCGTGACGATCGCGACCCGATCGCCTTCCGGCAGCGGGCAAGAGTCGAGGGCGCGGGCGACGTCGAACAGCTCTTCGATCGTGTCGGCGCGCAGCACGCCGCACTGGTCGAGAATCGCCGACACGGAGACGTCCGCGCCGGCGATCGCGCCGGTGTGCGAAGAGGCCGCGCGAGCCCCCTCGGCCGTGCGGCCCGACTTGACCACCAGGATCGGCTTCGTGCGCGAGACCCGCTTGGCGATCTCGGCGAAGCGGCGCGGATTGCCGAACGATTCGAGGTACATCGCGATGACGCGCGTCGCGTCGTCGGCCTCCCAATGCTCGATCAGGTCGTTGCCCGAGACGTCCGCCTTGTTGCCCATCGAGACGAACTGGGTGAGGCCGATCCCGAGGTCGGAGGCCACGTTCAGGATCGCGACGCCGAGGGCGCCCGACTGGGAGACGAAACCGATCGAGCCCGGACGCGCGGGGGTGGGCGCGAAGGTCGCGTTCAGACGGACCTCCTCGGCGGTGTTGATGATGCCCATGCAGTTGGGCCCGATCATCCGCACGCCCGCAGCGCGCACCAGGTCGCGCAAGCGCTCCTCCCGCGCCGCACCTTCCGGTCCCGTCTCCGCGAAGCCCGCGCTGATCACGACGAGCCCGTGCACGCCTTTGTTCAGACACTCTTCGGCGACGCCGAACACGGCCTCCTTGGGCACCAGGACGACCGCGAGGTCGACCGGATCGGGCACCGCCCCGATCGTCGGATAGCACTTGAGCGAGTGGATCGCCTGGGCGAGGGGGTTGATCGGATAGATCGCGCCCGCGAACTCGTTGGCGACCAGGTTGTGCAAGAGAGCGTAGCCGATCGAATCGCGCCGCCGCGAGGCGCCCACGACGGCGATCGAGCGCGGGGAAAACAGGGCATCGAGGGGGCGGTCGGGGAGGGTCGCCATGACGCCGGGGAGTCTGACACAGGGTATCCGGCCGTCAGGGCCCTGGCGCGAGGACGGTCAGGCGCTCCGCCGAGAGACGGAGGGTGAGCGACGGCTCGGTGCCGAGGGCGTCGCCGTCGATTTGCGCCGCCGCGTTCGGAGGCAACGCGAGCCGGATCTCGCCCTCGATCGGCACGATCTCGACGTCCTGCCGGCGCAGGTGCCGGCCGCCGGCGAGCGCGAGAGCGAAGCCGAGCGTCGCTCCCCGGCTCGTGCCGCGGAACAGGACCAGATCGAGCCGGCCGTTGTCGGCGCGCGCCCCGGGGGCCAGGCGGAAGCGCCCGCCGTACAGCTCGATGTTGCAAGCGGCGGCGAACGTGGCGGTCGAACGCCGGCCGCCGGCCTCGACCTCGATGGCCGGGTAGCCGTAGCGCCACCAGGCGCCGATCCCCTGCAAGCCGATTCCCGCGCGGCCCAGGCGCCGCTTGAGCAGCGGGCTCACCTGAGCGAGAAGCCAGGCGTCGAGGCCGGCAGAAACCATCATCACGAAGGGTTTCTCGCCCGCGGCGGTCGAGCAGAGCCCGACGCCGATCGGCCACGGTTTCGCGTGCGCCGCGGCGCGCGCTGCCGCGAAGGGATCGACCGGCAATCCCAGAGCGCGGGCGAGCACGTTCGTCGTTCCTCCGGGGAGGATGCCGAGCGCCGTCGGCGTGCCGAGAAGGCCCGCAGCGACCTCGCGGAGCGTCCCATCCCCGCCGAAGGCGAAGACCACCTCGTCGCCGGCAGCCGCGCTCTCGCGAGCCAGCCGGGTGCCATCGCCGGGGCCTGAAGTGGGCACCGCGGCGACCTCGAAGCCCCCCGCGCGCAGAATCGCGACCAAGGCCGGAGCTTTCGCCGTCCCGCCGTGGCGGCCCGCCACGGGATTGAAAATCAGGCTCGCGCGGCGCATCGGCCGGCCTTGGTCAAAACAGGGTCCGCTCGCCCGGCGGCGGCGCGTAGCCGAGATGCTCGTAGGCGCGGCGGGTGGCGATCCGGCCGCGCGGGGTGCGCTGGAGGAACCCCTCCTGGATCAGGTAGGGCTCGTAGAAGTCTTCGATCGTGCCGCTGTCCTCGCCGACCGCGGAGGCGAGAGCTTTCAAGCCCGCGGGACCGCCGTCGTAGTGCTCGATCAGCGTGTTCAGGATCTTCCGGTCGAGGTCGTCGAAGCCGAACTCGTCGACTTCGAGGAGGGTCAGGGACTTCCGGGCGACCGAAAGGTCGATGCCGCCGGTGCCCAGGACCTCCGCGAAGTCGCGCACCCGGCGGAGCAGCCGGTTCGCCACGCGCGGCGTGCCGCGGCTCCGGCGCGCGATCTCCGCCGCGCCCTCCGCATCGAGCGGAATGTTGAGCAGCCGCGCCGAGCG
>DATMZM010000027.1:0-5612 GCA_035607445.1 Thermoanaerobaculia bacterium | reverse complement strand
CGTGTTACAATCCCGCCCGTCGATCGAATCTCGAGATTCACCGTCCGTCTCACCGCTGTCGACGGAAACGCCGCAGAACGAACGTGCGATGAACCCAAGACCCGAGACGCACCTCCGACCCGACCGCGTGGCGTTGCACGTCGAGTGCGCGAAGGCGGCTCCTCCCCCGGGGAGGCGAGGTCGCCTCCTTCTCGGGATCTGCCTCCTCCTCCCGTTCGTCCTCTCCGGTTGCGCCTCCCTCCGCAGGCCCTCTCGACCCGCCAACCCGGCACCGATCGGCCCGTTCGAGACGCGCGGGATCGCCTCCTGGTACGGCAACGAGTTCAACGGCCGGCGCACGGCGAACGGCGAGCGCTACGACCAGAACGGGCTGACCGCCGCCCATCGCACCCTGCCGTTCGGCTCGCGCGTCGCGGTCACCAACCTCGAAAACGGCGAGACGGTGGTGGTCAAGATCAACGACCGCGGGCCCTTCGCGAAGGACCGGATCCTCGACCTCTCCTACGGCGCGGCGCGCGAGATCGGGGTCGTCGGACCGGGCACCGCGAGGGTCCAGCTCGACCTGCTCGACGGTCCAGGCGTCCCGCCGCGCTATACGGTGCAGATCGGCGCGTTCTCGGACCCCGAGCGCGCGAACGCCCTCCACGACCAGCTGCAGGGCACCTATCCGGAGGTGTACGTCCGCAGCGACGGCGTCTGGAACCGGGTGCAGGTGGGCGCTTTCGCCGACCGCGACCATGCCGAAGAGGTCCGCCGCGAGCTCGCGGCGCTCGGCATGTCGGCGTTCGTGATCGCCGGGCAGTAGCCCTCGCTCAGCGCAGGTTCTGAAGCTCGCCCGCGAAACGCTCGGCGTTCGCGCGGACCGCGGCGACGAAGCTTCCCGCGCTGCCGATCTCCTCGGCGCTCGGGTAGGTCAGGCCGCGCGAGACCGGCACCAGGATCCCCTCGCCGCGGGCGTCCGCCGCGGCGCGGATCGCGTCGATGGACCCCCCTTGCGCGCCGAGGCCGGGCACGAGGATCAGCGCGTGCGGCAGGAGAGCGCGCAGGCGCTCCGCCTGGTGCGGATAGGTCGAGCCCACGACCGCACCGAGGAGCCCGTAGCCGCTCGCGCCCGCCGTCCGCTCCGCGCCCGCCGCGACGAAACGCGCAAGCCGTTCCGAGACCGTGCCCTCCGGCGTTTCGAGGTCCATCAGCTCGCGCGCGCCCGGGTTGGATGTCTTGACCAGCACGAACAGCCCCTTGCCGCTCCTCGCCGCGGCGGCCACGAATGGCTCGAGGGTGTCCGTGCCGAGGAACGGGTTGACCGTGATCGCGTCCGCCGCGAGGTCGGAGGACACGGCGCGCGCTCCGGGAAGTATCACCTCGCCGTCGAGATAGGCCTTCGCGTAGGCCGCGGAGGTCGATCCGATGTCGCCCCGCTTGACGTCCAAGAGGACGGGGAGATCGGCCCGGCGGATGGCCGCGAGGCACTGGGCGAGCGCCGCGACGCCCGCGCTCCCGAACTGCTCGAAGAACGCGCTCTGCGGCTTGACCGCCGCGACGAAAGGCGCGGCGGCTTCGAGCACCGCTTCGGTGAACGCGACGAGCGCGCGAGAGACCGCCTCGGCGTTCGCCGCGGCCGGTTGCAGCTCGGGCGGCAGGCGATCGAAATCCGGATCGAGACCGAGGACGAGCGGCGAGGATGCGCGAACGCGGGCGAGGATCCGGTCGGCGAAGTGCACGGCGAGCGCCATCAGCCCGCGCTCGGCAGGTCGGCCAGGAACTGCTTGATCCCGGAATCGAGCCGGTGGCGGTCGCGGTGGCGCTCGATCGCGATGTCGACCAGCCGGCCGACCAGCTCCGGAAGCGGCACGCCGGAGAGCTCCCAGAGGCGCGGGTACATCGAGATGCTGGTAAAGCCGGGGAGGGTGTTGAGCTCGTTGACCGACAGGCGGTCTTCGGCCTCGAGGAAGAAATCGACCCGGGCGAGCCCCGCACCGCCGAGCGCGGCGAAGGCCGCGACGGCGAGCGAGCGCAGCCGGTCGGCGACGCCCGGGGGCAGCTCGGCGGGCGCGATCAGCCGCGCGGTGTCCTGGAGGTACTTGTCCGCGTAGTCGTAGAAGGCGTTGCCCGGCACGATCTCGCCGACCGCCGAGGCGGCGAGATCGCCGTAGCCGAGCACCGCGCACTCGAGCTCGCGTCCATAGACGCCTCGCTCGACGAGGGCGGACTCGTCGAAGCGGAGAGCGAGCTCGATCGCCGCGCCGAGATCCTCGGAGTGATCGACCCGGACCACCCCGACCGAGGAGCCGCCGACGCTCGGCTTGACGAAGAGCGGCAAGCCGAGGTGTCCACAGCGGGCGAGGAAGTCCGCCCGGTCGCGCTCGAACGCCGCGCGCGTCGTCGCCACGTAGTCGACGACCGGAATGCCCGCGGCCTCGAGCTGGCGCTTCGCGAGCACCTTGTCCATCGCGAGAGCGCTGGTCGCGACCCCCGGTCCGACGTAGGGAAGGTCGAGCATCTCGCACAGACCCTGGAGCGTGCCGTCCTCCCCCCAAGTACCGTGGACGATCGGGAAGAGGACCTCGGCGCCCGAGCCGGTCAGATGCGCGAGCGTCGGCGCCACGGGCCTCCCGACCGGCGGGATGCTCGCGGCGTCGCTCTTAAGGATCGCCCGCGAGTCCGCGACCAGCAGCCAGCAGCCGTCCTCCGCGATGCCGAGCGGAATCGCCTCGTGGCCGGCCGCGGCGAGCCCCGCCGCCACCGTCCGCGCCGAGCGGAGCGAGACCTGGTGCTCGACGCTGCGACCGCCGAAGATCACCCCCACCTTCGCCATGCGTGTCCCTCCGGAAGTTACGTCAGGTCGATGCAGCTCGCCCGCAGCACCTCGGGGAGACCGCGGAGTTTTTCGAGCAGCTCGGCCGGCGGCGTCTGGTCGAGGCGGAGCACCGCGAGGGCCTCCCCGCTCGCGCGGCGGGCGAGATGGATGTCCGCGATGTTGACGCCCCCCTGGCCGAGGAGGGTGCCGAGCTGGCCGACGACCCCCGGCACGTCGCGGTTCTCGACCACGAGAAGGTGCCCCTCGGGCCGGAACTCGAGCCGGTAGCCGCCGAAGCGGACGACGCGCACCTCGCTCTCGCCGAAGAGGGCGCCGTCGATCTCGACCGTCTTGCCGCCCCCCGCGAGCCGCACGCTCACCCGATGCGGATCGTCGGACGGCGCGCTGTGCGTCGAGCGCACGACTTCGAGGCCGCGGCTCTCGGCGAGCCGCTCGGCGTTGACGTAGTTGACCGCCTCTCGGAGCGCGGGGAAGAGAGCTCCCTTGAGCGCCGCGACCGCGACCGGATGGCGCAACGGCTCGTCCAGGTTCCACAGCTCGACGTCGAGCCTCTGGGGCGGCGCCTCGAGCAGCAAGCTCGCCAAGCGCCCGAGCCGCTCGCCGAGCTTCAGGTAGGGCTCGCCGCGGGCGCCGGTCGGCCGGAACGGCAGGTTGACCGCCGCGGCCGGCATCGAGCCCTCGAGCGCGGCGAGCAGCATCTGCGCGGTCTCGGCCGAGATCCGCTCCTGCGCCTCGCGGGTCTGGGCGCCGATGTGCGGCGTCGCGACCACCCTCGGATGCTTGGCCAGCCGCCAGTCGGCCGGCGGCTCCTCGACGAAGACGTCGATCGCGGCGCCGCCGATCTGTCCCGAATCGAGAGCCTCGAGCAGAGCGTCCTCGTCGATCAGACCGCCGCGCGCGCAGTTGACGAGGAGGGCACCGCGCTTCATCGCGGCGATCCGCTCGCGCGAGATCAGGTTCTTCGTCTGCTCGGTGAACGGCGTATGGAGGGTCACCGCGTCGGCCTCGCGCAGGAGATCGTCGAGCGGCACGATCTCGACGTCGAGCCTCCTGGCCGCCGCGGGATCGAGGAACGGATCGTAGGCGAGCACCTTCATCTCGAACGCCTTCGCCCGTTCCGCGACCCGCTGGCCGATCCGTCCGAAGCCGACCACGCCCAGGGTCTTGCCGTGCAGCTCGACCCCGAGGAAGCTCTTGCGATCCCACTCCCCCCGCTTCATCGAGGCGTCCGCCGCCGGGATCTGGCGGGCGAGCCCGAGCAAGAGGGCGAGGCTGTGCTCGGTCGCCGAGGTCAGGTTCGCGGTCGGCGCGTTGACGACGAGGATCCCGAGGTCGGTCGCCGCCGCGACGTCCACGTTGTCGACCCCGATCCCCGCGCGCCCGACGACCTTGAGCTTCCTGCCGGCGCGCATCAGCTCGGCGGTGACCTTGGTCGCGCTCCGCACCACGAGGGCGTCGGCGTCCGCGATCAGCTCGGGGAGGCGGTCGCGCTCGTTCGGCGCGACCTGGCGGATCCCGGCGCCCGCCTGGGCGAGAAGCTCGAGCCCGGAGGGATCGAGAGCGTCGGCGACGAGGATCTTCAACTCATCCTCACGCCCGCGCCGCGAGCTGGGGAGCGAGCTTCTCGAGCTCCTCGTCGATCTGGGCCAGGAGCGCTTCGAGGTCGCTCGCGCGGACCTCGCCCATGTGGCCGATCCGGAAGGTCGTCGGCTTCCAATCGCCGTAGCCGCCGCCGATCGTCGTGCCGCGCGCCGCGAGGGCCTTGACCAGCGCCTGCGGATCGAGCCCCTCGGGAGCGGCCAAACAGCTGACGGTGATCGAGCGGGCGTTCTCGGCCGAGGCGTAGCCGATGCCGCGCGCTGCTGCCCACTCGGCCGTCCGCTTCTGGAGCTGCGCGTGGCGCTCCCAGCGCGCCTCCATGCCCTCGGCCAGGATGACGTCGGTCTGGCGGTCGAGAGCGTAGAGGAGCGGGATCGCCGGGGTCGTGATGAAGCCCCCTTCGCGGTGCTTTTCGCGGTAGCGGAGGAGGTCGGTGTAAAAGCCCCGGTGCTCGACCTTCTCCGCCCGCTCCGCGGCGCGATCGGAGAGCGTGAAGAGCGTCAGGCCGGGCGGCACCGCGATCGCCTTCTGGGTGCCGGCGAGCGTGATGTCGATGCCCCAATCGTCCGTTTCGACCGGCGCGCCGCCGAGCGAGGAGACGGCGTCGACGATCACCAGGGCGTCGCTCGAATCGCGGATCGCGCGGGCGATCTCGGCGAGCGGGTTCATCACGCCGGTCGACGTCTCGTTGTGGACCAGGGTCACCGCGTCGTAGCGCTTGCGCTCGAGCGCGCGACGGACGAGGTCCGGATCGAGAGCCTGGCCCCAGGGCGCGGCGAGCTTGTCGGCGTCCTTGCCGACCGATTTGCTGATCGAGTGCCAGCGCTCGGAGAACGCGCCGCAGGTGAGATTGAGGACCGATTCCTGGACGCAGGAGACGACGGCGCTCTCCATGACGAGCGTCGAGCTGCCGGAGGCGACCATCACGTCGCCCGAGGTGCGGAGGATCTGCGGCAGGCGGGCGGAGAGGCTCAGGTAGAAGGCCTTGAACGGGGCCGAGCGGTGACCGACCATCGGCCGGGTCATCGCCGCTCGGACCTCCTCGAGCACGTACGTCGGGCCGGGCAGGAAGAACTGGATCTTCTCGGACATGGTGGACGGCATTCCTTTCCGGGAGGGGGTTTCCGGACCTCGAGCGACGGAGCGGCCCGGACGCCGCATTGTGGCAAATCGCCCGGGTGGGCCGCAAGGCGAA
>DATMZM010000374.1:0-2846 GCA_035607445.1 Thermoanaerobaculia bacterium | reverse complement strand
GTTCGGCGGCAGCTCGCTCGCTTCCGACCTGACCCGCGCCTACCCGAAGTACCAGGACTGGGGCTTGACCCGCGCGCTCCGCGTCGCCGATTTCCCTCTGATGTCCGAGGTCTATCGCCACCGGCCGCTGACGAGCCAGGAGGTCTTCGCGGTCAAGGCGTTCCTCTACGAGACCGCGGCTCTGCCGGTCGCTCCGGAGAGGCCGATCGGCATGCCGCTCGCGTTCCTCGGCCTCGGCGGCTTCGGCTCGATCCTGTTCGCGATACGCCGCGGCCCGCGCGACGAGCCGCCCGGACATCTCCCGCCCGGGACCGACTAGCGGTCAACCCCGCCGTCGATGCGCGAGCTGATCCTCTTCGTGGCCCTGCCTTACCTGGCGGTGGCCTCCCTGGTCGTCGCCCCGATCGTTCGGGGTCTGCTGCGGCCGTCTTCCACGGAGAGCCTCGCCTCGCCACCGCCCGGCGCTCGCACCGCCCGCCGGTCCCGGCGCGCGTGGGGCTGGGGGCTCGGCCTGCTGCTCGCCGGCCATCTCGTCGCGTTTCTCTTCCCCGCGTCGATCGCGCTCTGGCAGAGCTCGCCTCTCGGCACGCTCGCGATCGAAGCGTTCGGCCTCGCGGTTTCCGGTCTCGCCCTCTCCGGCTTCGCCGCGATCGCCTTCGGGCGGCTTTGGTCGCACCGGAGGGCCGGCCGCGCCTTGGCCGCCGCTCATCTCTCGGCGATCGAATCGCTGTTTCTCGCCCTGCTGCTGCTCGAAATCTTCACCGGCCTCTCGGTGACGCTCACCTATCGTTGGGGCTCGGCCTGGTACGCCGATACCCTCCTCCCTTACGTCGGGTCTCTGGCCCGGCTGCACCCCAAGGCCGGTCTCCTGGCCGAGCTGCCGGCCCTCGTGCGGCTCCACACGGTGGGGGGGTTCCTAGCCGTCGCGGTGCTCCCGTTCACCCGCTTCGGGCTCCTCCTCGCCCGGCCCTGGTCGAAGCTCCGGCGCGAGAGGCCGCGGCGGGCGAGGGAGCGCCGGATCAGCCTGGCCATCAAGGCCGCGCTCGCCGGCCTCGCCCTTCTCCTCGGCGCTCTCGCGCTCCTCGGCGGCGAGGCCCTGCACCGCGTGGGCTCGAGCCAGGGCTACGCGCCGGCACAACCGATCGCATTTTCCCATCGGCTCCACGCCGGCACCCGCGAGATCCCTTGCCTCTACTGCCACTTCGCGGCCGAGCGCTCGCGGCATGCCGGCATCCCGCCCGCGAACGTCTGCATGAACTGCCACTCCCGGCTGCGCCGCGCGACGCCCGAGATCGAGAAGCTCGAGGAGTCGGTGGCGCAGGCGCGCGCGATCCGCTGGGTGAAGATCCACAACCTGCCGGACTTCGTCTACTTCGACCACAGCCAGCACGTCAAGGTGGCGGGGCTCGCCTGCCAGCGCTGCCACGGCCCGGTCGAGACGATGGATCGCGTCCGCCAGGAGGCGCCGCTCACCATGGGCTGGTGCCTCGGCTGCCACCGTTCCGAAGGCGTCGTGCTGCCCGCGCTGCGCAGAGTGGCCCTCCCTCCCGAGCTCGCGAAGCGCCGCGCCACCGGCGGCCAGGACTGTTCGAAATGCCACTACTAGGGCGGCGGGTTCCGAGGCGGTGATGAGCGAAGACGCGCGCACTTGGCAGGGTCTCGACGAGCTTTCCCGAGCGGCTCCCGCGCCGGGCCGGGACAAGGAGTTCCCCGGCGGCAAGACGCTCTGGGAATGGATCGGCGAGCCGAGCCCGGCGGCGGGCGCGGCGTCCGTCGCCGAGGGCGAGGGCGAGACCCGGCGCGACGTGCTCAAGATGATGGGCTTCAGCCTCGGCGCGCTCGCGACAGCGGGCGCCCTCGGCTGCCGAATCCCGGAACGGCGCGCTCTCCCCCTGGTCAGCGAGCCCGAGGAGCTCGTCCCCGGCGTCGCGGACTTCTACGCCACGACCTGCGGCGGCTGCGCCGCGGGCTGCGGCCTGCTGGTCAAGGTGCGCGACGGCCGGCCGATCAAGATCGAGGGCAATCCCGACTCTCCGCTTTCGGGAGGCGGCACCTGCGCGCGGGGCCAGGCGACCGTCCTGTCTCTGTACGACGAGCAGCGCTTCAAGGGACCGACCTGGCTGGGCCAGGCGACGTCCTGGACCGAGATCGACGCCGCCGTCTCCTCCCGGCTCGCCGCCGTCGCCGCCCGCGGGCACGGGATCGTCCTCCTGACCACCCCGGGGCTCGGCCCTTCGTTCCGGCGCCTGATCGCCGCGTGGCAGGAGCGCTTCCCGGGCGCGCGCCATCGGGTCCACGAGGCGATCTCTCTCTCGGCACTCGCCCAGGCGAACGAGCGGAGCTTCGGGCTCGCCGTCGTTCCGCGCTACCGGCTCGATCTCGCGCGGCTCGTCGTCGCGCTCGACGCCGACTTCCTCGGCACCTGGCTCTCGCCGGTCGAGCACACCCGAGGCTATACGGCGGCGCGGCGCGTCTCGGACCCAGGGGTTGCGGCGGGAGCCGGCATGCTCCGCCACGTCCAGGTCGAGAGCCAGATGTCGTTGACCGGCAGCAACGCCGATCTCCGCCTCGCCATGCGTCCATCCGAGATCGGGCTCGCGGCGCTCTCGCTCCTCCAGGGCGTCGCCCGGCGGGCGGGCGCCGCGGCGCCGAACGTTCCCGCCTGGTCCGGCGCCGCCGCTCTCGAACCGGTCGCCGCCGACCTCTGGGCGCACCGCGGCACGTCGATCGTGCTCGCCGGAGAGAACGACCCCGCGCTCCAGGTCGTGGTCAACCGGATCAACGCGCTCCTCGGCAACGTCGGCCGGACGATCGACCTCGAGCATCCGTCCCGGCAGTCGGCGGGG
>DATMZM010000031.1:0-7015 GCA_035607445.1 Thermoanaerobaculia bacterium | reverse complement strand
GCCGCCGTTCTCGCCGCCGCCGCCGGGTGAGTTCCTGATTCCGTTCCCTGCGGAGTCGCAGCGGACGAAGATCGACGGGCCGGACTTCCCGGTGTCGTTCGACTTCGGCTGGATCTTCGCGAACCTGAACACGACGGTGGTTCCTGCGGGTGCGAACCCGCCGGAGGATCCGGCGGCGGCTCAGGCGTGGGTGTCGATCGAGATGGACGCTTCGGGCCGGTTCAGCGTCGGCTTCGATGCGGTCCAGCTCGACAGCGCCTGCACCGCGAGCCACGCCCGTATCGGCAGCTAGTCGTCTCGAGGGTGGGTCCGGTCTCCGGGCCCACCCTTTCTCACCCCTCCGGCTTCTGCGACCTGGCTCCGTTGCGCTCGCAATGGAGACAGCTCGGAGAAGCTTCAGTCAGCCAGCGGACAAGCACGATCCGCACGATCGGCTCCGAGCCTGATCAGGAGTCTCAATCCGTTCTCGAGGGGCGGACGTTGTTCGACATGCGATCGCACCTGCCTCCAACCAGAATCGGCACCTCATGAGGGAGCTCGAGAGACGATGATTCGACCCCCCCGCTTCATGCGCACCCTCCTTCCGACGCTCGCTCTGCTCGCCGGCGGCATGCTCGGCCTTCCCGCGGGCGCTCAGAACTGTGACTCGGATGGAAGCTTGCCCACGTCGCCAGGTTGCGGCTTCATGGCCTGCAAGACCCCGGCGCGTCCGGCACCCATCAGCCTTTGGGGCGAGCTCGCGCCGGTCGACACCAGCCCGATCACCCCGGCCCGCGACAACACCGACTTCAACGAGTTCGGCGGCGGGCCCCAGAACACCTACGGCGCGACCAATCCGTTCTGGATGTCGCTCGACATCGATTCGGGGTACCTGTACGCCGCGATCTCGCACGGGATCCAGATCTGGGATCTCCGCACGACGCCCGCCAACCCGACGTTCGTCAAGCTGGTTTCCGGCTCGGCGACGCTTCGTCATTGGTCCGCCGGCGAGTTGAAGCTGCCTTTGCGCGACATCGACGTCGAGGGCACCTTGGGCGCGATCACCGGCCAGGGCGACATCGGCATCGCGATCTTCGATTTCTCGGATCGGACCAGCCCCCGCTTCCTCTATCAGGACGACGACCACAAGGGCTACCAGGTCTACGCGACGACGATCGGCAACCAGGCCTACGCGTTCGAAGCGACGACGAACAGCGGCACGACGCCGCCCAGCCGGCCGGGCGGCCTCCTCGCCTACAACATGACGGCGGCGCGGGCCTACCAGGGCTGTCTGGACGGCGCGGAGGGCTGTCCGGGGGTCTACGTCGGCCGGATCGGTACCCGGTCGAGCGTCAACTACGTGGACGGCGTCGACAATTACGTCGTCCTGAGCGCCGGGCCGCAGTTCGGCTTCGAGATCTGGGACGTGTCCAATCCCGCTTCGCCGGTGCTCAAGCTCAACGCCCTGGCCGGAGCCGGCGGGACGGGGGTCTACGGCACGGCCATGTGGAAGAGCGGCTCGAAGTACTACGTCGGTCTGCGCACGGACACCGACGGGCGGATCTACGACGTCAGCTGCATCACCGGCAGCTCCTGCTCGCTCGGCGGGCCGGTCTGGTCGATGCCGATGGTTTCGGGGACCCCGGAGCTCTACGTCAGCTACTCGAACAGCAACGGCCGGAACTTCCTCTACTTCGGCTCGGACAACAAGTGCGGCGGATCCCTCCCCGATCCTCAGCGCGAGTATCTGGTGGACGTCTCCTCTCCCGCCGCGGCGCACGACATCACGCCGAGCCCGACGCTCGTCGTGAGCGGCGTGCCCGTCAACTACTGGTCCTGGTACTACCGCCACAATCCGACCGGCTTCAACCAGGTCATGCCGCGGATGGGCAAGTTCAACAACCAGTACTTCTACCGCGCCGCGCTGTCGATCCTCGACATCCACCAGCTGACCGGAGGTTTCGCTCCCGTCGCCGACTTCTCGTGGAGCCCGACCGAGGTCTATCCGGGGACTCCGGTGACCTTTACCGACAGCTCCTCGGGCGCGCCGAGCTCCTGGGCTTGGAGCTTCCTGCCCGATGGCAGCCCGCCCGCCTCGACCGCCCACAACCCGACGGGCGTGACGTTCGGCGCTCCGGGTGTCAAGTCGATCAGCCTGACGGCGACCAACGCCGTCGGCAGCGGATTGCAGACGAAGAGCCTGACGGTTCTCGATCCGGCGCCGGCGATCGGCACGGTGACGGTCTCCCCGGCGAATCCGATCGTCTGCCAGCCGGTGACCTTCGCGGCGACCGGCGTGACCGGCCAGCCGACGTTGACCTACAACTGGCAGATCACGACCCGCCCGGGCGGCTCTCCGGTGACCTCGAGCGCGAGCCCGAGCTTCACCTGGAACACCGTGGGCACGCTCGCCGGTGACTTCACCGCGACGCTCACCGTGTCCAACACGACCTCGGCGACGAAGAGCGCCGACTTCACCCTCGGAGCCCTCTCGCCGCTGCCCAATCTGTTCGCGCCGACCAACGATCCGTTCTCGGCGGGCACCGTCCAGTTCCACGTCGCTGCGGCGGGCGCCACGGAATGGAGCTGGGATTTCGGCGACGGCCAGGGCTTCCGCGCCTACACGAACGATCCGATCAGCGGACCGAACCCCGTCTTCACCTACACCTCGATCGGACCGAAGACCGTCCAGGTCAAGGTGCGCAACTGCATCGAGGCGGAGCACACGAGCGATCCGCTGTCGATCACGATCGTCCAGACCTCGCCGTTGATCGCGAGCTTCGCGGCCGGCGACGGCGTCTTCTGCTCCGGACCCTTCTGCGTAGGGAGCGTCGGCGTGGCGATCACGTTCACCGACCACTCGATGGGTGCTCAGTTGTGGGACTACGACTGGGACGGCGACGGATCCTTCGAGGACTCCGGTCACGCGGCTCCGGTGACGAGCCACACCTATCTCGTCCAGGGCACGTTCACGCCGAAGCTGAAAGTGCGGCGCGGCGCGTCGGAGCAGAACGTCTTCACCCACGCCTCCGCCCTCATCATCGGCAGCTCGACGCCGGCGCAGATCACGGTGAGCGGTGCCAGCTCGGTCAACATCAACACGGCGACGAGCTTCAGCGCGAGCGCGACCGGCTGCACTCCGAACCCGACGGGATGGACCTGGGGAACCTCCGGAGGCAGCGGCAGCTCGACGACCGGGACGATCTCGATCACTTGGGCGACGACGGGATTCAAGTCGGTGACCGCGAGCAACAGCGGGTGCGCGGGCGTTTCGGGCTCGACCAGCGTCTCGGTCACGGATTCCGGCGGTGGTGGCGGAGGGGGAGGCACCCTCGCGGCCCTCTTCTCGGTCGCTCCCGCGCCCGCGCAGGCGGGGCAGCCGGTGACCTTCAACGGCACGGCCTCGACCGGAAGCCCCACGGCCTATGCCTGGGACTTCGGGGACAACCAGAGCGGCAGCGGCTCGACGACCACGCATTCTTACGCCGCGGTCGGGACCTACACCGCGCGCCTGACCGTGACGAAGCCCGGCACCGGGGCCGGTTGCATCTTCGGCATCTGCGCGGCGGAGCTGACGAAATCGGTCGTCGTCGGCACGCCGCCGCCGCCGCCCTTCGAGGTGGATTTCACCACCACCGCCACCTGCATCAGCCAGTTCGGCTTCGAGCAGTGCGAGGGGACGACCGGCAACGCCATCGGCTTCACGGCGACCGGGACCGGCGCCACGAGCTTCACTTGGAGCTTCGGCGACGGCACCCCGAACGCGACCGGTGGCACGGCGAGCCATACCTGGAATCAAGCCGGGACGTTCACGGTGTCGCTGACCGGGACCAACGGCCAGCAGACCAAGACCAAGACCCGCGTCTTCCAGATCACCGGACAGACGACCGGCACCGCGAAGTCGGTCCTCTTGCCCTGGATCGCGCAGACCCGCGGGGTGATCACCCAGTCGAGCGACCTCTACATCTTCAACCCCGGCGACCAGTCGATCGACGTCGCGATCAAGTTCCTGAAGCGGGGCGCTCCGGAGCCGAACCCGCCGACCGAAACCCGCACCATCGCGGCGGGGGCCACCCTGTTCTTCTCCGACGTTCTCGGCGACCTGTTCGCGCGCGACAACACGGTGGGCTTCATGACCGTCGAGGTCAGGCAGGGCTCCGCCGAGCCGATCATCCTCTCCTTCAACAACACCCTGCAGCCGGACGGCTCGAAGTTCGGCCAGACCGTCCCCGGCATCTCCCTGGTCGCTCCGAGCGCCGCGGCGGCTCTCCCGGAGCCGCGGTTCCTGATCGGTCTCAACGACAACCCCGAGCGGGTGGCCAACTTCGGTATCAGCAATCCGAGCACGGAGCCCACCGTCTACCAACTCCGGTTCTTCGACACGGAGGGGCACCAGATCGGCCAGTCGGGCGACCTGACGGTCGGCCGCTTCGCCCAAAAGCAGTTCCAGCCGCAGGAGATTCGGGCCTTCGGCGTGAACAATGCCTCGGACTATCGAGTCGAGATCGACGTCAGGTCGGGGAATCGGGTCTATCCGTACGGCTCGAACATCCGGTTGGCGACCGAGGATCCGGCGTTCGCGACCTCCGAGGTGCCGTCGGGACGGAAGCAGTTCTTCCTGGGCTCGCTCAGCCAGCCCGGCCTGAACGGCAGCCTCTACCGGACCGACCTGGTGCTCTCGAATCCCTCCGGCCAGGCGACCGCCGCGGACTTGAGCTTCACCGCGGTCGGCAACAACAGCGTCCCCGAGACGCCGGTTCGCGTCACCCTCGGCCCGGGTGAAAGCGAGCGGCTGGTCAACGTCATCGCCGACAAGTGGCAGATCACGAACTCCGTGGGCGTGCTCACGATCCAGCCCACCTCGGCGGACACCCCCGTCCTGCGCGCGGTCGGAGAGAGCTACGACAACGCGAATCCGGTGCGGCGGTTCGGCCAGTCCATGACGCCGCTCTCGGATGCGGACATCGCCACGACGGGCAAGTCGCAGTCCCTGGTCGGTTTGCGTCAAGGCGATGCCTGGCGCTCGACGATCTGGATCCTCAATCCCTCGTCGAGCAGCGGTCTGTACGACGTCATCTACCGCAAGCTCGACGGGACGATCCTCGGGCGGTTCACCAACCTGGGCCTGGGCCCGGGCAAGATGAAGCAGATCCGCCCGAGCGAGCATCCGCTCGGCGGCGCCAGCATCGAGGACGGCTTCACGGTTCAGGTTCTGGTCAAGGCGGGCGGAGCGCTCGCCGCGGCCCAGGTGATCAACAACCGGACCAACGATCCTGCTTACATCCTCGGTGCCACGCGGTAGAGAGCCGCAGCCGCAACGAAACATCGGGCCGTCGGGGGAACACCCCCCGGCGGCCTTTTTTCTGCTGGGGCGAGCCGCCGCCGGCGCGGTCTTGCTCGGCGGAGTGCTCGCCTTCCTCGCCTGCGACCGGCCCGGTTCCACGGCCGCCAAACCCGTTTCCGAGGTCGCTGCCGGTCCGATTGCCCCGGCCGATCCGGCGGATGTCGACGGCGCGCCGGCCGGGAAATGGCGGCGCGCACGCTCGGCGGCCGAACCGAAGGAGACGAGTCTCCCCGGGCTCCGAGCCATCCCATATCTCCAGGGCTATCGGCCGGCGGAGGATCGACCGCGGATCCGCCGCATCGATCCCGCGGCCTGGTTCGAAGGTCTCAACTTCTACGTCTCGGGACATGCCGCCGAGGCCGTCCTGATGGACATGGCCGGCCGCGAGCTCCATCGCTGGCGCTATCCGCTGCGCCGTCTCTGGCCCGATCTCGCCCGCGATCCCACCATGGCGGGGCTCGAGTACTGGCGGCGGGCCTACCTCTACCCGAACGGCGATCTCCTCGGCATCTACGAAGGGCAGGGCCTGGTCAAGCTCGATGCGGCCTCGCGCGTCCTCTGGGCTCACCGCGGCGGCATCCACCACGATCTCGAGGTGACGGAGGAAGGCGACATCTACGTGCTCGATCGGGACGGCAAGCTGATCCCCCGGATCAACCCCCGCGAGGGGGTGCTCGAGGACATGATCACCCTTCTCGATCGAAACGGGAGGGTCAAGCGGCGGATCTCGATTCTCGCGGCCTTCGAGCGCTCGCCCTTTCGCGGCCTTCTCTCCGGCATGCCGAGAAGCGGCGACATCTTCCATACCAATACCCTGGAGCTGTTGGACGGCCGCTTCGCCGACCGCGATCCGGCCTTCCGCAAGGGGAATCTCCTGATCTCGGTCCTGAAGCTCGACGCGATCGCCATCATCGACCCCCGCCTCGAGCGGGTGGTCTGGGCTCGGACCGGGAGCTTCCGGCGCCAGCACCAGCCGACCTTCCTCGACGACGGAAACCTCCTGCTCTTCGACAACACGGGTCCCGGTCCCGGACGATCGAGGGTCGTCGAGATCGACCCCCTTTCGGGCCGCATCGTCTGGCAGTATGGCGGGACGGCCGGCGCCGACCTGTTCTCGAAGACCCTGGGCTCCTGCCAGCGCCTGCCCAACGGCGACACGCTGATCACGGAATCGGAGAACGGGCGGGCGCTCGAGGTGACGCGCGCGGGCCGAACCGTCTGGGAGTTCAACAACCCCCATCGGGCGGGCCGGCGGGGGGAGCTCGTCGCCGTCCTGTTCGAGATGCTGCGCCTTCCCCCCGCCTTCCCGTTCCCGCCCGGACGCCGGTGAGGCGCTCTTTCCGGCCCCGGCCGGCCCCTGATTGTGTCGGGGCCTCAGGCGCTGTACCATCTGGCTACGAAGATCCTTACCCTTTGACGATGGACGACCGTTCGGCTGCGAAACTTTGAACGGGAGGTGATGAACCTTACCGAACCGGTAACGAACGCCAGCACACTCGATTTGAGAACTCGTTCAACAAACGAACTAGGAGATTGTCTGAAATGAAGAAGACGGTACTCTGTCTCGCTCTCTTGGGCCTCGTGGCTCTGGGCGGTCAGGCCGTTGCCTTGATCTGCACCATCGATCAAGTACCGGCGGCGACCCTGCTGCTGCCGTACTTCGAGGTGGATCTGAACGATCCGAACGGGATC
>DATMZM010000032.1:0-4810 GCA_035607445.1 Thermoanaerobaculia bacterium | reverse complement strand
TGCTCCTGCACGATCCGACGCGAGGGCCTCCGGGGGGCTTCCCGGCAGCCTGGCCTACGTGATCTACACCTCCGGCTCGACGGGCCGGCCGAAGGGAGTGGCGCTCGAACATCGGATGCTCGCGAATCTCCTGCTCTCCGTCGCGAGGACGCCAGGGCTCGCCGCGTCCGACGTTCTCCTCGCGGTGACCGCGCTCTCGTTCGACATCGCGAGCGCGGAGATGTTCCTGCCGCTCGTCGTCGGCGCCCGGATCGAGATCGCGAGCCGGGAGGAGGCGGCGGACGGCGAGCGCCTGTTCACGCGGCTGCGCGAGACCGCGGCGACCGTGATCCAGGCGACCCCCTCGACCTGGCGCCTGCTCGTCGAAGCGGGTTGGCGGGGGGATCCGCAGCTCGACGCGCGGGTGACCGGCGAGGCGTTTCCGCAGGCCCTCGCGGCCGATCTCGCTTCTCGGACGGCCCCGGTGTGGAATCTGTACGGTCCGACCGAAACGACGATCTGGTCGTCGCTCGCACGAATCGGGGCTCGCGGCGTGACGATCGGCCGGCCGGTTGCGAACACTTTCCTCGCGATCGTCGAGGCGTCGGGTGAGCTGGCGGCGCTCGGCATGACCGGGGAGTTGCTCATCGGCGGGCGAGGGGTCGCGCGCGGCTACCTGGGCCGGCCGGACCTGACCGCCGAACGGTTCGTGCCCGACCCTTTCTCGGGGTTGCCGGGCGCACGGCTCTATCGCACCGGGGACCTCGTCCGCTTGCGTCCGGACGGCGAGATTCTCTACCTGGGCCGCCGCGACTTCCAGGTCAAGATCCGCGGTTTCCGCATCGAGCTGCAAGAGATCGAAGGCGTTCTCGCCGGCCATCCCGATGTCGCAGAGGCCGTCGTGGCGTCGCGTTCCGGTGCGCTCGTGGCACTGGAAGGGAAGGGAACGGCCCCGGGGAGCGAGGAGGTTCGCCTGGTGGCCTACTTCGTCGCCGCTCCGGGTGGCGCACCGGACGCCGACGGGCTGCGTGCCCACCTGCGCGCGAAGCTGCCGGCGCACATGGTGCCCTGGGCTTTCGTGGCGCTGCCGGCCCTACCGCGCAACGCGAACGGCAAGATCGATCGCGCGGCGCTTCCGGCGCCGAGCCGAGGGGATTGGAGCGGGCGCACGCCGTTCGAGGAGCCGCGCTCGGAAACCGAGCGGACGATCGCGGCGATCTGGTGCGAGGTGCTGGGGCTCGACCGGGTCGGGGTCGGCGACAACTTCTTCGATTCGGGCGGGCATTCCCTGCTCGCCGTCCGGGTCAACCAGCGCTTGAAGGCGTCGTTCGGTCGCGAGATCCCGCTCGTCGCTCTGTTCGCCCATCCGACGGTCGGGGCGCTCGCCCGCCATCTCGAGAAGGTCGCGAGCTCAGCGGGCGCGATCGACGGCAGGGGCGAACCGAGCGACCTGGCCTCGCGCGAGCGCGGCCAGGATCGGGGGGCGAAGCGGCGGGATGTGGCGGAGCGGCGTAAGGCTCGCGCGGCCCGCACGGGGCTCGCAACGATGGAAGAACCGGAGAAGCCGGACGAGCAGGAGGCGTGACGCAGGAAATGAGCGAGCCCGAGAACCAAGATCTCTCCATCGCCGTCATCGGCATGGCCGGCCGGTTTCCCGGCGCCTCCGATCTCGACGCGTTCTGGTCCAATCTGCGCGCGGGAGTGGAGTCGATCCGCGCCTTCACCCACGAGGAGCTGGCCGCGGCGGTGGCGCCGGCCGATCTCGCGGACCCCGCCTTCGTGCCCGCCGGAGCGGTGCTCGACGACGTCGAGAGCTTCGACGCGGCGTTCTTCGACTTCAATCCGCGCGAGGCGGAGATCACCGACCCGCAACAGCGCCTGTTCCTCGAATGCTGCTGGGAGGCGCTCGAGCGCGCGGGGGTCGATCCCGAGACCGCGCCGGGCTCGATCGGCGTCTTCGCCGGCAGCGGCATGAGCACCTATTTTCTCTACAACGTGCTCGGCAACCCGGCGGCCACCCGTGGCGTCGCGCCGTTCCAGCTCCTGATCGGGGCCGACAAGGATTACCTCGCGCCGCGCGTCTCGTACAAGCTCAATCTCAAGGGGCCGAGCCTCTCGGTGCAGACCGCCTGCTCGACGTCGCTCGTCGCGGTCCACCTCGCTTGCCAGAGCCTGCAGGACTACCAGTCGGACGTCGCGTTGGCGGGAGGCGTGTCGATCCGCGTGCCGCAGAAGGCCGGGTACCTGTATCAGGAAGGCGGGATCTTCTCGCCCGACGGCCACTGCCGCGCTTTCGACCGGCAGGCGGCGGGAACGGTCTCCGGCAGCGGCGTCGGGGTCGTCGCCTTGAAGCGACTGGCCGACGCGCTCGCGGACGGCGACCCGATCCTCGCCGTGATCCGCGGCTCGGCGATCAATAACGACGGCGCGGCGAAAGTGGGTTTCACCGCGCCGAGCGTCGAGGGCCAGGTGGCGGTCGTCTCGGAAGCGCTCTCCGCCGCCGGGGTCGACGCCGCGACGATCGGATACGTCGAGGCCCATGGCACCGGTACCTCTCTCGGCGATCCGATCGAGGTCGCGGCGCTCGCCGAGGCGTTCCGCGGCGCGGGCGCCGGCTCGTGCGCGCTCGGCTCGGTCAAGACGAACCTCGGCCACCTGGATGCCGCGGCGGGCGTGGCCGGGTTGATCAAGACGGTTCTCGCCCTCGGCCACCGGGAGATTCCGCCTTCGCTCCACTACAGCGAGCCCAATCCGGCGATCGATTTTTCGGCGAGCCCCTTTTACGTCAATGCGGCGCTCGCGCCGTGGGCCGCGCGGGAGGGCGGGCCCCGCCGGGCGGGCGTCAGCTCGTTCGGGATCGGCGGCACCAACGCCCACGCGATCGTCGAGGAAGCTCCGGAGCGGGAGGCCCCGCAGGCCTCGGTGCGCCCCTGGCAGCCGCTCGTCCTTTCCGCGCGGACGCCGAGCGCTCTCGAAGCGATGACAGAACACCTCGCGCGCCACCTCGCGGCGCACCCGGAAGAGAAGTTGGCCGACGTCGCGTATACGCTCGGAGCCGGCCGCAAGGTCTTCGCCCACCGGCGGGCTCTCATTTGCCGCGATCGTGAGGACGCCCTCGCGGCGCTCTCCGCTCGCGATCCGCGCCGTCTGCTCGAGTTGGCGCAAGAGGCGCGCGATCGCCCGGTCGCATTCCTCTTTCCAGGGCAGGGAGCGCAGCACGTGGGGATGGGCCGCGCTCTTTACGAGAGCGAGCCGGCGTTCCGCGCCGCGCTCGACGAATGCGCGCGCCTTCTCGAACCGCACCTCGGCCTCGATCTGCGGACCGTGCTCTTTCCCGCGCCCGGCGCCGAGTCCAAGGCTGCCGCTCGCCTAGAGAGGACCGCCCTCGCGCAACCGGCGCTCTTCGCCGTCGAGGTCTCCCTCGCCAGGCTCTGGCAGGAGTGGGGGATCCGGCCCGCCGCGATGATCGGCCATTCGATCGGCGAATACGTCGCGGCGCACGTGGCCGGAGTCTTCTCGCTGGCCGATGCGCTCGCTCTCGTCGCCGCGCGCGGCCGGTTGATGGACGCCCTTCCGGCCGGGGCGATGCTCGCGGTGCCGCGGCCGGAAGCGGAAGTGCGGGCGCTGCTCGAAGGGACCGCCGGGGGCGTTTCCCTGGCGGCCGTCAACGGGCCCGCTTTCTGCACCGTTTCGGGTCCGATCCCGGAGATCGAAGCCCTCGCGGCGGATCTCGCGCGCCGGGGCATCGAGGCGCGCAGGCTCCACACCTCGCACGCCTTCCACTCGGCGATGATGGACCCGATCCTCGAAGCGTTCGCGAGCGAGGTCGCGAAAGTCCGCCTCGCACCGCCGAAGATCCCCTTCGTCTCGAATCTGACCGGCACCTGGATCGAAGCCGCGGCGGCGACCGGCGTCGAGTATTGGGTCCGCCATCTCCGCGAAACGGTGCGTTTCGGCGCTGGAGCCGCCGAGATCGCGCGCGATCGTTCGCGCCTGCTGCTCGAGGTCGGCCCGGGGCGCACCTTGGCGAGCCTGATCCGCGCCGCCGATCCCGAACGGACCGTGATCACGTCGCTGCCGCCGCCGAAAGAGGACGAGACCGGCGGAGGAAGCATCGAGGTCGATCGGAACGCGCCGCTGGCCGCGGCGCTCGCCCAGCTCTGGCTCTCCGGAGCCCGCATCGACTGGAGCGGCTTTTATCGCCGCGAAAGGCGTCGGAAGCTCGAGCTTCCGACCTATCCGTTCGAGCGGCAGCGCTACTGGATCGAGCCGGCGAGGAGGCTCGGGGCGGTGCTCCCGTCCCGGCCGACCGAAGAAGCGATCCTTCCCGAAGAAGCTCCCCTCGAGCCGGCAGCCGAAAATCCGGCGGACGGCGCGGCGCGTGCCGGACATGCGCGGCCGCAGCTGGCCACCCCGTTCGTGGCGCCTGCGGCGGAGGACGAACTCGCGATCGCCACGCTCTGGGAACGCGCTCTCGGGATCGCGGGGATCGGCGTCCACGACGACTTCTTCGAGCTCGGCGGGCACTCCCTCCTCGCCACCCAGATCACGGCGGACGTCCGCCTGCGGTTCGGCGTCGACGTCGAGCTGCGGCCGTTGTTCGCGACGCCCACCGTCGCGGGGATGGCCGGAGCGATCGGCGAACGCCGGGCCGCGATCGCCTCGGCCGTCGCGGCGGGGGAGGAGGCGCCGACGATCGACGCGGCCTCGACCCTTCCGATGCTGGTCCCCGATCCGGCACATCGCTTCGATCCGTTCCCGCTCACCGACGTCCAGCAGGCCTATTGGATCGGCCGCAGCGGGGTCTTCGAGCTCGGCGGCGTCGCGACGC
>DATMZM010000266.1:0-6316 GCA_035607445.1 Thermoanaerobaculia bacterium | reverse complement strand
CCGCCGGGCCAAGCTCGCGCGCCACATGCTGGACCATCTCGACGCCTACCTCTCCGCGACCCAGCTCGGCATCACGCTCGCGAGCCTGGCGCTCGGCTGGGTCGGCGAGCCGGCCTTCGCCTGGGTGGTCGCTCCCGTCGTCGAGTGGCTGGGCGGGGGCCGCAATCCGGTGGTCCTCCACTCGGTCGCGGCCACCTTCGCGTTCCTCGCGATCATGATCCTGCACATCGTCCTCGGCGAGCAGGCCCCGAAGACCGTCGCGATCCGCCGCGCCGAGGCGACGAGCCTGTTCGTGGCGATGCCTCTCTACGCCTTCTACAAGGTGACCTACCCTGCCATCTGGCTGCTCAACCGCGCCGCGCAGGGCCTCCTGCTCCTGTTCGGCTTGAAGCCGGTCTCGGAAGGCGAGCTGGCGCACGACGAGGAGGAGCTGCGCCTGCTGCTCGCGGGGCCGCAGGCGGGCGACCTGTCGAGCCAGAAGCGCGAGCTGCTCGACAACGTCTTCGAGCTGTCGCACCGCGTCGCCCGCCAGATCATGGTGCCGCGCGGCGACGTGGTCTATCTCTCTTCGACCAAATCGCTCGAGGAGAACCTGCGCCTCGCCCGCCGCTCGGGGCACACCCGGTTCCCGCTCTGCGACGGCGATCTGGACCAGGTGGTGGGGATCGTCCACATCAAGGACATCTTCCGCGCCGACCGTCCGATCACCCGCCTCCAGGAGATCGCGCGCCCGATCACCTTCGTGCCCGAGACGCTGGTGCTCGACCGCCTGTTGAAACGGATGCGCGGCGAGAAGTTCCACCTCGCCGCGGTGATCGACGAGTACGGCGGGGTCTCGGGCATCGTCACGCTCGAGAACGTGATCGAGGAGATCGTCGGCGAGATCCAGGACGAGTTCGACCGCGACCCCGCGCCGTTCGAGGGGCAGGACGGCGTCTACAAGGTCTCGGGCGCGATGCTCGTCGAGGACCTCGAGGACGAGCTGGGGCTCGAGCTCTCCGAGCGCGACGAGGACACGATCGGCGGCGTCGTGCTCTCCGAGCTCGGCCGGCTGCCGCAGGTCGGCGACCGGGTCGAGCTCGGCCCGATCACCTTGGACGTCCTCACGATCGAGGGCAACCGCGTCAAGACGCTGCGCGCCACCGTCCGGGCCGGCGAGCCCGTGCCGCACGGATCCAATTAGACGATCACGCCGAAGCCGGGCGGAGGCAAGCTCCGCCCCTACGCCAGACGGCGCCCGATAGACTCCGCCGATGTCCGATTCCCGGCCCTGGCTCGTGCTCAAGTTCGGCGGCACCAGCGTCTCCTCGCGGGCCGCCTGGGAGACGATCGCCGGGATCGTCCGCGACCGCCTCGGCTCGGGGCGGCGGGTGCTGATCGTCCACTCGGCTCTCTCCGGCGTCTCGAACCGGCTCGAGAGCTTCGCCAAGGGCCGCGAGCCGCGCGTGCCGGCCGATTTGACGAACGAAATCGCCGCAGGCCACCGGGCGCTCGGCCGGGAGCTGGGGCTCGACCCCGAGCCGCTCCTCGCGCCCTTCCTCGCCGAGCTCGACCGGCTGGCGACCGGGATCGCCCTCCTCGGCGAAGCGAGCCCGCCGAGCCACGCCCGCCTCCTCGCGCAGGGCGAGCTGCTGGCGACCGCTCTCGGCGCCGCGTTCCTCGCCGCGCAGGGGATCGCGACCACCTGGCTCGACGCCCGCGAGCTGCTCGTCTCGACGGCCCCCCGCCACGCGAGCGCCGCCTCGGCCTACCTCTCGGCGACCTCTCGGCACGAGCGCGATCCCGCGCTCTCCGAACGGCTCGGCCGGGAGGGCGGCGTCCTCCTGACCCAGGGGTTCATCGCGCGCAACCCGCGGCACGAGACCGTGCTGCTCGGCCGGGGCGGATCCGACACCTCGGCAACCCTCCTCGGCGCGCGGCTCGGCGCCGAGCGGGTCGAGATCTGGACCGACGTGCCGGGGATGTTCACCGCCGATCCGCGCAACATCCCGGAGGCCCGGCTCCTCCGGATGCTCGATTACGACGAGGCGCAGGAGATCGCCTCGATGGGCGCCAAGGTGCTCCACCCGCGGGCGATCGCGCCGGTGCGCGCGGGCAGGATCCCGCTCTGGATCCTCTCGACCGCGCGCCCCGACCTGCCCGGCACGGTGATCTCGCTCGAAGCGCCCGCGGGAGCGCGGGTAAAGGCCGTCTCGGTCAAGCGCGGCGTCGTCCTGGTCGCGATGGAGACGATCGGCATGTGGCAGCAGGTCGGCTTCCTGGCCGACGCCTTCGCGGTCTTCAAGCGCTGGGGGCTCTCGATCGACCTCGTCTCGTCGTCCGAGACCAACGTCACCGTGACGCTCGATCCGTCGGCGAACGCGCTCTCGGCCGAGACGCTCGAGGGCCTGCGCGCCGACCTCGCTCCGCTCGCCGCGATCGAGATCCTGCCCGACTGCGCGGTCGTGAGCCTCGTCGGGCGCGACATCCGGGCGATCCTCCACCGGCTCGGACCGGCGCTCGAGCTGTTCGCCGAGCAGCGGATCCACCTGGTCTCGCAGGCCGCGAGCGACCTGAACCTCTCCTTCGTCGTCGACGCCGAGCCGGCCGAGCGCCTGGCCCGCCAGCTCCACGACCTGCTGATCCAGGCGCCGGACGGCGTGCTCGGACCGACCTGGGCCGAGCTGACCGCCGGCCGGGAGGCCGAGACCGCCGGCCCGGCTCCCTGGTGGATCGAAAAGCGCGCCGAGCTGCTCGCCCTCGCCGCCCGGGAATCGCCCGTCTATGCCTACGACGGCGCGAGCCTCGACCGGGCGGTCGAGGCGCTCGCCCCGCTCGGCGCGATCGACCGGCTGTTCTACGCGGTCAAGGCGAACCCGCATCCGGAGATCCTCCGCCGCTTCGCCCGGCTCGGCCTCGGCTTCGAGTGCGTCTCGCCCGGCGAGATCGAGCGCGTCCGCGCCTCCTGCCCGGAGGTCTCCCCCGAGCGCATCCTGTTCACGCCCAACTTCGCGCCCCGCGGCGAGTACGAGAGGGCGCTCGCGGCGGGCGTCCACGTCACCCTCGACAGCCTCCATCCGCTCGTCCACTGGGGCGGGATCTTCGCCGGGCGCACGGTCTTCGCCCGCCTCGATCTCGGCCAGGGCGCCGGCCACCACCGGCACGTGCAGACGGCCGGCGCGCACTCGAAGTTCGGCATCCCGAAAAGCGAGCTGCCGGAGCTCGCGGCGCGCGCCGCGGCGGGCTCGGTGCGCATCGCCGGCCTCCACAGCCACTCGGGCAGCGGCATCCTCGATCCCGATCTCTGGCTGCGCACGGCGCTCGCTCTCGCGCAGGCCGCCGAGACCTTCCCGGAGGTCCGCGTGCTCGACCTGGGCGGCGGTCTCGGCGTGCCCGAGAAGGCGGCCCAGCGGCCGATCGACCTCGCGCGCCTGGCCGCGGCGCTCGCCGAGTTCAAGATCGCCTACCCGCGCTTCGCGCTCTGGCTCGAGCCCGGGCGCTTCCTGGTCGCCGAGGCCGGGGTGCTGCTCGCGACGGTGACCCAGGTCAAGGGGAAGCGAGCCGCCGCGGGGAGCCACGCGGAGCCCGTGCGCTACGTCGGCGTCGACACCGGGATGAACTCCCTGATCCGCCCCGCCCTCTACGGCGCCCACCAGGAGATCGTCAACCTGACGCGCTGGGGCGAGCCGGCCACCGAGCGCGTGGACGTCGTCGGTCCGATCTGCGAGAGCGGAGACGTCCTCGGGGTCTCGCGCCTGCTGCCCGAGACGCGCGAAGGCGACGTCCTCCTGATCGCCACCGCAGGCGCCTACGGGCACGCGATGTCCTCGCGCTACAACCTGCGCGAGCCGGCGCGCGAGGCGATGGTGTAAAACCGGGAGGCGGCGAAACGCGGCGCGGGCGGTGGCTCCCCTCTCCCGGAAGGTGGGCGGGCGGCTGGGAGAGGGGACGGGGGTGAGGGCTGGGCCCGCCTACGGGTGATACTTCTCGCCCTTCGCCATCATCTCCAAGATCGTCCGCAGTCGCCGCTCGCGCGTCTCGGGTTTCTTCGCGGTCTGGAGGCGATAGGCGATGGCGTAGGTGTTCGCCTTGTTCAGGCTCTCGAAGAACGCCTTCGCCTTCTTGTTCTTGGCCAGCGCGGCGAGGAAGTCCGCCGGGATCTCCGCGGCGCCGGGCGAGTCGTAAGCCTGCTGCCAGCGGCCGTCCGCTTTCGCCGCTTCGACCTCCCGGAGCCCCGGCGGTTTCATCTTCTTCGCCTGGATCAGCCGTTCGACGTGCGCCGTGTTGATGCGCGACCAGCCGCTCTTGGCGCGCCGGGGTCCGAACCTCTGGAGCCAGGAGAACGCGTCCCCGGGCCGCTTCTGGCTGTCGATCCAGCCGTAGCAGAGCGCGACGTCGAGCGCCTCCGCGTAGGTGATCGAGGTCGTCTCGGACGCCTTCTTGTGGATCCGCAGCCAGACGCCGCCCGAATCGGCGAAATTCTTCGCGAGCCACGCCTCCCAGGCGCGCGGCGTTTCGAAGTCCAGGATGGGCTCGTCCGGGATCTCTTTCTTGGCCATCGGGGGTTCTGGTGTCTTGGGGCGCGGAAACCGCGTCCCTACGCCCGCCGGACGAGGCGGCGGAGGGCTTTCTTCCAGCTCCATTTGGCGCCGATGCCCGAGGCGCGGAGCTTGAAGCGGGTGAGGCGGGCTTCGGGGGCGCCCAGCTCGTCGAGCAGTCCCGAGGTCGAGTCGCCGAGCCCGGGCAGGTGGGGAGCGGAGGCCGGACGCCGGCCGTCGAAGCGGGCGGGGAAGGCGAGGCGCGGCAGGCCGTCTTCGGTTTCGCTCACGACGCCGCGCGCTTTCGCCTGGGCGGAGGCGCGCGCTTCGGCGGCCGAGAGCACGGGGCCGGCCGGCAGGTCGTGCGCCGCGAAGAATTCCGCCCATTCGGAGCGCGTGCGCTGGCGGATCAGCCGCTCGACCTTGCGCCGGGCTCCCAGGCCCTTTCGGTACTGGAGGCCGGACAGCTCGGGCCGCTCGGCGGCGTGGCAGAAGCGGTGCCAGAACCAGGGCTCGAGGAGCGCCAGGGCGACCGGCTTGCCGTCCGCCGATTCGTAGAGCCGGTAGCAGGGAAGCTCGCCGGTGAGCCCGAGCGGCTCGCCGATCTTCTTTTCGCCCGCGGCCTCGGCCGCCCAGCCGATCAGGTTCGCGTGCAGGCCCGCGTCGTAGAGCGCGGCGTCGACGTGCGTGCCCCGCCCGGTCCGTTCGCGCTCGTAGAGAGCCGCGAGCACGGCGGAGACGGCGCTCCAGGCGCCCATCAGGTCGGCGAGCGGCGCCGCGGGCATCTCGGCGGTCGGGGCGAGCAGGCCGGCGGCCGCCTGGTAGGCGAGGTCGTGGCCGGCGCGGTGAGCGTCCGGACCGTCCTGCCCCCAGCCCGAGATCGAGCAGACGATCAGGCGCGGGAAGCGGCGCTTGAGCTCCTCGGGAGCCCAGCCGAAGCGCGCGAGCCGGCCGGGGCGGAAGCTTTCGAGCAGCACGTCCGCGCGAGCGATCAGCCGGTCGGCGACGTCGCGCCCCGCGGGCTGCTTCAAATCGAGAGCGACGCTCTCGACCCCCGCGAGCAGCATCCCGGCGAGCGGGCTGATCCCCCGGACGAGGGGCTGCGCGGCGCGCACGGGATCGCCGGCCGCCGGCTCCTCGACCTTGACCACTCGGGCGCCCAGGTCGGCGAGGAGCCGCGCGGCGAGCGGGCCGGGCAGATGGCGGGTCAGGTCCGCGACCAGGATGCCGGCGAGAGGGGTGGGGGGTGGGACGGGGGATCGCGTGGGGAATTGCGTCGGCTCGGTCATGGCGACGGGCTGCGCGTTCCCTATTCGCGCTCGAAGACCGCGGCGAACCCCGTGCCCCCCGCCGCGCAGACGGTCAGGAGACCCAGGTTCGCGTGGCGGCGGCGCAGCTCGCAGAGGAGCTGCGTGACCGCGCGCGCGCCGGTCGCGCCGAACGGATGGCCGATCGCGATCGAGCCGCCCGTGACGTTGAATTTTTCGAGGTCGACGACGCCGAGCGGCGCGCTCCTGCCCAGCTCCTCGCGCGCGAATTTGGGCGAGGCGAAGCCCTTCAGGTTGGACAGGATCTGCGCCGCGAACGCCTCGTGCATCTCGACCAGATCGAGATCGGCGAGCCCGAGCCCCCCCGCGGCTTCGAGCGCCGCGGGAGCCGCGTAGGCCGGGCCCTGGAGCAGCTGGTTGCCCGGATCGACGGCCGAGAACGCGTAGGAGCGCAGGTAGCCGAGCGGCCGGTAGCCGAGAGCCTTCGCCTTCGCTTCCGACATCAGGAGGAGGGCCGCGCCGCCGTCCGTC
>DATMZM010000291.1:0-16258 GCA_035607445.1 Thermoanaerobaculia bacterium | reverse complement strand
GGTGCGCCGTGACCGGGCGCGAGCATCAGATCGCCCAGATCGCCCGGAGAGCCTCCTTCACATTTCAAGAAGAGGGCGTGAGACGAACGGTTGACAAGGGCAGCGAGACGACTCGTGACCATGAAACCCTCCTCGCGCGGCTGTAGGGGATCGCCGGGCATTCTTTCAGACGCGGAGGGCCCGGACAAGCGCCGGCGAGCGGTAGAGAGGAGAGACCGACTAGATTCTGGGGTGCCTACCGACCGGTCGACCCGAACCCCCCGCTCCCCCGCCCGCTCTCGGCGAGCGCCTCGACCTCGAGCCACTCGACCGCCTCGACGCGGGCGAAGACGAGCTGGGCGATGCGGTCGCCGCGGCGGACGACGAACGGTTCGCTTCCCCAGTTGATCAGGATCACGCAGACCTCGCCGCGATAGTCGCTGTCGATCGTTCCGGGGGCGTTCGCGATCCCGATTCCGTGGCGGAGGGCGAGCCCGCTCCTCGGGCGGACCTGGGCTTCCCAGCCGTGTGGGATCTCGAGCGACAGACCGGTGGGGACGAGGGAGCGCGCTCCCGGCGCGAGGAGGACCTCGCCTTCGACCGCGGCGCGCAGGTCGAAGCCCGCGCAGCCGGACGAAGCGGCGGAAGGGACCGGCAGATCGCGCGCACCTTCCGAGCGCACGAACCGGACGCGGATCATTCCTTCGGCTCGGGTGGCGGCTCGGGATCGACCGGCTCACCGCCGCCCGGAACGCCGAACGCGGGTGGGTCACCCGGGCCGGACAGGCCGCCGTTCGGGCCGGACTGGCCGCCGCCGAGGCCGCCTTTCTTGGGAGGAGGCGTTCGGCGGTTCTTCGGGTCGGCCGGGACGGCCGGCGGACCGCCGGGGAGGTTCAGGCGCTTGGGCCAGGGACGGCCCAGCCAGCGGATGCTCTCGCCCTGGCCGGTCGTGCCGGTCTGGCCGGGAATGCCGAAGCTCTTCTGGGTCAGGAGCGTCCAGCGGAACTCCCACTGGTTGTAGCGTTGCGTCCCGAACCAGATCAGGATCGAGTCCTTGGTGCTGCGGCTGCGCACTCCCACGATCGGCCCGATCGTGAGCGCTTCCTTCTGCTCGGTGCTGAGCCCGCCCTGCCCGTTTTCCTCGTCGCCGGGATCTTCGGACTTGGCCTCGTCCTGCTTGCCCGACTCGTCCTCCTTGCCCGGCTGCGGATTGAGCCCCGTGCTCGGCTGCTGGACCCCTTCGTAGAGGACCTGCCACTTGCCGTTCTCGGTCATCGGGTCCTTCCAGAGCTGCCGGATGCAGCGGGGCTTCGCCTCGAGCAGCTCCTCGAGGCGCACCGGCGCGCGCTGGAACCGCGCGTGGAAGAGGCGGATCGCCTCGGCGTACTGGAGGCCGCGGAAGATCAGCTCCTCCTCCCTGTCGCGCTGGATGGCCTGGCTCCAGAGCGGCAGGACGATCGCGAACGCGATGTTCAGGAGGGTGATCGCCACCATCAGGATCACCAGGTTGTAACCGGCCTCCCGGCGGCGCGCGCGCATCACCAGTCCTTGTACGGAGTGCCGTCCAGGGAATTGAGCGGCGAGCCCGAGTGGACGTCGATGATGCCCGGCTGACCCTCGTCTCCCTGCTCGGTCTCGGCCGGCGGCACGTCCGGATCGACCTCCTCGTAGACGAGCTCCCAGGTGTCGCTTCGCTTGGTGATCGGGTCGATCGGGATCTTGCGCAGGTAGCCCTTGCCGACCAGCGCCTCGAGCGTCGGCGGGTAGCTTCCCTTGTCGCCGTGGTACTGGTCGATCACGTCGCGCATCGTGCGCAGATTGGTCTTGAGCACGGACTCGTTGGCCTTGCGCGGCACGTTCTTGAGCGCCGGCATCGCGATCGTCGCCAGGATGCCGATGATCGCGATCACGATGATCAGCTCGAGGAGCGTGAAGCCGGCGCGGCCGCGGGCTCTGGTCGGGGTGACGATTCGGCAACGCATCGCGGGCTCCCCGGTCACCATTTCGAATACGGGACGCCGTTCAAGCCGACGCCGGCCGAGAGGGAATACACGTCGTAGACGTCCTCTCCGCCCCAGGAGGTGGAGTCGAACCGGTCCTGATAGCTGCGCAGGCCCCACTCGTCCTTGCCGGTCATCGGATCGACAGGGAGCCGGCGCAGGAACTTGATCTTCTGGTTGATCTGACCGACGACGTCGACGCCTTCGACCAGCACCTCGAGCTTCTTCGGATAGCCCTGGGTGTTGAGATCGATCGGGATCAATCCGGCGTCGCTGTAGCGCTTGTACTCGTCGATCGCGGTCCTCATCTCGCGCAGGTCCTGCCGCAGGTCGAGCTCCTTGCCGCGCTTCGCCGCGAACTTCGCGATCGGCAGCGTGACCGCGGCCAGGATCGCGAGCACGGCCGCGGCGACGACCATCTCGACGAGCGTGAAGCCAGCGGAGCGGCGGCGGGTACGCAAGGAACGCTGCCTCAAGATCCGTTCCCACCCCGGGAGGAGGCGATGCGTCCCACGGCCGGAGGCTGCGGATCGTGGCCGTCGCGTCCCCCGCGACCGCCGTGCCCGGCGCCCTTGACCACCGTCACCTCCGCCGGGCGCAGCTCGACCGGACGGACGGGCTCGAGGGCCGAATCCCGCGCTTCGCCCTGGCTGAACGAGATCGCCGTCGTTCCGACCCCGACGGTGCGGAACGTGACGCGGATGACCGTCCCGCGGCCCGCGACCCCAGGCCCCTTGCCGAGCAGGCTCGCGCCGAGCACCAGCTCGCCGGGGCGGGAGGTATCCGAGAGGACCTGGGCCCGCGTGCGATCGCCGAAGAAGTCGCCCGGCTCGACCTTCTCGATCCGGAGCACCGCCGGATCGAATCGGAGCGTGGCCGGCAGATGGGCGACGGGCGAGAGAGCCGCGGCGTCGAGGGCGAGGTCGAAACGATCGCCCAGCTCGACCTCGGCGCGCTGCGGCAGGAGGCTCAGGCGGACGGACGGCTCGCCCGCTCCGGAGGCCCCGGAGGCCCCTTCAGGGGCCGAGGCCGCAACCGCCGTTCGGGCCACGGGTTCGCCCGCCTCCTCGCTCGCCCGGCTGTCCGCGCGGCGCGCGACGACCAGGCGCGAACCGTCCGGCGACAGGCTCGCCGCGAGCAGGTCGGCGCGGGCCTGCTCGAGCTCGGAGAGGCCGGGCGGCGGCTCTTCGGCCTGGTTCGGATCCTTCTGCGGCGGCGGCTGGCGGAAGATGTCGTTCGGCGCCGTGGGCACGGGGGCGATCTGCGGGGTCTGCGGTTGGACCGGCGGCGGAGTCTGGCCGGGGACCTGGCCGGTCGGCGAGAGGTCGACGGCGTCCTCGGGCCGCAGACCGCGCGGCAGGTTCTGGAGACGCCGCCGGATCACGTCCTGCACCTCTTCCGGCGTCCCCTCGTTGCCGTCGAACGGACCTTCGACGTTCGACTCGACGCGCGGGCTGCCGCCGCGGAAGCTGATGTTCGCCTCGGTGCCGACCCAGATCGGCAAGAGGTCGTCGGCCGTGATCTCGGCGTTGCGGATGATGTGCGGGGTGAGCGTCAGGATCACGTCGGTGCGCGAGTTGTCGGATTTCTTGTTCGAGAACAGGCGGCCGAGCACCGGGATCTCCGAGAGACCGGGAACGCCGCTCTCGGAGGACTTCTCGTCGCTGCGCAGGAGGCCGGCCAAGAAGTTCGTCTCGCCGTCCTTCAAGCGGATCGTGGTGTCGATCGTGCGCGTGCCGATGACCGGCTGGCTCTGGCCGCCGGCGGCCTGGATCTCGCGGCTGATGTCGGAGACCTCGACCTTGATCTTGAGAGTGACCTCCCCGTTGTGGTGGACGCGCGGCTCGATGTCTAAGCGGATGCCGACGTCCTGGTACTGGAACGAGGTGATCGGCGCGGTGATCAGGCCGCCGTTCGTGCCCGGGGTCTGGGCCGAGAACTGGGTGAGCGGAATCGGCACGCGGTCGCCGATGACCAGGCTCGCCTTCTCGCCTTCCGAGATGCGCAGCTGCGGCTTCGCGAGCAGCTGCGCGTCGCTGTTCGATTTGATGAAGTTGTAGACGAAGTTCGGCAGCGTCAACACCCAGTTGCTCTGGTTCAAGTACTGGAGATCCGAGAGGTGGAGCTTCGGCGTGCTCGTGGCCGTGCCGCCGAGGTCGAGCGTCTGCGTGATCGAGCTCGTGCTGAGCGCCGTCCCGAGCTCGCGCAGGCGGCCGGTGTTGACCTGGAGCAGCTCGACGTCGACGACCACCTCGGCCTTCGACTTGTCGTTCGCCTCGATGATCTTCTCCGCCACCTTCACCTTGTCGACGGTGTCGCGCAGGATGATCGCGTTCAGCTGCTCGTTGACCGCGAGCTTGCGCGCGTCGATCAGGCTGCGCAGGATCGTGGTCATGTCCTTGACCTGGGTGTTCGACAGGAAGAAGGTCTGGATGACCAGGTCCTCGTAGGTGCGGCGGTTCTGCGGCGTGTCCGCGGCGATCAGGACCGTCTCGTTGTCGAGCACCTTGTAGAAATGGCCGGCCGAGCGCATCAGGACCTCGAGAGCGTCCTTGGCCGTGACGTCCTTCAGCTGGATGGCGATGTCCTGGTCCTTCAGGTTCGGATCGAACAGGACGTTGATGCCGTAGGCCTTGGCGAGCGCGCGGTAGATGTCGAAGATCGAGACCGGCTGCGGGAAGTCGAGCGAGATCGCCTGGTTGCTGCGCGGGTTGAGCTCCGGCGGCTGCGGCCGCGTGCCGCGGCTCTTCGCCTTGAGCTCCTCGATCGTCGGCGTCTCGTGGTTCTGCGCCGCGATCGCCCGGCGCACGCCTTCGAGCTCGGCCTGGGCGTACTGGTTGGTCGGATCGAGCTGGACCGCCTGCTGGAGCTCGATCAACGCGCGGTCGAGGATTCCGGCCGACTTGAACTCGCGTCCCTTGCGGAAGTGGTCCTGCGAAGCGCGGATCTTCGCGCGGAGGAGATCGGCCCGATAGGCGACGTTCGCCGGGTCGTTCTCGAGCGCCTTCATGTAAGCGACCACCGCGTCGTCCCAGCGGCCGAGCTGGGCGGCGATCTCCGCCTCACGGTAGGTGCGGTAGCTCGAGCAACCGGCCGCCAAGGCAACCGAGACGAGCAAGAGGATCCGGCTTCCACGCATCGCGCACTCCTCAGGAACGGGTAGCTCAGCGACCGACGGCCAGGCGTTGCGCCGGCACGTCGGGAAAATCCACGAACTTGATGTCGACCGACTCGTAGCCGATCTTGGCGACCACGAACTTGCCGCGCAGGATCTCTCCTTCGCGGGCGTTGACGATGTCCTTGCCGTCCGAAAAGACGGCGATCGGCCGGTTCTTCGGACCGAAGGTCCCGAGATAGTGGAAGGTGATCGGCGGCGGCTTCGGGCGCGCGGCTTCGATCGCCGCCAGGCGCGCCCGTTCGGCCGCCGCGCGCGCCGCCTCCTCCTCGGCCAGGCGCATGCGCTCGAGCTCTTCCTTGGTCGGCTGGTGCGGCGGGGGCGGGGGCGGGGGCGGCGCCACGTAGAAGCGCCAGGGATCGCGCCCGACCGAAGAGCTTCGCGGAGCGGTTCGGAGGTCGGGGAGGTCGAGCGCCACGACCTCGCCGGACGTCGATTTCGCCGCGCTCGCGACGCTCGCCGCGCGCTGGCCGCCGAGGCCCTCCTCGGCGCCGTTGAACGGCCAGTAGCGGACGAGGGCCACCAGGGCGAGCACCCCGGCGACCGCGATCAGCAACCGGCTGCGCCGATCGACGGTCATTCCTCGGCTCCCGCGGCTCCCGCCGCCCCCGCTTCACCGGGCTCGCCCGCGGCGGGCGCCGGAGGGCGCGCGACCGCTCGCGGAGCGGCGGCGCGCGGAGCGGCGAAGGGATTCGCCTCGTCCTCCGCGAACAGGGTCGAGAGCTTCAGGTCGACGCGCAGCTCGGCCTGGCTCTGATCGCGCTGCTCGTCGACGTTCATCGATTCGAGGACCAGGAACGAATCCGAGATCTCGAGCAGGTTGAGGAACCGGCGCAACCCTTCGTACGAGCCCCCGGCCGCGAAGTTGAACGATCTGCGCACCAGCCCGAAGTCCGCGATCTTCTCCTCCGGGTACGAGATCGACCGCGGATCGAGGCCGGCCTTCTTCGCCAGCTCCTTGACCTCCGCGGTGATCAGGGTCAGCCGGCGCTTGCGGGTCGAGAAACGGTCCTGGTACAGATCGCGGATCCCCGAGCGGCTCGCGCTGGCGAGAGCGACGCGGGTGGCGATCTCGCGCTGCCCCCTCGTCGCCTCGTCGAGCTGGCGGCGCTCGCCCTCCAAGGATTTCTCGAGGGCGGCGACGCGGCTCGAATAGCCGAGCCGATAGACGCCGAACGCCGCGACGTTCGCGAGAAAGAACAGGAGGGCCGGCAGCCAGAGCCACAGCCGCTCGCGCCAGACCAGCTCCGGGCTCCTCATCGCGAGCCTCCCGCCGGCAGCGGGCCGGGAGCGGCGGGTTTCGAATCCCGAATCAGGCTCCCGGTCGCCGCCGAGCCGGCCGGGGGGGAGAGCGGCAACCCCGGCGCCTCGGGCAGGTAGTCGACCGAGAGGCTGAAGCTGATCACGCCGGTCTCCCCGCGCTGCTCGCTCTTCAAGTTGGGCTCCGCGAAGTCCCGATCGGCGAACAGGTTGTCGACGAAGCGCAGGAGCGCCTCGCCGGTCTTCGATTCGCCGGTGATCTCGATCGTCACCGCCTGCGGCCCCGCTTTCCGCGCCCCGGGGCGGCGCTCGTCGCGCCGATCTCCCGGCGGCGGCCGCAGCGACTTCAAGCGCACGTCCGCCGGCAGGACGCGCGCCAGCCGGTCGAGCAGCGTGCTCCACGAGAAGGTCCGCTCGGCGATGCGCAGGTTGAGGTAGGTCACCTGCTTGTTCTGGCGCTCGAGATCGAAGCTCGCGAATTCGCGCGACAGGGCGGCGATCCGCTGCTCGGTCTGCCCGCGCTCCGCGCGGACCTGGTCGAGCTCGGCCCGCTTCTGGACCGATTCCCGCAAGTAGTGCCGGTACGCGGCCACGTTGCTCGCGAGCAGAAGCGCTCCCGCGAGCCAGAGCAGGCCGGTGATCCGAACCACCGGCCGGCCGTTCGCGAACGGCCGGCGGGCGAGATTCAGCGGCTCCATCCGGCCGCGCCCGGTCAAGAGACCTCCATGCGCGCCGCGCCGAGCAGGGGGGCGATCTCGCGCCACGGCGCGGTCGAGCCCTCGGCGCGCAGCGGCGGCAGGTGCCGTCCGTCGAGCGGCGCCGCTTCGAGGTCGAGACCCTGCTCGATCAGGTCGACCCAGAGCGGCTCGAGATCGGTGGGCGCCGAGAGGACGACCCGCCCCGAGGCCTCGCCCGGGAAGTGCTCGTCGAGGAAATTGCGCGTCAGGCGCAGGTCGCGCTCGACCAGGCCGGCGCGCGCCTCGTCCGGCAGCGAGGTGGCGAAGGCCTTGAAGCGATGGAGGATCGGCTGCTCGCCCCGGCGGAAGACGAGGGTGTAGGAGCCGGCGTCGGCGAGCACCATCCCGAGGAGCCCGTCGCCGTCCGCCTCCCTCGGCCCCTCGATCGCCGCCGCGAGCGCCAGGCTGGCGTTGGTGATCAGTCCGAGGCGGACCCCCGCCTTCGAAAAAGCCTCCTCGAGCTGCGCGAGGAGCGCTTCGACGGCGAACCCCAGGAGCAGGCGCCGCGGCTCCTCCTGCCCCGCGAGCGGCAGGACCTCGGTCGCGTCGAGACGCAGGTCGTCGACCCGGAAGGGCACCAGGCGGCGCAGCTTCCAGCGCAGGACCTCGTCGATCGCCGGAGCGGCGCGGGGCAGGTCGCCCGACTCGCTGAACACCACCCGGAGCCAGCCGTCCGGAACCACCAGCGAGGCCGCCTTGACGGGACCCCCGGCCTCGCGGATCAAACCCGAGATCCTGGCGCTGAAGCCGTTCGCGTCGCGCAGCGGCCCGCCGAGCGGACCGGCCAGGAAGGCGTCCGGCGGCAGCGCGGCCGACCGGTAGGACCGGAAGCGGTAGGCGTCCCCCTGGCGCTGGAGCTGGGCGTAGGAGAGCGTCTCCGCGTCGAGCGCGAAGACGTGCGGCGGCACCGGGAGCGGGTGGAAGCCGAGCAGGCGTTGCCACCAGCTCGCACCCGAGCCCCTGCCCGACCGGGATCCGCCGGCGGCGCTAGTCGACGAAGGTGACTTTGTTGATTTCACGAAGCGTGGTCACTCCCTGGAACACCTTCTCGAGCGCCGATTCGCGGAGGAAGGTCATGCCCTCCTCCTTGGCCGCGCGCTTGATCTCCGAAGCCGGCCGCCGGTCGAGGATCAGCTCCCGGATGTGATCCGACAGGTCGAGCAGCTCGGAGACCGCGAGGCGGCCGTGGAAACCGGTGCCGTTGCACTCGATGCAGCCGGTTCCCTCGTGGAACGTGAAATCCCCGTAGACGGCCGGGTCGAGCCCGCTCTCCTCGAGCAGCTGGCGCGTCGGTTTGACCGGCCGCTTGCAATGGTCGCAGATCCGGCGCACGAGGCGCTGGGCGAGGACGCAGTTTAACGCGGAGACGAAGTTGTAGAGGTCGACGTTCATGTTGAGGAACCGGCCGAGCACGTCGACGACGTTGTTGGCGTGCACCGTCGTGAACACGAGGTGGCCGGTCAACGCCGACTGGATCGCGATCTGCGCCGTCTCCTGGTCGCGGATCTCGCCGACCATCACCTTGTCCGGGTCGTGGCGGAGGATCGAGCGCAGGCCGCGGGCGAAGGTCAGACCCTTCTTCTCGTTGACCGGGATCTGCGTGATGCCGCGCAGCTGGTACTCGACCGGATCCTCGATGGTGATGATCTTGTCCTCGGAGGTCTGGATCTCGGACAGGCAGGCGTAGAGCGTCGTCGTCTTGCCCGAGCCGGTCGGCCCGGTGACGAGCACCATGCCGTAGGGCTCGCGGATGAACTTGCGCACCTTCTTGAGCGTCTCGTCGTCGAAGCCGAGGATCTCGAGGCGCAGGTTCTTGAACTCCTTGTTCATCGACTCCTTGTCGAGGATGCGGATGACGCAGTCCTCGCCGTGGACCGAGGGGATGATCGAGACGCGGAAGTCGATCGTCCGGCCTTTCAGCCGCAGCTTGAAGCGACCGTCCTGCGGCACCCGCTTCTCGGCGATGTCGAGCTCGGACATGACCTTGATGCGGCTGATGATCGTCTGGTGATGCCGCTTGTCGATCGGCTCCATCGCCTGGTAGAGCACGCCGTCGATGCGGTACTTGATGATCACCTCGGTGTCGCGGGTCTCGATGTGGATGTCGGAGGCGCGGCGCTGGATCGCGTTGAACATCGTCGAGTCGACGAGCTTGATGATCGGCGACAGGTCGGCGGTGATCCGGTCGATCGACAGGATCTCCTCGCCGTCCTCGTCCTCCTGCACGAGCTGGATGCGGAAGTCCTCGCTCGCCTCGTCGAGCACGCGCTGCGCGCTCTCGGACTTCTGCAGGATCTCGTCGATCGCCGAGCGCACGCCGACCCGGACCTCGACCGGCTGGCCGAGCAGCAGCTCGAGCTCGTCCATCTTGACCACGTCGGACGGATCCGCCATGACCACCGCGAGGCGCCCTTCGAGCTGGTCGGCCGGGATGAAGCCGTAGCGCAGCATCAGGTCGAACGGAATGCGGCGGAAGAGATCGTTGTCGATCCGGAAATGCGTCATGTCGACGAACTCGAGACCGTAGCGGTCGGCGAACGTCTCCGCCTCGCGCCGCTCGAGCGCCAGCCGCTCCCGGGCCTGCTCGATCGTCTCGGCGGTCGGCGCCTTCTCCTCGACCATCGGTCTGCTGGTGCTTACGACCATGACGTCACCTCGAACCTTGAAACGAAACCCGCGCGGGAACCGTCTAGCGCCGCGCTAGAACTTGCTCGAACCGAGCGAGCTGAACATCGGGAGATAGATCGAGACCAGGAGCAGCGCGATGATGATCCCCATGAACACGAGCATCATCGGCTCGACCAGCGAGAGCAGGCGCTGCATCCTCGTTTCGACCTGTTCGTCGAGGAAGTCCGAGACGCTGCCGAGCATCTCGTCGAGAGCGCCGGTCGCCTCGCCGACCTTGACCATGTCGATCACCATGTCGACGAAGACCCCGCTTTCCTCGAGCGCTTCGTAAAACGGCTTGCCCTCGCGCACCATCTGGATCTTCGGCTCGATCCGGCGCCTCACCTCGGCGTTGCTCACGCTCGCGGTCGCGATCTCGAGCGCCGGCACGAGCGGGATCCCGCCGGTCAGGAGCGTCGACAGCGCCCGGCAGAACTCCGAGAGCGCGAAGCGGTGGAAGACCCCCCCGAGCAGAGGCAGCTTGAGGCGCCAGGAATCGACCCGGATCCGCCCTTCGGGGGTGTCGGCATAGCGCTTGAGCGCGAGACCCAGGGCGAAGAGACCGAGCGCGATCCAGGCCCAGTTCCACAGGACAAAGGTGCGCTCGTTCAGGAATCGGGAGACTCCGAGCGTGATCCGCGTCGGCAGCGGCAGGTCGACCTCGAGATCGCTGAAGAAGACCTCGAACTTCGGCACCACGTAAATCGCCATCACCGCGATCATCGCGATCGACAGGAGGACCAGCACGGCCGGATAGACGAGCGCCGAGATCACCCGCTTGCGCGCCTCGAGCAGCAGCTTCAGGTAGCGCACGAAGCGCCGGATCACCTGCTCGAGCTCGCCGCTGCGCTCGCCCGCCTTGAGCGCCGCCGGGTAGAGGCGGGGGAAGAAGTCGCCGTGCACCGCGAAGGCCTCGGACAGCTCCTCGCCGCTCTTCACGCGGTCCCGGACGTCGGTCAGGACCTCGCGGAAGGTCGCGTTCTTCATCCGCTCGAGCATCAGGTCGAGAGCCTGGAGGAGCGGCAGGCCGGCCTTGAGGAGGGCCGCGAGCTCCTGGTTCCAGACCAGGAAGTCCGGATCCGGGATCCTCTTCTTGCGCCCCAGGCGCGACGCCAGCCCCTCGTTGCCGACCCGCCGCGGCACGCCCCGGCGCCGGGCCTCGAACAGGTGGAGCCCCCGCTTGCCGAGCTCCAACCGCAAGGCCGATTCGTCGGACGCGGCGATCAGCTCTTCGATGACCCGGCCGTCCGGAGTTCCGACGCGACAGACGAACTGCATTCCGCTCAGGGCTCCCGGTCGGGGGAGCGCCGCTCCGCCCCGCGCAGGGTCAGGACGATCATCAGAGCCTCCCGGCTCTCCTCGCTCTTGGCGAGACCGAGGCTCATCGTCTGATCGAGCGCGAGATTCAGGTTGGTGAAGAGGAGCGGCTTCGGGCGTACGACCGACGATCCCTTCGGGCTCCGCCGCATCTGGAAGCCCGCGAGCCTCACCCTCCGGTCGGCGAGGACGGTGCCGACCCGGAAGCTCACCTGGTAGTCCGGGCCGATTTCGTAGGCCACCTCCTGGCCTTCGTAGGTCGCGAGCTGGGCCTGCGCCGAAAGCTCGTAGATGTCGTAGGGCAGGAGGCTGCGCAGGCGGCGGGTCAGGTCGGGGGGGAGGTCCGAGTGGCTCACGGGAGGGGACATCACGGCCCGGCTCGCCTTGACCACCATGACCTCGAGGTCGAGAGCGCGCACCGGATGGTCGAATTCGCGCAGCATCGGCAGGATCCGGGCGAGGATCACCCGGGCGTCGTGGACGACCATCTTGTTGCCGGCCTGGAGCTCGACCGTTCCCCGCGAGGAGAGCATCGGCTGGACCAGCGCGAGGGCCTCGCCGGACGGCTGGTGGCGAAACGTGAAGCCGAGCAGCGACAGCCTCTCCTGTTGCTGGGCGGCCAGCGCGAGCGGCAGGACGGCCAGGAGGAGGCTCGCGGCGAAGCGGCGGCAAATCGTCATCTGGGACGCTCGAAACCGACCGGGGCACTCTATAGGAACAGGCACGGGAAGAAACGAACCGCCGTCTCGACGGGGTTCGGGATCAGACATCCAGGCTCGAGTCGACGATCATCACCACGGAAAGGCGATCGCCGGCGAGCTGGTAGACGCGCGCCTTCGGCCGCCCCACTTCCTCGACCATCGCCGAGGACGGCAGCTCGAAGCGCGCCGGGACCGCGGGGACCGCCGGACCCGGAACGGCGGAAGCGGCGGACGCCTCGCGCCGGACCGGCTCGCCGCGGCCGGCGAGGAGGGCCATCGCGGCCAGCCCGGCCGCCGCCGCCCAGCGGCCGGCGCGCGCGCGGCCGCTCCGGCGGGGCTCGATCCGGGCGACCAGGCGCATGCCCGAGACCGCCTGGCGCATCCGCTCGGCCTCGGAGTCGAAGTCGAGATCGGCGATGGGCGGCAGCCGCTTGAAGACGAGCGTCGGATCGATCGCGCAGGCCTCCCGGCGGCAGGCGGGACAGGCGTCCAGGTGGGCCAGGGCCGCGCCGAGCTCCGCCGGCTCGCCGGCCCGGACGTCGAAGCGATGGGCGAGGAGGAGCTGCCAGGAGAGCTCCGGGCAGGCGGTCATGCCTCCACCTCCAGGGCCTGGACGCGGCGCGAGGCGTACTCCGGATAGCGCTTGACCAGCTCCCGGCGCAGGAGCTTCCGGGCGTTGAACAGGTGGTTGCGGACGGTCGACTCGCGGCAGCTCAGGATCTCGGCCACTTCCTGGGACGACAACCCCTCGACCTCGCGGAGCAGGAAGGCGAGCCGCTGCTTTTCCGAGAGCTCGGAGGACAGCTCGCGGAAGATCCCCGCCACCTCGCCCTGCTGGAGCCGGGAGAAGTCCTTCTGGGACCGCCACTCGCCGACCTGGCGCAGGTGGTGGCGCACCGGCTCCGCGCTCTTCTCGCGGCTCTTGCGCGAGCGCAGGTGGTCGATCGCGAGGTTCGACGCGATCCGGTAGATCCAGGTGTTCGGGCTCCACCGGTCGTCGAACTTGGCGCGGTTCTCCCAGACCTTGAAGAACGTCACCTGGACGACGTCGCGCGCCTCCTCGAGCTCACCGAGGATGCGCTGGGTGAGCTGGAGGAGCGGCTTGGTCTTGCGGCCGATCAACGCCGCGAGGGCGGCTTCGCTGCCCTCGCGCATGGCGAGGAGCAGCTCCCGGTCGGTCGCCTCGGACCATTTCGGCGTCTCGGGAGTCGGGTTCGAGTGGACGAGCTTGAGCATCGGTCTTACATACGAGCGCCGCTTCCGCGCCGTCTAATCCGTTTCGATTCCGAGGTTAGGGCGTCTCGGGCGCCCAGGTGCCGGCGATCCGGTCGCCTCCCCGAGCCCGAACGCGTGATTATACTCCCGCCGCCATGGGCACCCCGCGTCGGATGATCTACCAGCTGGGAATGGGCCTCGCCCTCCTGCTCGCCGGACCGGTCCTGTTCGCCCGGCGGGCGGCGCATTACCGGCCGACGCTCGCCGGGCGGCTCGGGCTCGCCGGGCCGGAGGGCGACGATCCCGAGGCGGGCGCCGGCCGCCGGGGCGGCCTCTGGCTCCACGGCGTGTCGGTCGGCGAAGCGGGGGTCGCCGCGGCTCTCGCCCTGGCGGTGCCCGAGAGGATCCCGGTCGTCGTCACGACGATCACCCCCACCGGCCAGGCGCGGGCGCGCGCCGGGCTCGGCGCGCGGGGAGCCGTCGCCTACCTGCCGTTCGATCTCGGTTTTGCGATCCGGCGCTTCTTCGACCGCTTCGCGCCCCGGGCCCTCGTCCTGGTCGAGGGGGACTTCTGGCCGCTTCTCCTCGCCGAGGCCCGGCGCCGCGGCCTGCCGATCCTGGTCGCGAACGGCAGGGTCGGCGACAAGGGCTTCCGCCGCATGGCCCGCCTCCGGCCGTTCGCCCGCCGCCTGCTCGCCCTGGTCGACCGCTTCGGCGTCCAGTCCGAGATCGACCGCGACCGTTTGATCGACCTCGGGGTCGACCCCTCGCGGATCTCCGTCACCGGCAACCTCAAGTACGACACGCCGGAACCGGTCCTCCCGCCCGCGCTCGCCGCCGAGATCGAGCGGCTCGCCGCGGGGAGGGGCCTCCTCGTCGCCGGCTCGACCATGCCGGGCGAGGAGGAAACGGTCCTCGACGCCTTCTCAGGCCTGGCCGATCGCGCGCTCCTCGTCCTCGCGCCCCGCCACCCCGAGCGCTGGGGGGAGGTCGCCGCTCTCCTCGCCGAGAGGAAGGTGGACCACGTGCGGCGGAGCACCTTCCTGGCATCTTCCGGCACGCCGCAAGCGACCGTAGCGGTCGTCCTGCTCGACAGCCTGGGGGAGCTCGCCGGGCTCTACCGGCTGGCCGCCGGAGCGTTCGTGGGCGGGACGCTCGTGCCGACCGGCGGCCACAACCCTCTCGAGCCGGCCCGCTTCGGAGTGCCGGTCGCTGTCGGCCCTTCGATGCACAATTTCTCCGAGATGGCCGACCGGTTCGATCGCGCCGGGGCCTGGCGCCGGGTCGCGGACTCGGGCGCTCTCGCCCGGGCCTGGCGGGGCTGGCTCGACGACCCGGACGAGGCGCGCGATCTCGGGCTCCGCGGCGAGCGCCTCGTCCTAGAGAACCGGGGCGCCATCGCGCGCACCCTCGACCTCCTCCGGCCCGCTCTCGAGCCGCTCGCCTCCTGACCCTCGAACGTTCAACCCACGCCATGCGCCCGCCCGCCCCACCTCCCCCGACCTCCCTCTGGCAGCGGGCCTACGGCGCGGCCCACGGCCTGCGCAGGCGCTGGTGGCACGAGCGGGCCGGGCGGCTGCCGCGGCCGGTGCTCTCGGTCGGCAACCTCCATTGGGGCGGAGGCGGCAAGACCCCCCTGATCGCCGCGATCGCCGCGCATCTGAACGAGCGGGGGTTCCGCGTCTGCATCCTTTCGCGTGGCTATGCGAGCCGGGGGCGCGGCGTCCGGATCGTCAGCGACGGCCGGGGCCCGCTCCTCTCCCCCCATCTCGGGGGGGACGAGCCGGTGCTCTTAGCCGCCCTCCTGCCGGGCGTCGCGGTGGTGGTCGGGCCGGATCGTCACCACGCCGGGAGGGAGGCCCTCCGCCGCCTCCTGCCCGCGCCCGATCTCTTCCTCTTGGACGACGGCTTCAGCCACCTCGCGCTCAAGCGGGACCTGGATCTCCTCGCCTTTCCCGCCGCGGATCCCTTCGCCGACGGGCGCCTCTTGCCGAGCGGCCGGCTGCGCGAGCCCCTTTCGGCGGCAGCCCGGGCGGACGCCGCGATCCTGACCGGCGCCCCCGAGGCCGGTCCGGACGGGCTCTCGCCGGGCGCCGAGCTGGCCGCGGCGCTCGCTCCCTACGGGTTCGCCGGTCCGGGCTTCGCGAGCCGCACCCGCATCGGCGCGCCCCGCTTCCCCGACGGCCGGATCCTCTCTCCCGGAGCCGCGGTCTACCTGGTCTCGGCGATCGCCCGCCCCGAGGAGTTCGCCTCCGCCGTGCGCGAGCTCGGTTACGAGATCCGCGGCGAGCGGCGCTTTCCCGACCACTTCGGCTACCCGACCGAGAGCCTCGCGCGCCTCGAAGAGGAGCTCCGGACGAGCGGCGCCGAGGCGCTCCTCGCGACGGCCAAGGACGGCGTCAAGCTGCACGGCCGGCTCGCCTCTCCCTGCGCCGAGCTGCCGATCCGGGCCGAGCCCGAGCCGGGCTTCTGGACCTGGCTCGACGGCGAGATCTCGCGCATCGAATCCCGCCGCTCGGCGAGTCGGCTGCCGGACGGCGCGGGTCGCCTGGACGATCCCGAGGAGCCGGCTTGAAGCACGCGCCGATCCGCCATCGGCTCGAGCAGGCCGCGTACCTCGGAATCCGCGGGCTCCTGCGCGCCCTGCCGCACGCGGCGGCCCGCGGCGTCGGGCGCCGCCTCGGCGGGCTCGCCGCGATCCTCGACCGCCGCCATCTGAGGGTCGCCGAGAAGAACCTCGCGCTCGCCTTCCCCGATCTCTCCGCGGCCGAGCGGCGCGCGCACGCCCGCGAATGCTTCCGCCATTTCGGCGGCGCGGTCTGCGACCTGATCTCGGCCGACCGCTTCGATCTCGTCGAGCTCTGCCGGCGGATCACCTACGAGGGCTGGGAGCACGTCGAGGCGGCGGAGAGCGCGGGCAAGGGGGTCTTCGTCCTCGGCTCGCACCTCGGCTACTGGGAGCTCTCGGGGCGCCCGATCGGCCTCTACCGCGGCACCGTGCACGCCGTCGCCCGCCCGGCGGACAACCCCCACTTCGAGCGCGAGATCCGGCGCCTGCGCGAACGCTTCGCCTACGCCGTGATCCCCAAGAAGGGAGCGGCCCGGCGCATGATCCAGATCCTCCGCGGCGGAGGCCGCGTCGGCATCCTGATCGACCAGCGCGTGCAGCCGCGCGAGGCGATCGCCGTCCCCTTCTTCGGCCGCCCC
>DATMZM010000039.1:0-14623 GCA_035607445.1 Thermoanaerobaculia bacterium | reverse complement strand
ACTACCCGGCGATTGGCCCCGAGCACGCGTACCTCGCCGACCGCGGGCGTATCGAGTACACCGCGGCGAGCGACGCCGAGGCGATCGACGCCTTCCACCGCCTGGCGCGGAGCGAGGGGATCCTCCCGGCGCTCGAGAGCTCGCACGCGCTGGTCGAGGCGATCCGGCGCGCGCCGCGGCTCTCCAAGGAAAGGATCGTGCTGGTCAACCTGTCAGGGCGCGGCGACAAGGACCTCGATTCGGTGCTCGCGTTCGATCGCGAGGAGGCGGAGAAGGCCGGTCGGGAGGTGGCGCAATGACCGCCGCACGCGCGATCGAGCGCGCCTTCGCAACCTGCCGCCGCGAGCGCCGCGCCGCATTCATTCCCTTTCTCATGGCCGGCGATCCGAGCCTGGCTGCGACCGCGGACCTTCTCGCCGCCCTCGCGGCGGGGGGAGCCGACGTCATCGAGATCGGCCTGCCGTTCTCCGATCCGATCGCCGACGGCCCGACCAACCAACGGGCGGCGGGCCGTTCTCTCGCCGCCGGCACGACCCTTTCGGGCGTGCTCGAGATGATCGCCTCGCTGCGCGCCCGGATCGGCGTGCCGATCGTTCTCTTTTCCTACTTCAACCCGCTCCACGCCCGCGGGCTCGAACGCTTCGCCGAGCAAGCGGCGGCCTCCGGCGTCGACGGCGTGCTCTGCGTGGACCTGCCGCCGGAGGAGGGGAAGCGCGAGCTGGTGCCGATCCTCGACCGGCACGGCATCGACGCCATCTTCCTGCTCGCACCGACCTCGACGCGCGAGCGGGTCCGCCGCGCGGCGGAGGCCTCGTCCGGATTCCTCTACTACGTGTCGCGGACGGGGGTGACCGGCGAGCGGACGGCGCTCGCGGACGACCTCGCGGGGGATATCGCAAAGCTGCGCAAGAAGCTGCCCTTGCCGCTCGCGGTCGGCTTCGGGATCTCGACGCCCGAGCAGGTTGCGGCGGTGGGCGCGGTCGCCGACGGGGTGGTGGTGGGCAGCGCGCTCGTCCGCTTCGTCGAGGAGAACGCCGGCCGGCCCGATCTCGCCGCCGCGCTCGAACGGAAAGTCCGCGAGCTGTCCGCACCGCTTCACTCCGGACGCCGTTCGGGGGCGCGATGACGGACGCCGTGCGAGAGCACGCGATCGAGACCATCCCCGCGCGGGTCCACGGCACGTTTCTCGTCCGCGAGCCGGCGGTCGCGGGCGAGCCGGACACCCCGCTCCTCGTCGGCTTCCACGGCTACGGCGAGACGGCCGAGAAGCATCTCGCCGAGCTGACACGGATTCCCGGTACGCAATCCTGGCGGCTCGTCGCGGTCCAGGCGCTCCATCCGTTCTACACCCGGACGAACGAAGTGGTCGCCTCCTGGATGACCCGCTTCGATCGCGAGCATGCGATCGCCGACAACGCAGCCTATGTCGGGGCGGTCGTCGCGCGCCTGCGCGAACGAGCGCCCCGCGGTCCTCTCGTCTATGCCGGGTTTTCGCAAGGGGTCGCGACCGCCTACCGGGCGGCGGCCAAGAGCGGTCACGCTTGCCAGGGGATCGTCGCGCTGGGGGGCGACGTGCCGCCGGAGCTGACACCGCAAGATCTTGCCGGGTTGCCTGCGGTCTTGATCGGAGGCGGGCTCAAGGAGGCCTTCTACACCCCGGCCCGGCTCGCCGCGGACGTGGCGCGCCTGACGGGCGCGGGGGTCGACGCGCGACCGGTTCCCTACGAGGGCGGTCACGAGTGGACCGACGCCTTCCGGGAGGAGGCCGGGCGGTTCCTCGACGAGGTGCTGGCGGGCTTTCGGGATTGATCGGCAAGAAAAAGGGGCGCTCCCGAAAGAGCGCCCCTCGAGCTTCCAGAACCGGGAACAGCTTTACTTGGCCGGGGGAGCCTCGGAGGTCATGCCCGTGTCCGAGGTCATCTCGGTGCTCATCGGGGTGGCTTCGGAGGTCATCTCGGTGCCGGTGTCCATCGTGGTTTCGGTGGACTCTGCGGGGGGCTCTTCCTTCTTGGCGCAGCCGACCATCGGGGCCACGAGAGCTGCGAGCAGGCACAGCACGGAAAGCGGAATCAGGACCTTCTTCATTGTCGTCTTCTCCCTTGTGAAAAGAGTTGATACCTTAAGGACGAATCGGCCGACCGGCTACGACCGGTCGGTCGTACGGTTCGGGTTGGAAATCCGCGGCATTCCGGGGAAGCCGGGGGACGACGTTTCGGATGGAGGCGCGACGTTCATCGGTTTCAAAAGTCTCGCTCGTTTCCTCAAGTGCCGTCTTCGTACAATTCCCCGTCCGGATTCTCGCCGTGCAAACTGCTTTGTACAAGGAGTTCCCAGGGGGTCGTTGAACGGGCTGGAAGTATTACACCCTCGGTGAGGGATTTCAAGGGGCACCTGATCTCGGGCTGCCCGAGTAGCTATTTAGCCGGTTGTAGAGCGTTTTCAGGCTGACGCCGAGGACGTCGGCGGCCTTGCGCTTGTTGCCGCCGTAGACGTCCAGGGTGGCCAGAATGAGCCGCTGCTCGACGTCCCCGATCGAGGCCCCGACCTCGAAGCGCAGGGCTCGGGAGGGCGCTCCGCCGGGAGCCAGCTCGCGCGGCAGGTGCTGGGACGCGACCTCGGCGTCCGCCAGGATGAAGGCGCGGTGCACGACGTTCTTGAGCTCGCGCACGTTGCCGGGCCAGGAGTGGGCGCGCAGGCGGTCGTTCGCCTCGGCGAGGAACCGTTTGGCCGAGCCGTTGCGGGCGTTGAGCTCGGTCAGGAAGTGCTCGGCGAGCAGGTCGACGTCGTCGCTGCGCTCGCGCAAGGGCGGCATCTGGAGCGGAAAGACCTGCAGGCGGTAGAGCAGATCCTCGCGCAGCTTGCCGTCCCGGACGGCCTGGCGCGGTTCGCGGTTGGTCGCGGCGATGACGCGCACGTCGACGTCGACCGGCTCGTCGCCGCCGATGCGCGTCAGCTTTCCGGTCTCGAGGACGCGCAGCAGCCGGACCTGCAGCTCGATCGGCATCTCGGCGATAGCGTCGAGGAAGAGGGTGCCGCCCGAAGCGCGCTCGAAGCATCCCTTGTGGCGCCGCTGCGCGCCCGTGAAATTGCAGCGCTCGTGGCCGAAGAGCTCGCTCTCGATCAGCGACGGCGAGACCGCGCCGCAGTTGAACGGCAGGAAGACGGCGCGGGAACGCGCCGAAAGCATGTGGAGCGTTTGCGCCGCGAGATCTTTGCCGGTGCCGCTCTCGCCGATCACAAAGACCGTCGCGTCGGTGGGAGCGACGCGCGACAGCAGGGCGAAGACCTCCTGCATCGCCGCCGCCGCGCCGATCAACAGGCCGAGCCGGCCGGCCGGGGCCGCGGCCGCCGCCGAGGGGAGCCCGGCGCCGCCGTTGCTCGCGGCCGGCTCGAGCTCCGCCAGAGAGGACGGGAAGTTGGGGTCGTCGACGGCGAGGCGCGGCATGCCAGGAGTTCTCGAGAGCTGTGACAAGAGGCGAGATCGAGGCCGAGAACGTTCCAATCGATTCGGAAAAAGACGCTAGTCGTCTCTATGGAGCAGCAATCTGCGTGCCGCTCAAAGCTGCCGATCGGACGGTTCAAATCAGAAACGGCAGCGACATGCTGGCGAGGAGCGCGCCGCAGAGAATCGCGCTCGCGACCGCCAGAGCGAGCCAGGCCCAGGCTCGAGCGCCGGCGCGGAAGCGGTGGCGGACGAAGAGGTCGAGCCCGCCGGCGAAGCCGATCAGGACTCCCGCGAGGAGCACCAGGCGGATCGCTTCGAAACGGAGGCGTCCGCTGCCGAAGAGGGGCACCGAGTCGGCGTAGAGCTGGGCGATCAGGAATGCGGCGGCGCTCGCGAGCGCCCGGACGCGGATGCGATCGGCGAGGGTCGGCTCGCGGAGACTCTCGAACACGGCGGTGGTCGAGGCGAGAACGGGCGGCAAGACGCCGGGCCGCGGCGCTTTCCCTCTAGGGCTTCGGGGCGCGTGGCGCGCCCGGAATCGAGATGTCGACCGGCGTTACCGGCCCGAAGTCGGTCAGCGGCCTTTCGCGCCGGCCCGCCGGGCCGACGACCAGGATCGCGAAGCGTTCGGGATGGATCAGCCGCTCCGCGGCTTTGCGCACCTGCTCGGGAGTCACCGCCTCGACCCCCGCCCGGTAGCGCTCGAACCAATCGGCAGGATAGCCCCAATACTCGAGCGGGAGCAGCTGGCGCAACACGACTTTCCGCAGCGAATCGCGAGTGAAGACGAACGAGCTGAGGATCGCCTGTTTCGCCTCGGCGACCTCGCGGTCGGTCGGCGGATGGGCCACGATGTCCTTGGCTTCGTCGAGCAGCGCCGCGATGCCGGCGCCGGTCGTCTCGCCTTTGGTGGTCAGCACGAGCTGGGTGACGTCCGGGTGGCCCCAGTCGCTGAAGACCCCGCCGTAGACGACGTAACCGAGCGCCTTCTTCGACCGCACGTTGGCGAACAGGCGGGACGCGAAGGAGCCGCCGAGCACCTGGTTGAGCACCTCGACCGGAAACAGGTCGGGATCGTCGCGCCGGATGCCGAGGTAGCCCATGGCGATGCTCGACTGCGGGAGGGCGTCGAGGTCGATCGTGTAGACCCCGGGTCTGACCTCCCGCGGCGCGGGCGGCGCGGACTCTTGCAGCTTCGGGCCGCGCGGCCAGTCGCCGAGGGTCTCTTTGATCAGGGCGAGCGTCGCCGCCGCGTCGATGTCGCCGACGATCCCGAGCACGATCCGATCGGGCTGGAAATATTTGCCGTGCCACGCGACCAGATCGGCGCGCCGGATGGCCGCGAGCGATGCGAAGCTCGGCGTCCGCGCAAAGGGTGAATCCTTGCCGTAGACGAGCTTGCGGAACTCGCGATCGAGGATCTCCTGCGGATCGTCGTTCTGGCGCGCGACCTCGGCGACCATCCGGTTGCGCGCGAGCTCGATCTTGGCGGCGTCGAACGCCGGACGCCGCAGGATGTCGGTGAACGCCCGGAAGACGTCGGGGAAGTTCCCCTTGAGCGCCGACAGGCGCGCGGTCCCGGTATCCTCGGAAATCGAGGTCTCGATCGTCGCCGCGCGGTCCTCGAGAAAATCGTCCAGCTCGTCGCCCGACATCCGGCCGGCGCCTCCGGAGCGGAGCACCCTGCCGGTCAGCTCGGCGAGGCCCGCCTTGTCGCCCGGCTCGGCGATCGCTCCGGTGCGGACGAGCGCTGTCGCTTCGACGAGAGGCAGCTCGCGGTCTTCGAGCAACAACACGGTGAGCCCGTTGTCCAGAACCACTCGCTGAGGCGCCGGGACCGGGACGTCGGGCAGCGGCGGAAAGCGCAGCTCGGACGCCTTTTGGGCCTGCGCCCGGGCGGGCGGCGCGAAGGCTGCGGAGAAAGCCATCGCCGCCACCGCGAGCGCGGGAACGAATCGGAGGGCCCGCGTCGTCATTGGATCTCCTTGCCCGGCGCCGCCCCGCTCGCGGAAGCCGCCGTGCGGACCACCATGCCGACCGTCCGGTTGGCGGCCACGAACGCCTGGGTGGCGACCCGGCGGACGTCGCCGCGGCTCACCGCGTCCATCCGATCGAGGTAGCGGAACGCCTCGCGCCAGTCGCCCGTCGAGCGCTGTGCGTCGGCGAGCTGGCGCGCCAGCCCTTCGTTGCTCTGGATGTCGCGCAAGAGGGAGGCGCGCGCGCGCCGTTTCGCCCGCGCGAGCTCGGAATCGGTCAGGTCGCCGCTCCGCAAGCGCTCGAGCTCCGAGCGCACCGCGTCCTTGACCTTGGCGAGGTCGATCCCTTGCGCGGGGACGACGAAGACGCCCCAAAGGTGGGGGTACTTGGTGCCCGGGATGCCGGAGAACGTGCTCACCGAGACCGCGAGCTTCTTGTCGCGTACCAGGGAGCGGTAGAGGCGCGAGGCGCGGCCGTTCGAGAGCACGAGGTCGAGAGCGTCCCAGACCGGTTCGTCCGGATCGGTCGAGGCCGGCTTGTGGTACGCCTCGAGATAGAGCGGCTCCGAGTTGTCCTCGAGCACGATCGTCTTCTCCGCGATCTGCGGCGGCTCGACGGTGCGCAAGCGAGGGGGCTCGGGCCGCGCCGGAATCCGGCCGAAGTACTTTTCGAGGAGCGGGATCGCCGCCTGCGGATCGACGTCGCCGACGATCACCGTCAACAGGTTGCTCGGCGCGTACCAGGTGCGGTAGAAGGCCTCGGCGTCGGTCCGGGTGAACGATTCGAGATCGCTCGTGCAGCCGATCGTCGAGTGGCTGTAGGGATGGGCGACGAACGCCGCGCCGATCAGCTGTTCGAGCAGCTTGCCGAGCGGCTGGCTGTCGACCGAATAGCGGCGCTCGTCTTGGACGACGTCGCGCTCCTGATAGAACTCGCGGAACACCGGCCGGAAGAAGCGCTCGGACTCGAGGTAGGCGAACAGCTCGAGCTTGTTGGCCGGCAGCGAATAGAAGAAGCGCGTGGTGTCGGCGCCGGTGGTGGCGTTCAAGCCGACGGCGCCCTCGCGCTGGAGGATCGAGTCGAACTCCCCCTTGATCACGTAGCGCTCCGCCTCGTCCTCGCGCTGCTTGAACGCGACGCGCAGCGGCTCGAGCTTCACCGGATCCGGCTTCGCCGAGAGCCGCTCGGCCTGCCAGGCCTGGTAGGCCTGCTCGACCGCCGCGAGCGCCTTCTCCTCCGCCGGCCAGTCGGTCGTGCCGATGTTCGGCGTCCCTTTGAACGCCATGTGCTCGAACATGTGCGCGAGGCCGGTGATCCCCGGCACCTCCTGGGCCGAGCCGACGTCCGCGAGAGTGACGAACGAGAACACGGGCGCGACGGGGCGCCGCACCAAGACGAACGTCCAGCCGTTCGCGAGCTTGTGGACGGTGGTCCGCTCTTCGAACGACTTCAAGTCCTGGGCCGGCAGCGGGCGGGAGGCAAGACCCGCGAGCAGAGCCGCCGCGGTGAGCCAGGTTCGGAGGGAAAACGCCATAGGCACCTCGAATCTCCTCGGTGCCCGGACACTAACATCCGGGCGAGAGGGCTCCCAAGGGCGACGGGACCAGCCGCGAGGCGCGTCCACTTCAGCCCGCGAGCGCGGCGGCGAGCGGCACGACGTCGATCTCTTTTACTCTCCTGAGGCGCCGATCCTCGCTCGCGAAAGCCCCGGCCCCCTGGACGAGCGCCGTCGCGAGGTGGATCGAGTCCGGGGTGCGCAGGTCGTAGCGGGCGCGCAGCTCGGCCGCGGTCTCCGCGATGTCGGCGTCGAGGGGATGGAAGTCGAGGTTCGGGAACGATTCGAGCAGGTCGCGATAGCGCCGGCAGAGGTCGCCTTGGCCCATCCGTTTCGGGACCACCAGGATCTCGAGGAGGGCCAGGGTCGAGGCCGCGAGGCGGCAGCGGCCCTCCTCGGCGGCGGCGAGCAGCGCGCTGGCCGCGGGGCCGTGCTCGGCGTTGCCCTCGAAGTGGTAGACGAAGGCCATCGAATCGACGCCGAGGAGGGGAAGAGAACGCGGCGCGATCATTGCTCCCAGCCCTCGCGCTCGCGCTCGATCGCGGCGCCGCCGCCCGCCTCGCGCCACATGTCGGCGCCCAGACCGCGCAGCGCGGCGGTCCAGCCGCCCTTGGCGGCTTCGAGAGTGACCCGCTCGCCGTCGAGCTTGAGGAGCAGGACGTCGCCGGCTTCGAGACCGAGCCGGCGCCGGACTTCGGTGGGGATCGTGATCTGGTACTTCTCCGTCAGTTTGGCCGAAGACAGCAGCATGGCGAGGGACCTCCCGACTCTCCTTACATTATCCATAGAAAGTAAGGCGAGTGCAACCGGAGGGCGGTCGGGACGGTCGGGACGGCGATGGGCGAGCGGCATCGGTTTTTTCCTCCTGGATAGATGTCCACCAGGTAAAGACGGAAAAGGGGGTGCCGATTCTTGACAAACGGCTCGCTGCGCCGCGAAAAAAACTTCGGGCGGGCCTTGCGCCCCGCCCGGGCGAAGGGACGACTCGGACCGGATTACTTCGGATCGGCGACGAATTCGAGCGCCGCCGAGTTCATGCAGTAGCGCAGGCCCGTGGGTTTCGGACCGTCGTCGAAGACGTGGCCGAGATGGCCGCCGCAGCGGGCGCACAGGACCTCGGTTCGCCGCATACCGAACGAGACGTCGGACTTCTCGATGACGTGGCGCGGATCGATCGGCGCCCAGAAGCTCGGCCAGCCGGTCCCGGACTCGAACTTGGTGGTCGAGAGGAACAGAGGCAGAGCGCAGGCGGCGCAACGGTAGGTCCCTTTTTCGTGGTTGTTCCAATATTTACCGCTGAAGGCGCGCTCGGTGCCGGCCTTGCGCAGCACTTGGTACTGTTCTGCGGTCAGGAGCTTGCGCCATTCGGCATCGGTCTTCTCGATCTTCTGGATCACTTCGGCTCCCTTTTTTTCGCTCGACGGCGGCGTCGGGGCTGCGGCGGCACGCGCGGCGCCGCGGGCGGCCAGGAATCCAACGGCGACGAGCAGGATCAGGGCCATCAGGGTCTTCATGGTGCTGGGGCCTCGCTTTCCTTGGGTGATTGCGCGCGCACGCGCTGGTGCGAGCTGCGGCCCCGGGCTCCTGTTGGAGCGGGGGCTGGGACGGGACGCGCGCATTGAAGGATACGCGCTCTCGCGCCGGCCTGGATTGCCGGCAGGCCGGGCTCGTCGAAGGCCGGTCATGGCTCGACGCCGTGCTCGCGGAGCAGATCGAGGAAGCCGGCTTCGTCGAGAATCGTCACCCCCAGGCGCGCCGCGTCCTCCGCCTTCGAGCCCGGGTCGAGTCCCACCACGACATAATCGGTCGCCTTGCTCACCGCGGAGACCGCGCGCGCTCCGAGCGATTCGACCAGCTGCTTGGCCCGATCGCGCGGGAGCCGTTCGAGCCCACCGGTGAAGACGAGCTTCTTGCCCGCGAGCCCGAGCGGCGCCGCCCCCGGCGGCGGCGAGACCTCCGGCATCTCCGGCAACTCGACCTTCTCGAGCAGCCGATCGAGGATCGCCGCGTTCCGCGGCTCGGCGAAGAAGGCGAGGATCTGCTCCGCCATGCGGGGACCCACCCCCGGGACCTCCTGCAGCTCCTCCTCGCTCGCCGCGCGGAGCCGGGCGAAGGCGCGGAAATGGCGCGCGAGATCGCGGGCGACGGCGGTTCCGACCTCCGGGATGCCGAGGCCGTAGAGGAAGCGCGGCAGGTCGGTCCGGCGCGCCTTTTCGAGCGCCTCGATCAGCTTCGTCGCGGACTTCTCGGCGAAGCCTTCGAGCGGCGTGAGCTGTTCGGCCGTCAGGTCGAAGAGGTCGGGCAAGGTGTGGACCAGGCCGGCCGAGACGAACTGCTTCGCGCTCTCCTCGCCGAGCCCCTCGATGTCGAGAGCATGGCGCGAGGCGAAGTGGACGAGGCGGCCGGCGAGCTGCGCCGGGCACTCGAAGCCGTTCGAGCAGACCGTGAAGGGGCCCCGCTCGCCGAGGAGGGTGCCGCAGGACGGGCATCTCTCCGGCATGCGCCAGGGCTCGGCGCGCTCGCGCTCGGGCTCCTCGATGCGCTCGACGACCTGCGGGATCACGTCCCCGGCGCGCTGGATCCGCACGCGGTCCCCCTCGCGCACGTCCTTCCGCGCCACCTCTTCCCGGTTGTGCAGCGTCGCCCGCGCGACCGTGACGCCGCCGATCTCGACCGGCAGGAGGAAGGCGACGGGAGTCACCACGCCGGTACGGCCGACCGACGGAAAGATCGAGAGGATGCGGGTGATCTCCTTGCGCGGCGGGAACTTGTAGGCGAACGCCCAGCGCGGGTGACGGGCGGTGAAGCCGAGAGTCTCGCGATCGGCCAGGGAGTCGAGCTTGATCACGACGCCGTCGATCTCGTAGCCCAGGTCGTCGCGGTCGTGCACGAGAGCGGCGTGATATTCGAGGACGTCGTCGGCCGAGGCGCCCCGCCGGATCCGGTCGTTGACGCGGAAGCCCCAGGCGGCGAGCGCGGCCAGCACCTCCCATTGGGTCTCGATTGCCTCGGGCCTCGCGCCGGAGCCGAACGAAAGGACGTCGTAGATGTAGAGATCGAGCGGGCGCGCGGCGGTGATCCTCGGGTCGAGCTGGCGCAGGGCCCCGGCGGCGGCGTTGCGCGGATTCGCGAACGGCTCCTCGCCGGCCGCCAGCAGCCGCTCGTTCAGCCGGTCGAACTCGCGGTTGCGCATGATCACTTCGCCGCGGACGGCGAGGAAGGGCGGGGCCGCCCGCTCCTCGGTCCGCAGGCGGAGCGGCACGGCGGGAACCGTCCGCACGTTCTCGGTCACCCCTTCGCCCTTGCGCCCGTCGCCGCGCGTCGCGGCACGCGCGAGCAGGCCCTCCTCGTAGACCAGCTCGATCGATGCGCCGTCGAGCTTCGGCTCGAGCACGTAGGCGACCGTCGCGGCGGCCCCGAGCCCCTTCCTCACCCGCTCGTCGAAGCGGCGCAGGGCGGCCTCCGCGTTGTCGGATTCGAGCGAGAGCATGGGCGCCGCGTGTTCGACCGTCGGGAAACTCTCGAGCGCCGCGCCGCCGACGCGCTGGGTGGGGGAGTCGGGAGTGCGTAGAGAAGGCTCCGCTTCCTCGAGCGCGCGCAGCTCGCGGAACAGCCGGTCGTACTCCTCGTCGGAGATCGCCGGCCGGTCGAGGACGTAATAGAGGTGGTCGTGACGGCGGATCTCGGCGCGCAGCTGCTCCGCACGGGCGGCGGGATCGCGGGGGATCTTGGGCGGCATGACGCCGCGAACTGTACCGCAGCGGCCGGCCGGGCCGCAGGGCGCGGCCGGGTGGAAAGAGGGCCGCGGCGCCCGCTCCTATCGCGCAATGGCCACGTCGGCGAGCCGCTTTTGGAGGCGCCGGCGCCAGACCTCGAAAGCGGGTGCCTCGGGCGTTCCGTCGGCGCTGCCGGGCCGGGTCTCCGCGACCAGGCGGGCCAGCTCTTCGACCGAGCGGCCGGTGATCGTCCGGCAGGCAACTTCGGTGTGGGCGGAAGGGTTGCCGGGCCGCGTGCGCGCCTCGGCGGCGAACGCGGCCCCTTGGGCGAGGGCGGGCGCCGCCGGGCCGGCGAGCCGCCGGAGCTCGGCGAGAGCCGCCTCGTCCTGTCCTCCGGCGTAGGCGGTGGCGAGGCCGAGGCCGCTCCACAGATCGTTGCGGCGCGACTCCGGAAACTTCGCGATCGCCGCCGCAAGGAGAGCCGGGTCGGCGCCGCAGATGAACCAGAGGCTGCGGCCGACCCCTTGCGTATAGGCGCGACGCCCATAGCCCGAGAGGCGCATCGCGGGTACGGCCTGCCGAGCCACGCTCCGCCGCGGATGAAAAAAACCGTCGTGGAATCCCCAGCCCTCGCAGGCGAGCCAACCCGAGAGCGGGTCGAGGCGCGCGCGGAGCTTCTCGGAATCGAGCGGCAGGCGCGCGGGCACCCAGCCGGCGCCGATCTGGACGATGTACAGATGCGGGCTTCCCGGGCCGGCGAGAAACTCGACGAGGCGATCCCGGCGCCCGAGCGAGAGCGCGTCGAGGAGCGCCAAAGCCATGCCCGCGCCCTCGTAGGCGAAGCCGCGCGGCTCGGCCGGGAAGGCCTCCAGGCGTTCGGCGAGCGGTTCGATCCGGTCGTCCTCGAGCGTCGCGTGATAGCCGAAGAGGAAGGCCTGGGCGATCGTCTTGAAGCGCTCGAGCAGGAGCGGCCCGGGGTCGGCGAAACCGCGCCGGACCAAGGTGGCCTCGTCGGGCGCCCAGCGCAGAAATCGCCTGAGAAACCTGGGCATGCCGATCCTTTCCGGCGAGGAGCCCAACCGACGCCCGCCGATCCCACGTTCCGGACGGGCGCGGCAGCGGAGCTTGATGTTACGTCCGGGAGGGCTCGATCCGGCGCTCGGAGATTCCGAACAACGTTTTCAAAATGAAGGACTTGCGCGTGAGCGCCCGAGCGGCTCGAGGGGAGCCGGTCAAGCTTCGACGGCCGGGCAGAGCTCGTCGCGGCGGCGCTCCAAGTCGGCGATCACGGCGGCCTTGAAGCCCTCGGGCGTGCCGCCGCCGCGCTCCATCATCTCGCGCCGGTAAGCGTCGATCTCGAGCAGCTCGAGGCGCATCCGGATCGTCTTCCACAGGCGCGGGAAGCGCTGGCCCGGGACCTGGACGTGGTGGAGGCCGCCGCTGTAGGCGAGCAGCAGGCGCCCCTCGCCGATCGAGTCGAGGAGATCGGCGATGCCTCCGCGCACGGTCATCGGGCGCCCCTCGGAGTCGAGGCCGGTGGCCCGCTTCATCCGTCCCTCGGGGAGGATGCCGACCATCGCGTCCGGGTCGATGCTCGCGAGCACCTGCTTCCAGCTCTCGTCGCGGGCGCGGGTGATCGGCACCACGTGCTTGGCGATCAGCCCGAAGAAGCGCCCGACGAGCTTGCGGTCGGAGGTCTTCTTGGCGATCGGAATCACCCCGTGACGGGCGAGCCGCCAGAGGAAGTGATTCGGGGCGCCGCCGACGTAGAGCGGCTCGAACAGGCTCGTGTGGTTGAGGATCGCGACCAGGCGAATGTGCCGCCAGGGGTCCGGCGCCGGCGTGCCGACCCACTCCATCCGCACGCGGTAGAACAACCGCGTGACGACCTTGAGCAGCAGCAGGAGCGAGAAGACGAAGAGGTCTCTGAGCATGGGGCGGGGGCGGGCCGATGATAAAGGAGATCGGCCGGCGGATGATACGCTTGCCGCCATGCCCGAAGCCCCCGCGCCGAGCCGGCCCAAGGTGTCGGCCATCGTCACGACCTTCAACGAAGAACAGAACATCGCCGGTTGCATCGAATCGCTGCTCTGGTGCGACGAGATCTTCGTCGTCGATTCCTTCTCGACCGACCGGACGCCCGAGATCGCCCTCGGCTACCCGAAGGTGCGATTCCTGAAGCGGACCTACTACGGCTCGGCCTCGCAGAAGAACTGGGCGATGGACCAGGTGACCAACGAGTGGATCCTGATCTTCGACGCCGACGAGCGCTGCACCCCGGCGCTCCAGCGCGAGATCGAAACCCTGCTCGCGGGGCAGCCGGCGGTCGACGCCTTCACGATCCGCCGGCGCGTCTACTTCCTCGGCAAGGTGATCCGCTTCTCGGGCTGGCAGCACGACCAGGTGGTGCGCCTGGTCCGCCAGGGCACGGCGCGCTACCCGAACCGGCGCGTCCACGCCGACATGGTCACCCGCGGTCCGGCGCCGCTGCTCAAGAACCCGATGGAACACTACATGACCGACTCGCTCGACGAGTACGTCCGGCGGATCGAGAAGTACAGCTTCTGGGGCGCCTCGCAGCATTGGAAGGACGGCCGGCGTTCCGGGGTGGTGGAGGTCTGGGGCCGAGCGGCCTGGCGCTTCTTCCGCACCTACGTCTTTCAGCTCGGCGTCCTCGACGGCATGCACGGCCTGATCTTCTGCATGCTGCAAAGCTACAGCACCTACTTGAAGTGGGCGCTGCTCTGGAGCTGGCACGTCAACGCCGCACGCGGCATCGAGCCCAACCTGCCGATCTTCGACGAGGACCAATCGACCTGGCGCGGCCTCGAGCAGCAGGCGTCCGGCGCCGGCGCGAGCGCGGAGTGAGCCCGGAAGGGGAGGGCGGAGCGAGCGACCTCAAGTCCCGCGCGGCGGCGCTCTCGGCCTGGCTCGAGCCGCGGCGCGGCGAAATGGTCGATCTGGTCACCCGCCTCGCTTCGGCCGAGTCCCCGTCCCACGAGCCCGAGCGGCAAGCGGCGGTCTTCGAGCTCCTCGCGACGGAGCTCGAACCGGCAGGCTTCACGGTGCGCACCTTGCGTGGCCGGACGAGCGGCGGCCAGCTGTTCGCGCGCCCCGCCCGGGCCGGCCGCGCCGGATATCAGCTCCTGCTCGGCCACGTCGACACGGTCTGGCCGGCCGGCACGCTCGCGACGATGCCGGTGCGCGCGGAGGGCGGACGCCTCTTCGGGCCCGGCGTCTTCGACATGAAAGGGGGGCTCGCGCTCGCGGTCTTCGCGCTCGCGGCGCTCGCCGCCTTGGATTTCGAGCCGGAGCTGGTCCCGGTCCTCTTCTTGAATTCCGACGAGGAGCTGGGCAGCCCGGATTCCGCGCGGCGGATCCGGCGCCTCGCCCGCCAGGCCCGGCGCGCTCTCGTTCTCGAGCCCGCGTTCGGACCCGAAGGACGCTCGAAGACCGAGCGCAAAGGGGTGGGGCGCTTCACCGTGCGCGCCTTTGGGCGATCGGCGCACGCCGGTCTCGCCCCCGAGACCGGCGCGAGCGCGATCCGGGAGATCGCGCGCGCCATCGAGCGCTTGGCGGCTCTCGACGATCCGGCGCGGGGCACGACGATCAACGTCGGCGTCGTCGCGGGCGGGACGCGGGCGAACGTCGTCGCCGCCCTAGCCCGCGCCGAGGTCGATCTGCGCTTCGCCGACGCGCGGGCGGGGGCCGAAGCCGAACGGGAGATCCTCTCCCTCGCGCCGACGCTGCCCGGAGTCCGGATCGAAATCTCGGGCGGGATCGAAAGGCCGCCGCTCGTGCGCACGGCGCGCAACGGCGAGCTGTTCGCCCGCGCGGTCGAGTGCGCCCGCGCCCTCGGATTCGATCTCGGCGAGGCCGCCGTCGGAGGCGGATCCGACGGCAATTTCGCGAGCCCGCTCACCGCGACGC
>DATMZM010000258.1:0-8380 GCA_035607445.1 Thermoanaerobaculia bacterium | reverse complement strand
GCGCGCGGCGGCGCGGGCGCGATCGGCCGGGCCCATCCCTTGGTAGAAGCCTTTCGTCAATGGGAAAAGAACGTGGGACGGCGATTGTGGGTGGCGCGAAAGAGGGCTTGCCCCGGTCTTCGAGAATCCGTATACTGTACGGCGTCATGAGTTCAGAGAACGAAGACGGCGATCGCGCCGCGGCCGCCGACGTGCGGCGCGCGGTCGAGCGGCTGGCCAAGGAGATCCTGGGTCTGCCGCTCGACCGGCGCGAGGAGCGGCTCGAAGCCCTGCCGGCCGCGCTCGCCCGCGGCGTCGCGGAGGTGCTGATCGAGAGCGCGGCGCGCCGCAGCCGCGAGGCTCCGGAGGAGGCGGCGGACTCGGCGCGCTTGGGTCTCCTCGCGGCCGAGTGCGCTCGGCTCGATCCGCGCGAGGCGGAGGTCGCCGACCTCTGCGCGACCGGCTACATCGCTCTCGGTCTCGCCGCGGGCGAGCTCGAGCGCGCGGCGGACGCGGACGCGGCGTTCCTCGCGGCGGCCTGGTACCTCGACGCGACGCCGGTGCCCGGCACCCACGCGGCCTTCTGCGCCGGCTTGGCCGAGCTGCGCGCGCGGCAGGGCCGGTCGGACGAGGCCGCCGCGCTCTTCCGGCACGCGGCCGACCTCGAGCAGGCGGCCGGCGAGAGCCGGAGCGAGGCGCCCGATGCCTGAACGGAGCGAGGAGGGCGAGCCCGACCGCCCGGCCGCCGCGCGCGGGGAGGCCGCGCTCGCCGTCTCCTCGGGCGCGCCCGCGAGCGCGCGGCTGCCGACGGCGAGCGCCGGCCCATCTCTCGCGAGCGCTGCCCTGCCGCTCGCGAGCGCGGCCTCATCTCTCGCGAGCGCCGGGCCTCCTCTCGCGGGCGCCGCCCCGCCGCCGGCGAGCGCGGGTCGCCCTCCCGCGAGCGCGGACCTTCCGCCGGCGAGCGCCGCGCTCCCGCCCGCCAGCGCGGGCTTGCCTCCGGCGGGCGCTCGGGTCCTCCGGGCCGGGCCGCCGCTCGAACCGTCCACCCACCCGGCCCTCCGCCGCCGCGCGCGGCGCGGGCCGCAATCGAAAAGGAGTCACCGATGGCCAGCAAGGGCAAGTCGTACGCCGAGATCCTCGACCGATGGCACATGCTCGAGGAGGGGCTCAAAGCCCATCCGGACGAGCTCGGGTTCCTGACCGCCGATCTCGGCGAGCTGACGGCGCTGATCGAGAAGGGCAACACCCTCGCGATCCGCCTCGAAGGCTTGCGCGCCGATCTCGGCGAGGCGACGCGCGAGCGCGAGGACGTCATCGTGCAGGGCGAGCAGCTGCGCATCCGGGTGACCTCGACCCTGCGCGGCCGGTACGGCCTCAAGAACGAGCGGCTGAAAGAGTTCGGCCTGCGGCCCCTGCGCGCCCGGCCGCCGCGGAAAACGCCGGAGGCGGCGAGCCGGGAGGCGGCACCGGCCGCGGCGCTCGAGTAGCCCTCGTCAGGGGAAGGGAAAACGGGAGCTCGCGCGTCCGCGGGCTCCCGGCGTTCTCGAAACGGACTGGCGGCGGCGGTGCGCGTCCCGTACACTTCATCCATGTCGAGCGAAAAAAACGACGACGAGCCGGCCGGAAAGACGGCCGAGGAGGACCGGCGGGAGCCGAGCGGCCCGTCGGGCGACACGCGGCGGGCGGTCGAGCTGCTCGAAGCCCTCGCCGAGCTGCGCGGCCTCACGCGCGGCGAGATCGACGCGGAGCTCGGCGCCGGGCGCAGCTATTCGAGCCAGCTGTTCACCCACCGCTTCTCGCCGAAGCTCGAGCGGATCCTCGAGATCCTCGCCGTGCTGGACGTCGAGCCGGCGCAGTTCTTCCGCATGCTCTACCCCGACCCGGCGGAGCGCCTCTACGCCGGGCCGTTCGATCGCTTCCTGCGCCGCCTTCCGGCGACCCAGCGAGCGCGGCGGAAGATCGAGCGCCTGCTCGACGTCGCCGCCGTGCCGCGGCCGGAGGAGGAGCTGACGGAGAAGATCGAAGAGCTGATCGATCGCGCTCTCGCGGAAAGGCTGCCGCCGGCGGACCAGCCGAAGCGGCCACGCTCGCCCAAGCGGCCGGCGAAGGGCAAGAGGCGCTCCGGCGGCTGAGCCTCCGCCCCAAGCTCTCACCGGACCGCGCGCCGCGAGGCCGCCGGGGGACGGCCGGTCGCCCGCTGCCTCTTTTCGCGCCCTCGGCGGCACCATAGAGTATCGGGACATCCTGCGCGCGAGGGAAGGGGGATCGAGGCATGGCCGACGCCGTTACGGATCTGAACGAGGCGAAGGGTGGGCGTTGGCTGGTCGCCGGCTTGGTCGTGCTGGCGGCGATCCTGGGGCTCGTGCTGGCGCGGCTCTCGCCCCCCGCGCCGGTGGCCGAGAGCGCGCCGCCGAGCGAGTTCTCGGGGATGCGGGCGCAGGCCGTCCTCGCCCGCCTGGTCGGCGGCGGCGAGCCGCATCCGGTCGGCAGCGCCGCCAACGCCGCGACCCGGGAACGGGTGCTCGCGGAGCTCCGCAGGTCGGGCTACGCGCCCGAGGTCGCCGTCGGCTTCGGCTGCCGGCGCGGCAACAGCTGCGCCGAGGTCCGGAACGTCATCGCGCATCTCCCGGGGACGCGGCCGGGCAAGGCGGTGCTGCTCGCGGCGCACTACGACTCGGTCAACGCCGGTCCCGGCGCCTCGGACGACCTGACCGGCACCGCCGCGATCCTCGAGATCGCGCGCGCCCTGAAGGCCGGCCCGCCGCCGCGCCGTCCGGTGGTGTTCCTCCTCGACGAGGGGGAGGAGGGGGGCCTCCTCGGTGCCGAGGCGTTCGCCCGCACGCCCGCGATCCGGGAGATCGGAGCCGCGATCAACCTCGACGCGCGCGGCACCTCGGGGCCGGCGCTGATGTTCCAGACGCAAAGCTCGAACGCCGGCTGGATCCCGCTCTTCGCCCGCGCCGTCCCCCGGCCGGTCTCCTCGTCGCTCTTCGTCACGGTCTACCAGCGCCTGCCCAACGACACCGATTTCACGGTCTTCGACCGCGAGGGCATCCCGGGCTACAACTTCGCCTTCATCGGCAACGCCGAGCGCTACCACACGCCGCTCGACAACCTGGCGAACGCCTCGCCGGCCACCCTGCAGCACATGGGCGAGAGCGCGTTCGCCCTCGCGCGCGCCCTGGCCGACGGCGAGCTGCCCGCGGCCGGGCGCGGCGGCGAGGTCTTCTTCGACGTCCTGTCGTCGTTCGTCGTCCGCTGGCGCGAAGCCTGGTCGGTGCCGCTCGCGCTCCTCGCGCTCCTCCTGGTCGGCGCCGCCGCCGCCCGGATCTGGCGCCGCCGCGCGGCGAGCGCCGGCGGCACGTTCGCGGCCTTCCTCGGCTTCCTCGGCGGCGTCGCCGCTGCCGCCGCCTCGGCCTGGCTCTTCGGCCTGGTCCTACGCCCGTTCGGCGGCCTCGCCCTCGCCTGGCCGGCCGAGCCGCGGCCGGTGATCGTGGCGCTCTGGGCGCTCGGGGCCGCCGCCGCGCTCGCGCCGCTTTCGAGCCTCGCCCGCTCGGCGCGGCCGGCGGGGATCTGGGCCGGCGTCTGGCTCGGTTGGGCGCTCTTCGGGCTCGCCCTCGCCTGGGCTCTGCCGGGGGCGAGCTTCCTCTTCGTCGTGCCCGCGCTCGCCGCCGGGATCGCCGGCCTGATCGGCTCCGGCGACCGGCCGGCGTGGAGCGCGCTGTTGCCGATGGCGGTCGCCGCCATCCTCTGGCTGCCGATCGCCCTGCTGCTCTTCCGTTGTCTCGGCACCCCGGGCGCGCTGATCGTCGCGACGGTCGTCGGCCTCGCCGCGACGTCGCTCGCGCCTCTCCTCGCCGCCGCTCGGCGTCGCAGCGCGGTGCTCTGGGCGGCCCTCGCGATCGCGCTCGTGGCCGCGGTCCTGGTGCCCGCGACGATGCGCCCCTCGGCCGGCGCCCCCCGGCACGTCTCGGCCTTCTACCACTGGGACGCGGACTCGAGCGCCGGGCGCTGGATCGTCAGCGGCGACCTGCCGCCGCTGCCTCCTCAGATGGCGGGCTTCGCGCATTTCGAGATCGGGACGCCCTTCCCCTGGTCGCTCAAGCAGGCCCAGGGCGCCGTCGCGCCGGCCCCCGCCCTGCCGCTGCCGGCGCCGACCCTCGAGGTGCTGGCGGACGAGAAGCTCCCGGCCGGCCGCCGCGTGCGCCTGCGTCTCGCCTCGCCGCGCGGCGCGCCGACCGTCACCCTCCAGGTTCCGGCCTGGGCCGGCGCGCGGGGGGGATCGATGGCCGGGGTCGAGCTGCCGAAGGATCGCGAGGGCAAGCTGCCCCAGCGCGGCGACTGGACCACCATCCAGTGCCTCGCGACGCCGCCCGGCGGCGTCGAGCTCGACCTCGAGCTCACCGCGACGGGTCCGGTGGCGGGCTATCTGGTCGATCGCTCGCCGGGCCTGCCGCCGGCCGGCCGGGCGCTCGCCGCGGCGCGCCCGCCGGACGCGATGAGCGACGGCGACGCGATCGCGGTCAGCCGCAAAGTGCAGTTCTGACCGGCCGTTCGCCGCTTTCCGGAGCGGCGAACGGCCCGGTAGGGCGGCCGAGCCCACGTCCCCCTTTCTCCCGGTGACGACACTGTAAGGGGAGGGTCGCAGGTCCCCGACGTGGGGGAGGCTCCCCCCCTTCTGCCGAGGTGCCCAACATCGCCATGCCTTCCGCCACAGACTCCGCCGCCGGGGCGGGCGTCTACGACGTCGTCGGCGTCGGATTCGGTCCCGCCAACCTGGCGCTCGCCGTGGCTCTCGAGGAGGAGCCGGGCGCGAGCGGCTTTTCGCGCCTGTTCCTCGAATCGAAGCCGGGGCCGGTGTGGCATCCCGGCATGCTGCTCGAGGACTCGCTGATCCAGATCTCGGTGCTCAAGGACCTGGCGACGATCCGCAATCCCCAGAGCCGCTTCACCTTCCTCAATTACCTCAAGGAGAAGGGGCGGCTGTTCGATTTCCTCAACCTGCGCGACCTGTTCCCGGGCCGCATCGAGTTCAACGATTACCTGTGCTGGGTCGCCGCCGAGCTCGACCACTGGGTGCGCTACCACCGCGAGGTGGTGGCGGTCCTGCCCGAGCCGGGCGACGGCCCGGTCGAGCTCCTGCGCGTGGTCGCGCGCGATCTGGCGACCGGCGCGCGCGAGGAGCTCCTCGCCCGCAACCTCGTGGTCGCGACCGGCGGCGTGCCGGTCCTGCCGGCCCCGCTGCGCCTCGTGCCCGGCGGCCGGGCGTTTCATTCCCACGACTTCCTGCGCCGGATGCGGGCCGATTTCCCCGACAAGCAGGCGCCCTACCGCTTCGTGCTGGTCGGCGCCGGCCAGAGCGGGGCCGAGCTGTTCAGCTACCTGATGACGCACTACCCGAACGCCGACGTCACGGCGACGCTGCGCCGGTTTTCCTACAAGCCGGTCGACGACAGCCATTTCACCAACGAGATCTTCTTTCCCGAGAAGGTGGACTGGCTCTACGCGCTGCCGCGGGAAAAGCGCGAGCTGGTGCTCGATCAGTGCAAGGAAGTCAACTACGCCGTCGTCGACGTGCCGCTGATCCGCGACATCTATCGCCAGCTCTACCGGGAGAAGGTCGAGGGCAAGAGCCGCGCGCGCATCGAGCCGTTCCTCGAGCTGCGCGGCATCGACGAGCGCCCCGACGGCGTCACGGCGACCTTCCATCATCTCCTCGACGAGAAACCGGTCGCGATGACGGCGGACGCATTGATCGTCGCGACCGGCTACGCCTGGCCCGCCGACCATCCGCTCCTCGCGCCGATCGCGAGCCACTTGGAGCGCGACGGCGAAGGCTACCGGATCGAGCGCAACTACCACGTGGTGGCGAAGGACGGCTTCGCCCCGGGCGTCTATCTGCAGGGCTTTTCGGAGCGGACCCACGGCGCGAGCGAGACGGTCCTCTCGCTCCTGCCGACGCGCGCCGGTAACATCGTCGATTCGCTGCTCGCCTCTCGCCTCGAGCCGAGAGCCCTGACGCCGTTCGCGGCGAGCTTCGCCTGAGCGTTCGGCCGAGAGAGAATCGCGCGCATGTTCATCCAGAGACTGGATCCCGCGAAGTTCGAGAGCGCCTACGGCATCAAGGTGCAGGAGCTCTATCCGTGGCAGGGCGTCGCCGAGACGCCGTTCGGCTCGGCGTGGGCGATCGTGCCGCCCGGAGGCTCGACCAAGCACCATACCCACCAGGAGGGGGAGACCTTCTTCGTCGCCCGCGGCGAGGGCGTGATGCGCGTGGCCGAGGACGTGACGTCGATCCGCTCGGGCGACGTCGTCTTCCTGCCGCCGTTCGACCACCACACGCTCGAAAACACCTCGGCGACCGAAGACCTCCTCTTCCTGACCGTCTGGTGGGAGGACCGCCGCCTCTGGGCGGACGCTCCGGCCGAGCCCGCCGCGGCGACGGCGGCCGAGCGCGTCGTGCGCACCCTCGTGACCGCGGCGCCGCCGACGCCCAACGGCGACCTCCATCTCGGTCACCTCTCCGGCCCCTATCTCGCGGGCGACGTGATCGCGCGTTTCCTGCGCCTTCAAGGTGTCGAGGCGCGCTACGTCGTCGGCACCGACGACAACCAGAGCTACGTCAAGACCAAGGGCGAGCAGATCGGTCTGGGCCCGGAGGAGACGGCGGACTTCCTGGCCGGCGAGATCGCAAAGACGCTCGCCGCGGCCGAGATCGAGCTCGACGCCTTCACCCGCCCGAACGCGTCGCCGTTCCACCGCGAGATCGTGCAAGCGTTCGTCCGCCGCCTCTACGACCAGGGGGAGATCGTCGCGCGCGAGGCGCCGTCGCCCTGGTGCGAGCGCTGCGGGATCTACCTGTACGAGGCGCACATCCGCGGCGGCTGCCCGCACTGCGGCGTGCCCACCGGCGGCAACTACTGCGAGGACTGCAGCCGCCCGAACGACTGCATCGACCTGATCGATCCCACCTGCACGCATTGCGGGACCCGGCCGGTGGCCCGTCCGTTCACCCGCCTCTACTTCCCGCTCTCGCGCCACCTCGGCCGCCTGCGCACGTTCTGGCGGCGGACGGCGATGAACCCCCGCCTGCGCTCGCTGCTCGAGCAGGTGGCCGAGGCCGGCCTGCCCGACGTCGCCGTCACCCATCCCGCGGACTGGGGGATCCCGGTGCCGGTCGAAGGATTCGAGGACCAGCGGATCTGGGTCTGGTGCGAGATGGCGCCGCGTTACCTCGCCTACGCGCGCGAGGTCAACGACCGGCTGGGGCTCGAAGGCGACGCCGCCTCCTGGGAGCGCTTCTGGAAGTCGCCCGAGGCGAGCGTGGTGCAGTGCTTCGGCTCCGACAACGGCTTCTTCTACGGCGCTCTGCTGCCGGCGATGCTCCAGGCGTTCGATCCGGAGATCCGCCTGCCCGAGGCGCTGGTGATGAACGAGTTCTACCTTCTCGACGGCAAGAAGTTCTCGACCAGCCGCCAGCATGCGATCTGGGGGCGCGAGATGGTCGCCGAGGTGCCGGCCGACGAGGTGCGCTTCTTCCTCGCCTGGAGCGCGCCCGAGGTCGAAGCGACCAACTTCACCCGCCGCGCGTTCGACGAGACGATCGAGCGCGAGATCCGGCAGGGCTTCGGCGGCTGGCTCGCCGATCTGGGCGCCAAGGTCCGAGAACAGTACGACGGCGAGGTTCCCGCGACGGGCGACTGGACCGACGACCACCGGCGCTTCTACGCCCGCATCGAGCAGCTGACCGCGGAGGCGATCGAAGCCTACGAGCCGCGCACCTTCTCGCCCCAGCGCGCGGCGCGCGTCCTCGCCGAACTGGTCCGGAGCGCGCGCCGCTTCGGCGCCGCCGAGGCCGGCTGGCTCCGGGTCGTCGCCCGCGGCGAAGAGCGCCGCACCGGCGTTGCGCTCGAGCTCCTCGCGGCCAAGCAGCTGGCCGTGCTTTCCGCGCCGCTGATGCCGGCCTTCGCCGCCGCGCTCTGGCGCGAGCTCGGATTCGCAAGACCGCTTTCCGAGCACCGCCTCGAGGCGCGCCCCGATTGGGTGCCCTCGGGCCAGCGCATCGGCCATCCGGCCGGCGCGCTGCCGGCGCTGCCGCTGCGACGCGAAGAAGAGGCCACCGCGCTAGGGCGCGGCGCGGCTTGAATGAGATCCACCGCCCATGCCCCCGATACCAGCCGAGCGGCGGCACCCGCTCCTTTGAACGATAGGACCCGCTTAGAGGAGAGAGAACGCGATGTCTGAAACCGAAGTTTGTTGCGACGAGAAGACCGCCGACAGCTCGTGGGGCTACCAGCTCATCCTGGATTGTTTCGGCTGCGACAACGACGCCTGCTGCAACCTCGACCGCGGCTACGAGTTCCTGGACCAGATCTGCCTCCACCTCGGGATGACCAAGCAG
>DATMZM010000046.1:0-8026 GCA_035607445.1 Thermoanaerobaculia bacterium | reverse complement strand
TTGCTGCTGCAATCGGGATTGGTGGTGCCAGCCGCACAGTAGAGGAAGGGGACGTTGTTCGGGGTCTTCTCCCCCGCGATGGAGACCCAGAGGCGGAGCTTGTTGAGGCCCGCGTCGTGAGCGGCCTTGAGCGCCGCCCGGTGGTTCGCGAAGTTGCACTTGTCGGCGGAAAGGTCGAGATGGCAGCCATTGTCGGCGGAGACTCCGACCAAGAGGCGGGTCTTGAGGCGGTACGAGAGATAGCGCGGGAAGCCGGGATCGATCTTGGCCGGGACGATCGTCCGCGTCTCGGTCGCGCAGCCGGTCATCGCTCGCTCCGGGACCACGCCGAAGCTTGGATCGGTCCCGATCAGGCTCGGGTTCTCCGCGTAGAGCTCGGGTGCGTCGAGCGCGAGGGGGTCGCCGTCGTAGGGGAGGAAGTCGTCGCCGAGCGTCCACTCCTCGGACGGCAGGCTGGGATCGATCGAAGTGCCGGGATCGGTGCCGATCTCGGGGGGCTCCTCGCCGGTGCCGACCTCCGGGGGCTGAGCGGCGAGGGGCGGCGGTACCAGAAGGAGGAACGCGAGGAGGGCGACCGGGGCCAGGGCGAAAGAGCGGGGCATGCGAAGTTCCTCCCGAGATTCCGCGTAAGCGCGAATGCGAGAGGATCATAGCGAAGTCCGGCGCGGCTCCAGGTCCCAGGGCTCCGGCTCCGGCCCGGCCATCGTGCGCGTGGCGATCTTCCTGCCCACCTTCCGATTCCTGCGCCGCACAGTGGCTTTCTGATCACCTCGACAGGTCGATGGCCGTCAGCGCGAACAGCCAGACCGAGAGCAGGCCGTTGGTGGTGAAGAAGGCCGCGTTCAGGCGCGAGAGGTCGCCCGGACGGACGATCCAGTGCTGGTAGGCGAGCAGCACGACGCAGCCGAGCCAGCCGGCGCCGTACCAGACGCCGAGGCCGGGCGGGTAGATCCCGGGGAGGGCGGCGAGGAGCGCGACCACCGCGACGTGGAGGGCGCCCGAGATCCAGAGCGCGGGGACGATCCCGAAGCGGGCGGGGATCGAAAAGAGGCCGCTCGCGCGATCGAAGCCGACGTCCTGAAGCGCGTAGAGGACGTCGAAACCGGCCACCCAGAAAAGGACTGCGAGTCCGAGCACGATCGGCGTCGGGCGGACGTCGCCGCGGACGGCGATCCAGGCGCCCACCGGCGCTCCCGCGAGCGAGAGCCCGAGGATCAGATGGCTGATCCAGGTGAACCGCTTGGTGTACGAGTAGAAAAAGAGGATCCCGAGCGCCACCGGGGAGAGAGCGAGTGCGAGCGGATTGAGCCGCCAGGCGGCGAGCACCAGAAGCGCCGAGCTCGCGACGACGAACAGGGCGACGAAACCCGGCGTCACCAGGCCGGCCGGGAGAGCCCGTGCCGCCGTGCGCGGATTCGCGGCGTCGATCCGCCGGTCGACCAGCCGGTTGAACCCCATCGCCGCGCTCCGCGCGCCGATCATCGCGACCACGATCCACCCCACCGTCCGCCACGAAGGCCACCCCTCGGCGGCGAGCAGCATGCCGAGAAGAGCGAACGGCAAGGCGAACAGGGTGTGCTCGAACTTGATCATCTCGAGCACGGTGCGCAGCTGTCGGACGGGGCGGAAGGTCATGGAGTGGCGCTCCTCGGCACGCCTCAAGCCCCCTCGCCCCATCGCAGCCCCTCGCCCGGGGTGTCGAGGCCGAGCTTGTCGAGGATGCGCATCGCGTAGTGGTCGAGGAAGCGGCCGAGGTCTTCGCCGTCCCCGGCTCCCGCGATGTAGAAGGCGGGGACCGGGGGCAGGATGACGGCTCCGGCGTAGAGCAGGCGGCGCATGTTCTCGACGTGGACCAGGCTCAAGGGCGTTTCGCGGAAGCCGAGGACCAGGGGCCAGCGCTCTTTCAAGGCAACGGCTCCGGCGCGGTGGACGAGGGTGCGAGCCGAGCCGGTCGCGAGGGCGCCCAGGGTGCCCGCGCTGCACGGCAGGACGACGGTTCCGGCCAGGCGGTAGGAGCCGGAGGCGATCGGTGCGTCGAGCTCGTTGTCGCGATGGAGGGAGATCTTCTCGCGGGCCCGTTCGGGCAGGCCGGCGGCCTCGACGAGGTCCGCCGCTCCGGTTTTCTCCGGCCCGAGCTCGTGGCGGAGCACCTGGCTCGCTCCGGCCGAGACGGCGAGGTGGATCCGCTCGACCTCCGGGTGCTCGGCGAGGCGGCCGAGCAGATGGCGCGGCAGCAGCATGCCCGAGGCTCCCGAGACCAGGAGCGCGACGCGGCGGCTCATGCCGCGGGCTCGGAGGGGGGCGCCGGTGCCGCTTCGGGCTCGAGTGAGGCGGCGGGGGGCGGCAGCAGCTGGACCGGCGAAGGGGGCACGGGGATCTCGATCCCCTCCTCGCGCAGGCGGCGGAAGAGCGGGAAGTTGAGATCGCTCTTGAGCGTTTGCGGCGTGCGCAGGTGGACCGCGGTCCAGACCCTGAGGTCGAATTCGAGAGCGCTCTGGCCCAAGCCCGCGAAGACGACGTCCGGCGGCGGGTCGCGCAGGACGTCCGGGTTGGCGGTCGCGACCTCGAGCAGGATCTCGCGCACCCGCTCGGGGTCGCTGCCGTAGCCGACCCCGATGCGCAGCGTGAAGCGGGCGAGGCGGCCGTGGGCGGTCCAGTTGGTGACCCGGCCGGTCATCTCCGAATTGGGCACGATCATGACCACGTTGTCGTTGGTCCGGACCCACGTCGTGCGCGCGCCGATCCGCACCACGTCGCCGATCAGGTTGCCGACCTCGACCCGGTCGCCGACCTTGACCCCGTGCTCGACGAGGAGGATCAGGCCCGAGACGAAGTCCTTGGCCAGGCTCTGGAGCCCGAAGCCGATGCCGATGCCGATCGCGCCTCCGACGAGCGCGAAGCTCGACAGGTCGAGCCCGGCGCTCTGGAGGCCGGCGATCAGGCCGAGCAGGAAGACGAGATATCCGAAGCCGCGGGCGAGCGCATACTTCTGCCCTTCGTCGATCGAGGTCCGGGCGAGCACCTTGGTCTCGAGGAGCCGCCGGCCGGCGCGCGAGAGGAGGTTGAGCAGGATCAGGAAGATCGAAGCCTTGACCAGGAACGCCGGCGAGACCGGGAGATCTCCGAGGTCGAACAGCGGCTGGCTCCAGAGGTCGCGCGCGTTCGCGCCGATCCGGCCGACCCCCGTCCGCACTTGATTGACCCGGAGCAGGCCGAAGCCGAGCCCGGTGCCGAGCAGGAGGATGCCCGCGGCGAGGGACCAGCGATGGAAGCGCTGGCTCACTAGAACGGGAATTCCAGGTTGTAGGCGTAGCGCCCGCGGCCGACGACGAGCGGCAGGCCGCCGCGATCGAAGCCGCGGAGCACCTCTTCGCCGAGCGCTTCGAGGCTCTTCAGGTCGCGGCCGTTGACGCTCAACACAGTATCGCCCGGCCGCAGGCCGGTCTTCGCCGCCGGGCTGCCGCCGGCGACCCGCGCGACCATGACCTGATCGCGCTCGAGCTCGACGGTCAAACCGACCTGCTCTTCGAGGATGCGGAGCCCGAGGTCGCGCGGCGGCTGGGCCGGGCGGAGGGAGATCTTGAGCGGCTTGCCGGCGCGCACGACGTCGAGGTCGAGCGACCGTCCCGCCGGCAGCGAATAGAGGGCGGTCGTGACGTCCTCGCGGGCCGCCACCGGCTGGCCGGAGACCGCTCCGACCAGGTCGCCTTCGGCGAGCCCGGCCTGGGCGGCCGGCGAGTCGGGATAGACCTTGTAGACCAGGGCGCCGCGGGCGGTGCCGAGGTCGTAGCGGCGGGCGAGCTCGGGATCGACGGTCAGGAGGCGCAGTCCGGTCCAGAGCGGCCGGAGCTCGCCGAAGCGGAGCAGGTCGTCGACGATCCGGCGCGCGCGGTCGGCCGGGATCGCGAAACCGACGCTGTTCGCGCCCGAGACGATCGCCGTGTTGATGCCGATCACCTGGCCGAGGACGTTGACCAGCGGCCCTCCCGAGTTGCCCGGATTGATCGAGGCGTCGGTCTGCAGGAAGTCGGTGAAGATCCGCTCGCCGCTGTCGGACGGGACGCTCCGGCCGCGGGCCGAGAGCACGCCCGAGGTGACCGAGTTCGACAGGCCGAACGGATTGCCGATCGCGACCACCGTCTCGCCGATCATCAGGTCCGAGCTGGTGCCGAGCGGGGCCGCGGGCAGGTCCTTGGCGCCCCGGATGTCGAGCACCGCGAGGTCGGCGTCGTGATCGAACCCGAGCACGTCGGCGTCGAGCTCGCGGCCGTCCAGGAGCGTGACGACGATCTTCGAGGCCCCTTCGACGACGTGGGCGTTGGTCACCGTGATGCCCGACTTGTCGATCACGAACCCGGAGCCGAGCGATTGCGAGCGGCGGCTGCGCGAGCCGAAGAACTGGCCGAAGAAGGGATCGACGTCGCGCACGATCGATTCGGCCGAGATGTTGACCACCGCCGGGGCGATCTTCTCGACGACGGCGACGACCGGCGTGCGGCGCGCCGCCCGATCGGCGCTCGAGGCCGGCGGCGGGGCCGAGACCGGGCGCGTCTCCGGGGGGGTTCCCGGGAACGGTCCCGAGCCGGACCGGAGCGCGGCGAGGGCGACCAGGGCGGCGATCAGGAAGGCGAGCGCGGCGAGCGGAAAGAGCCTCTTCATCGGGCCTAGATTAAGATAGGTCGCGCCCCCGGGGAAATCGGGGCGCTCGCGGTCGCCGCAATTCGTCGTTCCGCCGCTCCCTGGCTTTCCCGCCCACGAAAGGAGACTGCCACGTGAATCCCCGCATCGGTCTCGCGCTCTGCCTCGCGATGGCGGCGACAGGAGTCGCCGCGGTGGCCAGAGCCGCCGGAACCGCTCCAAGCGGCGACATCTTTCCGTATCCGATCCAGCAGAAGACGCTTCCGAACGGGCTCAAGATGATCGTCGTGCCGTTCGACAGCCCGGGCATCGTGGCCTACTACACGGTGGTCCGCACCGGCTCGCGCGACGAGGTCGAGCCCGGCAAGACCGGGTTCGCCCATTTCTTCGAGCACATGATGTTCCGCGGCACCGACAAGTACCCGCGGGACAAGTACAACGAGCTGCTCAAGCGGATGGGCGCCGACTCGAACGCCTCGACCGACGACGACCTGACGCTCTACCACATCGTCGGCCCGAAGCGGGAGCTCGAGACGATGATGGACATGGAGTCGGACCGGTTCAAGAACCTGAAGTACAGCGAGCCGGCGTTCCGCACCGAGGCGCTCGCCGTCCTCGGCGAGTACAACAAGAGCGTCTCGAGCCCGGTCCTGCCGATGTTCGAGAAGCTCCAGGACCTCTCCTTCACCCGCCACACCTACAAGCACACGACGCTCGGCTTCCTGGCCGACATCCGGGCGATGCCCGAGCAGTACGCCTGGAGCCGCCTCTTCTTCGAGCGCTTCTATCGGCCCGAGAACTGCGTCCTCCTGATCGTCGGCGACGTCGAGCCCGCGCCGACCTTCGCGCTCGCCGAGCGCTACTACGGCGACTGGAAGACCGGCTACAAGCCGGCCGAGATCCCCGTCGAGCCGCCGCAGAGCGAGCCGAAGTCGGCGCGCCTCTCCTGGCCGAACCCGGTCCACCCCTATCTCCTCTACGGCTACCGGGCGCCCGCCTTCTCGACAACGACGGCCGACTGGGCGGCGCTCGACTTGATCGGCCAGGTCCTGTTCAGCGAGTCGGCTCCCCTCTACCAGGAGCTGGTCGTCGACAAGCAGTGGGTCGATCGTATCTCGGGCGGGCTGCCGGCGCGGCGCGATCCGTTCGTCTTCACGATCCTCGCCCGCGCCCGTTCCGAGGAGCTGCTGCCGCAGGTGCAGAAGTCGATCGCGGACGCGATCGCGAAGCTCCAGGCGGAGCCTGTCGATCCGGCACGGCTCGAGCGCATCAAGTCCTACCTGCGCTACTCGTTCGCCGCCGAGCTCGACAGCCCGTCCGAGGCGGCCGAGCAGCTGGCGCAGATGATCGCCTTGACCGGCCGGGTCGAGACGCTCAACGAGCTCTACCAGCGCTATGCCCAGGTGACCCCGGCCGACGTCCAGCGCGTGGCGCGCGCCGTCTTCGTCCCGAGCCAGCAGACCGTGATCACCCTGGTGCACGACGCTCCGAGCGCGAGCCCGCCGGCCGGCTCGCCGGGTGGAGGAAACCGACCATGACGACGACGCGCACCGCCCTCGCGCTCCTCGCTCTCGCCCTCGTCGCCTCGGGCGCGGGTGCGGCCAAGGCGAAACCGAAGAAGAAACCGCCGGTACCCCAGCCGGTCGCGAAAGTCATGGAAGATCCCCGGATCGACACCCTCGCCGTGCCGAGCGCCGGCTCGCCCCTGGTCGCCGTCCGCCTCCTGTTCCGCGCCGGCTCGATCGACGATCCGGCCGGCAAGGAGGGGCTCGCCGCGCTCACCGGCTTGATGCTCGGCCAGGCGAGCACGGCCAAGCGCTCCTACGGCGACCTGGTCGCGGCGCTCTACCCGATCGCGGCCTCGATCGAGGTCAACACCGACCGCGAGGTGACCACGATCACCGGCGAGGTGCACCGCGACAACCTCGCGACCTACACGTCGCTGCTCCTCGAAGCGGTGACCGAGCCCGCGTTCACGCAAGCCGACTTCGAGCGCAACCGCGAGCAGCTGCTGACCTATCTGACCAACACGCTGCGCGGCACCAACGACGAGCTGCTCGGGCTCGAGGCGATCCAGGGAGCGATCTTCCCCGGCCATCCCTATGCCCATTCCCCCGCAGGAACGGTGCAAGGCTTGAAGAGCCTGACGCTCGACGACGTCAAGGGCTTCTACAAGAAGGCCTTCACGCGCAGCCGGCTGCTCCTCGGCGTCGCGGGCGGCTATCCGGAGGGCTTCATCGCGCAGCTCAAGACGGGGCTCGCGGCGCTGCCGCTCGGCGCCGAGAGCAAGGAGCCGGTCGCGCTCCCGGCGCCCGCGCCGCCCGAGGGGCGGCGCATCACGCTGATCGAGAAGCCGGCGGCTTCGGTCGGCCTCCATCTCGGGTTCCCGCTGCCGCTCAACCGGGCCGACGCCGACTTCTACCCGCTCCTCGTCGCGGTCAGCGCGCTCGGCGAGCACCGCACTTCCTACGGGCGGCTGTACGGCGAGCTGCGCGAGAAGCGCGGCCTGAACTACGGCGACTACGCCTACCTCGAGTACTACGAGTCGCCGCCGGTCACGAATTCGCCGACGCCCGGCGTGCCGCGGCGCCAGCAGTACTTTTCGATCTGGCTCCGTCCGGTCGTGCCGGTCAACGCCCAGTTCGCCCTGCGCGGCGCCCTCTTCGAGCTCGACCGGCTGATCCGGGACGGCCTCTCCCCGGAGGAGTTCGAGCTCACCCGCTCGTTCATGATCAATTACAGCAAGCTCTGGGGGCAGACGCTCCCCCGGCGCCTCGGCTTCGCCATGGACAGCCGGTTCTACGGCATGTCGCCCTACCTCGACGAGATCGATCGCCGCCTGAGCTCGATGAAGGTCGAGGAGGTCAACCGGGCGATCAAGAAGTACCTCCAGGTCGACAACCTGCGGATCGTCCTGGTCACCGCCAACGCGGCCGACCTGAAGGCCGGTCTCGAGCGCGACCTGCCGGTGCCGATGAAGTACAACAGCGAGGTGCCCGCCGAGGTGCTGGCGGACGACGAGCTGATCCAGCGCCTGAAGATCAAGCCGGCCTCGATCGAGATCGTGCCGGTCGATCGGATGTTCGAGAAGTAGAGGCTATCCGAGCGCCGCGTAGCGGACCGCCCCGCCGAGATCGAGGCGGTCCGCGCGCTCGCCCGGCGGCAGCTCTCGGCCGTCGCGGTCGAGGAGCCGGACGGCGGGCCGGGGAAGGACCGCGGTCACCGGCCCGCCCGCGCTCCAGCCGGCGACGACCTCGCCCCCTTCGGGGACGCGGAAGAGGAGCAGGTAGCTGCCGGGCGGGGAGTCGAGGCGCCGCTCGAAGGTGGATCCGCCGAGCTGCCGAAGGAGCGTCCGCAGGGCAAAAAAGCTCGGGCGGCGACGCAGGGC
>DATMZM010000498.1:0-3281 GCA_035607445.1 Thermoanaerobaculia bacterium | reverse complement strand
TGGCTGCCCGCGGAGGCGATGAGCGACGAATCCGCCTCGGTGGTGATCGCCGCGCCGGTCGCGGGCGTGATCGCCGAGCTCCTCACCCGGCCGGGCGCGCGGCTCGCGAAGGGCTCGCGCGTCCTCGTCCTGCGGAGCCCGGAGCTCGCGCGGCTGCGCTCCGAATGGCTCGGGGCGCGCGCCCGGCGGGCGAAGGCGGACGCCGACCTCGCCCGCGAGCGCCGGTTGTTTCAGGCCGAGGCCGGCTCGGGCCGCGAGCTCGAGGCGGCGGAGAGCGAGGCGGAGACCGCGGCGGCCGGCGAGGAGGCTGCGCGGCTCGCGATCGAGGCGCGCGGGCTCGCTCCGGCCTCCGTGGGCTCGACGGTGGTCCTCCGCGCGCCGAAAGCGGGGGTCGTCGTCACCCTGGGCGCCCTGCTCGGCGAGAGCGTCGAGGCGGGCCGCGAGCTGGCGCGTCTCCAGGCCGGGGCCGCGGCGCTCGCGAAGGTCGAGCTGCCGCCTCCCGCGCCCGCAGCCTGGAGCCCGGGCGCCGCGACCGAGGTGCGCCGTTCGGACGGCAAGCGGTGGCCGGCGCGGGTCGAAGGCGCCCCCGCGGTCCTCTCGGAGGACACGCGGCGGCTGGAGTTCCGCCTGCGCTTGTCGGGAGGGGACCTGCCGCTCCCCGGCACCCCGCTCGAAGCGCGCGTGGTCCTCGCCGAGGCGCCCATCCTGCCGCAGAGCGCCGTCCAGCAGGTCGAGGGCACCTGGGGGGTCTTCGTGCGCGACGGGGACGAGGCCGAGTTCCGCCCGGTCCGGCGCGGCGCGGAGCTCGGGGGCGACGTGATGATCCTGGACGGCGTCCGGCCCGGCGAGATCGTGGCGGCGGAGGGCGCCTACCTCCTCAAGTCGCAGCTCCTCAAGCAGAAGAGCGGAGGGCAAGAGCATGAGCATTGATCCCGGCTCCGCCCCTCGCGCCTCGCGCCTCGAGCGCTGGTTCGCCTGGATCCTGCCGCGCCGGGGTTGGGTGCTGGCGCTCGCCCTGGTCTGGGGCGTCGCGGGCGTCGCGACGTTCTTCGGGCTCCATCGCGATCTCTTCCCCGATCTCGCGCTGCCTTCGATCCAGATCCTGATCCAGAGCCCCGGGCGCGCCGCGGCCGAGCTCGAGCTGTCGATCGCCCAGCCGGTCGAGCAGGCGCTCACGGGCCTGCCCGGCGTCGAGCGGGTGAGCACGGTCCTTCAAGCCGGGCTGGTCCAGGAGATCGTCGCGTTCGAGAGCGACGCCGACCCGGGGCGGAGCCGCCAGCTGGTGGGCGAGAAGCTCGCGCAGGTCGCCGGCGCGTTTCCGCAAGGGACCGCGGCGCCCTTGATCACGAGCGCCGCCGGCCGCCTCCAGGAGATCCAGGAGATCGTGCTCGAAGGGCCGAGCATCGATCCCCTGAGGCTGCGCGATCAGGCGATCCGCGTGCTCGTGCCGCGCCTCCAGGCGGTGTCCGGCGTCGCGCGGATCGAGCTGCTGGGCGGCGAGGAGCGCCAGCTCCAGGTGAGCCTGCTCCCCGAGCGGATGCGCCTGATGGGCGCGAGCCTCGCCCAGGTCCTCGCGGCGCTCGAAGGCAGCCACCAGGACTCCGCCGCCGGCCTGCTCGAGATCCAGGACAAGGCCTGGTTCGTGACCGTCGGCAACCTGGCCGCGACGCCCGAGGCGGTCCGCCGCCTGCCGGTCCACACCGCGCACGGCCTGGTGCCTCTCGGGGAGATCGCCGAGGTGCGGGAGGCGCCCGGGTTCCGCCAGGGGCTCGCGCGCTACCAGGGCCACGAGGTGGTCTCGCTGCGCGTCGTCAAGCAGCCGGCGGCCGAGACGCTCGCGACCGCCCGCGGGGTCCGCGAAGCGCTTCCGGGCCTGCGGAAGACCCTGCCTCCGGGCATGACGCTCGACCTCTTCTACGACCAGGGGGACTTCGTCGAGCACGCGCTCGGCGGGGTCCTCCGGGCGCTCGGGCTCGGCGCTCTCCTCGTCGCCCTGGTGCTCGTCGTCCTCTTGGGCAGCCTGCGCGCCGCGAGCGTCGTGATCGTCCTCCTGCCGCTCTCGACCTTCGGCGCCGCGGTCGCCCTCCAGGCGTTCGGCCTGGGGCTCAACGCGATGACGCTCGGCGGCCTCGCGATCGCGGTCGGGCTGCTCGTCGACGCGGGCGTGATCATGGTCGAAAACCTCGCGCATCGCCTGCACGAGCATGCGGCGGACGGCGCGCCGCGCGGCGAGATCCTCTCCCGGGCGGCGGCCGAGGTCGCGCTGCCCATCGCGACCGCCGTCCTGGTCATCCTCGCCGTGTTCATTCCGCTCCTCGCCCTGGGAGGCATCGCGGGCAAGCTCTACGCGCCGCTGGCCGTCGCGGTCGCCGCTTCGATGACCCTCAGCCTCGTCCTTTCCTTCACGCTCGTGCCGGTGCTGGTCGATCGCTTCCTGCCGCCGGGGAGCGCGCTCGAAGAGCCCCGCCTCGTGCGGGCGATCAAGCGGCTCTACCGGCCGGTGCTCGACGGGGCGATGCGTCATGGCCTCCTGGTCGCGGGCGTCGCCCTGGCGCTCACGGTGCCGACCTTCTTCCTCGCCTCGCGGCTCGGCAGCGACTTCCTGCCCGCGCTCGACGAGGGGGCGGTGCTCCTCAATTCGACCTTTCCCGCCGAGACCAGCCTGCAGGCGGTCGACGAGGGCAACGGGCTCCTCGAGCGCGAGCTCTCCCGCATGCCGGGCGTGCAGGCGCACTACCGGCGGACCGGCCGGGGGGAGGTGACCGAAGACCCGATGCCGCAATTCCTTTCCGACGTCCTCGTCCTCCTGAGGCCCGGGGTGAGCTCGACATCGATCGAGAGCGAGATCGAAGCGGTGACCGAGCGCATGCCCTTCTCGGTCGAGCGGACGACCCCCATGGGCATGCGCATCGCCGAGGGGATCGGCGGCACGCCGGCCGATCTCCAGGTCAAGCTCTTCCAGCCGGACCTCGAGGCCCTGGCGCCCGTGATGCCCCGGGTCCAAAAGGTCCTCGCGGGGGTCGCGGGAGTCGAATCGGTGACGCCGGACACCGGCGGCCCGCTTCCGAAATGGCAGATCACGCCGGACGACGAGGCCCTGCGCCGGCTCGACGTGCCCCGCCCTCTGCTGCTCGAGACGGTCCAGGCGGCGCTCCAGGGGATCCCGCTCGAGCCGCGCTTCGAGGGGCCGCAGAGGATCGAGCGGATCGTCCGCTTTCCCAACGACGGCCGGGTGACGGCCGAAACCCTCAAGCACCTGCCGCTGATCGTCGAAGAGGGGA
>DATMZM010000423.1:0-3813 GCA_035607445.1 Thermoanaerobaculia bacterium | reverse complement strand
TCGCCCTTGCCCTGTTCCTGGGGTGGCACTCCGCGGCGGCATGAACAAAACCTTCCGAAGGGGTGTGAACGGCGCGCTCGTGGACGAATTCGAGCGCGCGATCGCGCAGCTCGCGGAACTCGTCCTCGGGCTCACGGATTTCGAGTTCGAGGCCGTGCGTGATCGGGAGACGCAGGACGACGACTGCCGCTCCATCCAAACGGTCGTCAACCACGTCGTACGCGCAGGTTACGGGCATACCAATTACATCCGGCTGGCCCTCGCGATCGACGGGAGTCGGCCGGACCTCGAGCTGGGCTCGCGCGCCGAAAGCGTCGAGCAGCTCGCGGCGATGCTCTCCTATCTGGAAACGACGTTCGAAGGGCGCTGGGAGATGACCGAAAAGGAGATGGCCGCGGTCGAAATCCATGCGCGATGGGGACCGATGTTCGACCTCGAACAGATGCTCGAGCATGCGATCGTCCACGTACTGCGGCACCGGCGGCAGATCGAGCGCTTCTTGACCGAGCCTCGCTTCGCCGCCGGTGATCGGCCAAGCCCGCCGCGCGATTTCAGCCCCGCCAATCGAAAGGAAGAGGAGCGCTCATGAAGAGGATCTCGCTCAAGTTCGTCAAGTGGGGAACGGGGCTCTTGGCGATCGGGCTTCTGACCGGCTACGGCCCGCTCGCCCACTACCTCCACGGGGGCGTCGCGATCCGATGCCCGTGGGCGCCCATCCATGCCCACGCGGCGCTCCTCGGCTGGGTCGGCCTGACGCTCTTCGGGCTCGTCTATCGGGCGCTCCCGGAGTGGGGCACGCCGAGCCCGAGCGCGGCCAAGCTCGCCAAGGCCCACCTCTGGATCTCGATCGCCGCGGTGCTCGGCATCTACGCCAACGGGATCTTCGGCTACCGGCTGCTCAATCGGTTCTCGCCGGCCTTCTACTACAAGCCGGACCCCCACACGCTGAATCTCTGGCTCTCGATCGACGGCGGGTTCCTGACGCTCTACGCGGTCGGCTGCGCTCTCTTCATGATGGTCCTGTTCGGTAACGTGGCGTTTGACGAGGACGCCCGCTGAGCGGCCTCGGAGCGCCTTGATATCCTGGTCACGATGCGGAACGTCGACTTCGACCCTCTCGAGCCAGGAGGCTGACCATGGAAATGCTCAGCGAGGACGACTTGAACCTCAAGGGGATGACGCGGGAGGAGCTCGATCGCGCCTGGGATCTCTGGTTCGATCTCGCGCAGTCGACGAACGACTTCGACCCTCCCTACACGCACGGCGTCTTCGTCCTCTGCGAACTCGATCCCAAGCCTTCCAAGAGCGGGAACGACGGATCGGCCTGACGGATCTGAGCGGTCTTCGCCGGCTCGCGGTCAGCCGGCGGGAAAGGCCGGTCCGGCGGCGTGGAAGGGGGCGATGAGCCCTTCGCGGAGACCGGGGCAGGCGGCCAGCAAGTCGAGGGCCAGGGCGTGGGGCGCGGCGCGGGCGATGGTGGATCGCATGCGCGCGACGCGGGCGCGCCAGGCTTTTTCTCCGATTAGCGGTCGCGGCAGATCGCAGGGCACTCCCTGGCCGAGGAGGAGGGTGTCGATGCCCTCCGGTCCCCAGAGCGGATCGGGATAGTCGAAGGCTTTCCGGAGCGCGGGATCGTAGGAGAGCGGCCCGCGGCGCCGGTAGACCTCGAGCAGCTCGGCGTAGCGGGAGACGTCCACTTCGGCGCGCGCGGCCTGCCAGAACGGGGTGTCGAGGCGGCGGTTGAAGCGGTAGTGAAGGGCGAGGAACCAGGCGAGGTAGTCCCACCAGGCACCGACCTTCCGATCGAGCAACGGCTGCAGGCTGCGCTCCCCGAGCCGCAAGGGAAAGAGCCCGGTGAGCAAGCCGATCTGGCGGATCAGCAGGTGGAGCGCCGTCGATTCGAGCGGCTCGACGAAACCGTAGGCGTTGCCGAGCGCCACCACGTTGCCCCGCCAGAAGTGCTCGTGGCGGCCGGCTCGGAAGCGCAGCTCGCGGGCAGCGCCCATCCCCGGGTTTGCGCGCCGCATCTCGGCCTCCGCCTCCTCGGGGCTCAGGAAGGCCGAGGAGTAGACGTAGCCGCGATGGTCGGCCTCGGGTTGCGGGATCCGCCAGCACCAGCCGGCCGCCATCGTCTCGGCCGTCGTGTAGGGACCGAGGGGGCCCCCGGGGGGCACGTCGGCGATCACCGCGCGGTCGGTCCACAGGCTCTTCTGAAAGCTCGTCCACGGCGAGCCCAGCGTCCTTTCGAGCAGGACCGAGCGGAAGCCGGTGCAGTCGACGTAGAGGTCGAATTGCAAGCGGCGGCCGTCGGAGCAGACGAGGGTGCCCACCTCGCGTCCTCCCGCCCCATCGTCGACCGCCTCGGCCTCCGCGACGGTCGCTTCGAGGCGCTCGATTCCGGCCGCAGCGGCGCGCCCTTTCAAGTAGGCGACGAAGCGCTCGTTGTCGAGGTGATAGGCGATCGCGCTGCCGAGACGACAGCTCCAGTCGGCGCTCGCCGCGGGTCCGCCGGAGGATCCGTCCATCCGATAGAGGCCGACCGCGCCCGCCGCCATCAGGAGCGATTGGAGCGAGCAGGAGTTGAGATCGCTTCCTCCCGGCTCGCCGTAGACCGCGGGCTCGAGCAGGCGGACGGGGCCGAACGGATAGTTGAAATCGCCGTTGCCGGGCTCCCCCCAGAGGAAGCGGATGCCGAGCTTCAACGTCGGCCGGACTTCGGCGAACAGACGGAGGACGTCGAGCCCCAGGTCGACGTGCAGGAACTGCGGCATGAGCGGCGTGGTCGCCTCGCCGACGCCGAGGATCGGCAGGTCCGGCGATTCGATCAGGGTGACCGCGAGGTCCGGCGCCTTGCGCCGGAGCGCGAGCGCGGTCAGGTAGCCGGCCGTCCCGCCGCCGAGGATCCCGACGCTCCGGATCCTCTCTCCGGGCGCCGCGGACGAGATGGCGCGCGGCGGGCGCTGCTCCTCGTTCTTCAAGATCGTGATCTCGGCCCGCGCGGCGACCGCGGTCGATGGCGGAGCGGAGATTCCGGAGCAGAGCGGGCAGTCAGGATCGCGTTCGAGCGGGATGCGGCGCGTCTCGGTTCCGACCGGCGCGGGAGGCCGCCAGAGGAACGCCTCGATCAGCTCGGGTTCGCCCCAGCGCCCCCTCCCGCGAACGACCTCGAGAGCTTCCTGAGCTGCCGCGCTCGCGGCCCAGGCCCTCTCGTCCGGGCTCGCGGTCTCCGCGCGGAACCCGGAGAACCCGGAGTCCGAGGACATGCCGGAGACCTCGGAAACCCCGGCAACCGCCGCGAGCGCCGCTTCGGAATCCAAGCGAGTGAAGCGGATCGCGGCGAGCTGGGCGCAGGCGAAGCAGGGTCCGACGCCGGGAAGGACGGTCGGCCCGATGCGCATCCCGTCCGGATCGGCGGTCAGGAAGAGAGCCGGCATCCCGGTCGCCAGGAGGGCCGCCTGCACGGCCAGGATCCTGCCGTAAGGCACCCCTTCGAGAGCGCAGATCAGCAGGCTCGCACCGCTCGTGGCGATCGCCGCGAGATCCGGGAGCGCGCTCCGGCCGAAGCGCCGGACCTCGATCCTCTCCTCGGGCGCGAGCGCGCGCACGGCGCGTTTCAGCTCGCGCTCGATCCTTCGGGCCAGGAGCCCGCTGCCGAGGATCGCGACCCCTGTCGCGGGGGCCATGCCCGCGATACTCGACGCGGCGGGCGATCCGGCGGACTCCACTTGCTCGACCCGCTCGATCAGCTCGCCGTCGATCGCGGCGAGCAGATCGAGAGCGGCCTTCTCGGACAGCGGGGGATCGAGCTTCGTG
>DATMZM010000346.1:0-4971 GCA_035607445.1 Thermoanaerobaculia bacterium | reverse complement strand
CGCCGCGGCTCGAGGCCGGGCGGCACGTCGAGGAGGGCGATGATCCCGAGCGCCTCGGCGCGCTCGACCACCGCCTGCTGGAGCGCGACGATCGCCGCGAAGTCGCCCGGCAGGCGCGGGTCGAGCCGCAGGCCGTCGAGGTCGGGCGTCGTCGTGGCTTGGACGAGCGGCGGCGGCTCGAACGTGTCGCAGGGCGCGAACTCGGGCCCTGCGAGCGACGGCGGCTCGATCACCCGCTCGAACGGCACGAGAGGTCCGGGGGAGTAGAGGTCGGGGAGCACGACCGCCGCGATCTCGGGCAGCCCCGCGAGCGCGAGCATCCCCGAGCCGGGGGCGTCGTCGCCGGGGGTCCACTCCGGATCGAAGAAGTCCTCCGGCACGATCTCCGGGTAGCGGTCGAGGCCTCCCGAGAACTGCGGCTGCGCGGGGGGCTTCGGCTCGGCGGGCGGCAACACCGGCTCGGCCAGGCGGACGCCCGGCGCCGGCAGGAGGTCGCCGTCGAGCCACCCCTCGTCCGGCCAGAGCAGCTCGGACTCGTGGCAGAGCACGGTGGCGAGCCAGCGGGGGTGGAACGACGACAGGCCGACGCCCTCGAACCGCTCGCTCCGGCCGTCGCCGTCGTCCGCGATCAGGATCCCTTCGATCACCTCCGCCGCGGCCGGCACGCCGGGGAGGAGGCGGTCGAGCGTCGCGGCGAGCGCCGAGCCGCGCGCGCCCGAGCCCGCGGCGCGGACCGCGGCGACGAACGCGGAGGTCCGCGAGCCGTCGGGGAGCGTCAGGCGCAGAAGCGTCCCCGGCGGCACCCGATCGGCCGGATCGAGCCCGAGGTCGATCGCGGAAGCCGTCGAGAAGCGCAACGGGCGCAGCGAGAAGCCGAGAGCGGCGCGCAGAGCGTTGCCCCACGTCCCCTCGCTGCGCGCGAAGAGATTGACCGGCCCGCCGCCGCTCGCGGTGACGCTTCCGAGCTCGCCCGACGCGGCGCCGAGCGCGTCGTCCGTCGCGTTGCCGTAGTCGTGGACGACGCGGGCGACGAACGCGCGCCGCCCGCCCTGCTCGAAGAACGAGGCGACCGCGAACGGCAGCCGCCCCGGACCCTCGAAGCCGCCGAAGATCCGGACGTACTCGCCGAAGCTCTCGACCGCCACCGCCACCGAGCGCCGCTTCTCGATCCGCACCGTCGGCCCGTCCGGCAGCGGATCGGGCGCCGCGTCGGGCACCCGCACGGGGCCCCGCGGCGCGACGCCCAGGAACGCGCAGACGTCGAGCCGGACGCCGCCGAGGGCCGGCAGGCTGCGCTCCGGCTCGACGTAGACGCCTGGGGCGCCGAGGGTGAGGGTCTGAGGCACCGGCGTCCCCTTACTGGTACTCGATGCCTTCGTGGACCAGGTGCAGCTCTTCCATCGCGACGTCGCCGCCGCCCTTGGCGGCGAGCGTCGGGCCCGACCACTTCTTGGGCTGGGCCTGGCGCAGCACCCAGGTGGCGACCGGCTCGCGCGCCTCGTCGAGGAGCGTGATCGTGACCTGGCGCGGGTCGGCGGTGCCGTCGCGCACGGTCTTGAGCCACTTGAACAGGTCGTCCGAGCCGACCAGGCCGCGCTTCAAGGTCACGTCGTCGTTCTTGTGGATGCCCGGCACCTTGCGCACGGTGTTGAAGCGCTCGTTGCCGTTCCGGTACTCGGCGTAGGTGACGTCGATGCCGAGGCCGGAGGCGTCCGAGAAGCCGCCGATGATGGTGCCTGCGGAGCCGTCGCCCTGGTCGCCGCCCAGGGCGACGAGGAAGTTGAAGGCGGTGTACGGGTTGTTGCGGAACGTCGGCATGTCGTTTCTCCTCGTCTCGCTTTAGACCTTGGAGTCGGCGGTCCACTGGCCGATGCGGAAGATCACGAACTCCGCCGGCTTGACCGGCGAGACGCCGATCAGGCAGATGAGGCGGCCGTTGTCGAGGTCGTTCTGGGTCATCGTGGTGCGGTCGCAGCGGACGAAGAACGCCTGCTCGGGCTTGTCGCCCAAGAGCGCGCCGTCGCGCCAGAGGGTGAGCAGGAAGTCCTCGATCGTGCGCCGCACGTTGTCCCACAGGCGGCGGTTGTTGGGCTCGAACACGGCCCACTGCGTGCCCTTGTCGATCGAGTGCTCGAGGTAGAGGAAGAGCCGGCGGACGTTGACGTACTTCCACTCGGGGTCGGACGTCATCGTGCGCGCGCCCCAGACCCGGTTGCCGCGCCCCTCGAAGAAGCGCAGGGCGTTGATCCCCTCGGGATTGAGGACCTCCTGGCGCGCCTTATTGATGTTCGCCTCGAAGCGGGTCAGGCCGCGCACGATCTCGTTGGCCGGCGCCTTGAAGACGCCGCGCGTGACGTCGGAGCGGGCGTAGATGCCGGCGACGAAGCCCGAGGGCGGCAGCACCAGGCGCCGCGGCGGCGCGCCCTGCGCGGGACGCTCGGTCGGGTCGAAGATCTCGATCCACGGGTGGTAGAGCGCCGAGTAGGTCGAGTCGAAGCGGCCGCGGAAGTCGCGGATCTGGTTGATCGAGCGGTGCTCGGGCCCGTCGACGATCGCGATCCGGTAGCGCAACCGCTCGGCGTGGGAGATCAGCCGGTCGGCGACCCCTGCGCTCTGGTCGACGTCGCCGAGCGTCCCGCCGTCGGGGGCCGCGACGATCGCGATGTCGTCGATCTCGCCGAGAGCGGCGAGCCCGGTCGCCTTGCGGGTCGGGTCGTCGAGGTCGGTCTCGTGGCCGGCGACGTCGTCCGGACCGAGCAGCAGGCCGTCGTGGCCGCCCGCGAGCGTGCCGGGGTTGCCCTGGAGCGCCACCGCGAGCCGCGCGGGGGCGAAGTCCGCCGCGGCGCCGAGCGCGGTCGCCTCGGCGTCGGCGTCGAACTCGAGCCAGACGACCGAGTCCTCGTCCTCCGGATCGTCCTTCTCGAGGATGCGGTGGACGTAGCGCTTCTGGAGCGGCGAGGCGGCGAGCTCCGTGCTGCGCTCGGTGCGGTCGGCGTCGACCGTGACGACGACGGTCAGCTCGACGAGCTGGACGACGTCGGTCGCGGCGAGGGCCGGCGTCGCGCCGGTCGAATCGACGAATTCGATCGCGCCGCCCGCGCCGTTGCGCGCGACGCGCAGGTTGGCGACGACGAGAGCCTCGTTGCCCTTGGCGGGAGTCGCGCCGCCCGAGAAGACCTCGAAGACCATGCCGGCCCGCGCGCGCGGGACCTTCGCCCCGGCGCCGTCGACGATCGCGAGGTTCTTGCTGCGCACGACCTGGCTCTCGACCTTGACGTTGCCGGCGCGGCCGGGCCAGCGCGCGCGCCAGGTCACGGGGGTGCCGGCGGCGGTCGCGAAGCCGAAGCGCGCGAGCCCCCAATCGGGGTCCTCGCTCTCCGGATCGCGCGGCACGAAGACGCGCGCGACGTAGAGCCGCTGGCCGCCGTTGTCGAAGAACGCGCGCGCGGCGTGCGCGACGTAGGGCAGCCGCTCGTCGCCCGGGTCCGCCGCGCCGACCCAGAGGTGCTCGAGGCCGCCGTAGACGCGCTCGAATTCGACGAAGCTCGTGATCAGGCGGGGCTCGCAGGTCTTCGGGCCGTCGGGGTAGCAGACGGGTCCGTAGCGGGCGAGGCCGGCGAAGCCGGTGGTGCTGGTCGGCACGCCTTCGATCGACTTCGATCGGAAGCTGACCTCCTCGACGAAAACTCCTGGCGCGAGGTATTCGGGCATGGTGGACGCTCCTTTTGTCCTTGGCTTCGGTTCACGCGAACACGAAGTCGGCGGTCGAGATCAGCCTCCCGAGGCGGAAGGGGACGATGCGGGTGGAGGTCAGGGTGTAACCGGCGGGCAGGGCCTCGCCGGACGACACGGGATCGAGGGCGCCCGGCGCGGGCAGGATCTCGACGGGCAGGTCCCACAGGGGGTCCTGGCCGGGGAGCAGAGGCGTCGCCGGGACGGGAGCCGGGTCGGGCGCCGAGACGGTGACCCGGATCGGCAGCGGATCGACGAGCTCGACCGGCGAGGCCGCCGAGGGCGCGAGCACGAGCAGGAACTCGCCCCGGTCGTCGCCGTGCGCGCGGCCGACGATCGTGGCCGTGCCGTCGAGCGTCGCCTCGACGCGCGCCCAGCGCATCGGAACGCCTCCGCGCAGCACGCGCCCGCGCAGGCCGGTCGAGCGCGCGGAAAGGTCGTAGGCGGCGCCCGGATAGAGGGCGGGCCGGCGCACCCTGTCCTGGTAGGGGCGGGCCTCGGCGTCGGCGGTCGGCAGGATCGGCAGCCGGAACCGCCGCGGCACGAAGCGGCGCGAGCGCTCGTAGATCCTGAGGTCGATCGTCGTCAGGGGGTCGCCGGGGACGAGGGGAGGCTCGACGTCCGGAGGAATCGTCCGCGGCGTCAGGTGGGGCTGGTAGAGGAGGGCGTAGAGGCACGAGTCGTGGCGGTCGACGACCGGCCGGGCCTGGCCCCGGCGGACGATCCGGCGGTAGGGCTCGCGCCGGTCCGCCGGCGGGCGGGGCGGAGGGCCTTCGACCTCGAAGCGCAGCGGCCAGCCGACGCGCCCGCCGCGCACGGGATCGAGCGCCTCGAAGCCGATCGCGAGCCTCTGGAGGTTCTCGGAGTAGCCTTCGGGCACGATTGCATTCACGGGCGCGTTCATGGCGCTTCCGCCCCCGGCTTCGTGCCGGTCGCGAACGTCGTCACCGGCGTATCGGGAGTCGCCGTCCGCTCGGCGAGCGTGACGACGCGCGCGACGTAGAGGACGGACAGCTGGTAGTCGATCGGCAGCGAATCGAAGGTCCGCATCAGGTCTTCGGTGGTCAGGTCGGCGAGGCAGACCTGGATCGCCTCGGAGGGAGCCCACGCCGTCAGCGGATCGAGGAGCGGCCCCGAGAGGATGGGCGTCGCCTCGAGGCAGGTCATCGCGCGGCCGAGGATGCGCAGCTCGTAGTCGGCGTTCTCGGCCCAGGGCGTGAGCAGGAAGTAGAGGTCGAG
>DATMZM010000109.1:0-18696 GCA_035607445.1 Thermoanaerobaculia bacterium | reverse complement strand
GAGGAGGAACCGGCGCCCCTCGCGCGGCGCGCCCGGCTCGCGGATCCAGCGGAAGGGCCGGCCGGTGAGCGCCTCGGCGAACTCCCCCGCGTTCGCGGCGGTCGCCGAGGAGGCGATCAGCTGCGGCTCGGCGCCGAGCGCGCGGCACAGCCTCAGCAGGCGCGAGAGCACGTGGTGGAAGTGGCTGCCGAAGATGCCGCGGTAGGCGTGGAGCTCGTCGAGCACGATCCAGCGGAGGTCGGCGAGGAACGGCCCCCACGACGTCCAGTGGCCGAGGAGGCCCAAATGGAGCATGTCCGGATTGGTGATCACGACGCGCGGAAAGCGGCGCCGGATCGCCGCGCGCTCGGAGGCCGAGGTGTCGCCGTCGTAGATCTCGCAGCCGGCCTCTTCGGATCCGAGCCCGCAGGCGGCCGCGATGTCGCGGAACTTCCCGCGCTGGTCCCGCCCGAGCGCCTTGAGCGGAAAGAGGAAGAGCGCCCGCCCCGGGCCGCCCGCGAGCGCCTCTTCGAGCGGCGGCACCTGGAAGACGAGCGACTTGCCCGACGCCGTGGGCGTCGTGACCAGCACGTTCTCGCCCCGTCGGACGGCCGCGATCGCCTCCGCCTGGTGGCTCCAGAGGCGCTTCACTCCACCCCGCGCGAGGGCGGAGACGAGGGGGGCGGGCAGCGGCGGGTCGAGCTCGCCGAAGCGCGCGGGCTCGGCGGGCAGCTCCGCCGCGTGGACGAGCTTCGCGCCGAGGTGCGGGTCGGCCGCGAGGTCGGCGACGAGGGGGCCGAGGTCGAGGAGCGGGAGAGTCTTTGGGGTGGCCTCTAAGATCACGGATGCCGCCTGGTTTGCGCCTGGGAGCATAGCAGGAGAACACGGCGATGAGGGCCCTGCGCTCGGCGGCGGAGATGGTCCGGCGGTGGGCCGGCGAGGACGCCGGCGGTCCCAGGAAAAGCGCGCTCGGAGAAGGGCGGGCCGGCGGTCCCAGGAAAAAGCTAGCGCTGGAAGGCGTAGGAGATTTTGAAGAAGGCCTGGCGGGCGGCGGGGGCCAGCTCTCCCCGTTCATCGAGGCTGCGCGCGTCGCCGAAGCCGAGGAAGAGCACCGTCTGCCAATTCAGCTTGTAGCCGAGGAGCGCCGAGGCGGTGCGGTCTTTGGAGCGCTTCTCGCCCTCTCCCTGCATCGGGCGGAGGCGGCGGTTCTCGATCAGGCGGATCTCCTCGCCGATCAGGCGGAGGAAGGCGCGGGAGTTGAAGTTGTAGTTGGCGCGGATGCGGCCGATCTCGGCGGTCAGGTAGCGCCCGCTCCGACCGCCCGCGTCGACGTCGAGCCACCGCTTCGTCGCCGAGAGCCGGAGGTCGAGGTGCTCCTCGGGCCGGAGCGTCGAGGAGAGCGAGATCGAGCCGCCGTCGCCCGGCCGGGCGTTGTTGAAGTCGACGTCGTCGCCCACGAAGCCCTGGAGCGTGATCTGACCGATCGTTCCCGAGGGGCTCACCTCGGCGTAGTACTCGAGATAGCGGCGGTCGAAGACCGCCTCCCCCGCGCGCACCCGCTCGAACTTGTAGTTGAGCTCGATGTAGCTGTTGCGCGCGCCGTCGATCTCGATGCCCGGGACCACGCGCGAGAGCAGCAGGCGACCGTGCGAATCGTCGGCGTAGCGGGTGGCGAGCTTGGGCCGGACCGAGCGGAAGGTCGAGTCCTTCGGGTAGTAGAGGCGCTTGGCCTGGAGCAGGGTCTCGCGATAGCCGACCTGGGGCACGAACCCGACGTCGGCGCGGAAATCGTCGCCCAGCTCCTTGACGTAGCCGTAGAGCTCGTAGGTCTTGCGCGAGTGGAAGCCCTCGATGTAATACGCGTGCGAGGAGAGCCGCCGTCCGTCCCACTCCGCGACCCCCGCGGCGGGCAGGCTCGGCGTCCGCGTGTCGCTCCAGAGGAGCTGCCCGGTGACCGAGTCCCCCCCCTTGCGCCACTGGAAGTCGGGGCCGAACAGCCGGTTGTACGCTCCGCCGTCGCTCTCGCGCACGGTGGTCAGGAAGCTCAGGAACGAAGTCCCGACGTCGCGCCGCACGCGGCCGACCCCGACCAGCGACGAGAGGTCCTGGTCGGCGAAGCTCGATCCTTGCGGCCCGGGGAGGATGACGCTTCCGCCCCCGCGATCGTCGGCGACGAGCGCCGTGTAGGAGGTCGCGCCGAAGCGTCCGGTCGCGCGCGTCCCCCAGCGCGGCGAGGTGATCGTCCGGGTGTAGACGACCTGGAGCGGCGTCGAGAGCAGATCGAGCCCTTCGAGGAAGAACGGCCGCTTCTCCGGGAAGAAGAGCGCGAAGCGCTCGTTCGCGGTCACCTGCGAGGCGTCCGACTCGACCTGCGAGAAGTCGGGGTTGATCGTCGCGTCGATCGCGTGGTCGGCGTTGGGCAGCCACTTGACGTCCGCGCCGACGTCCCCGTCCGGATGGCCGCGCGTCAGGCGGCTGCCGAGCCCGCTCTCGGGCGCCCAGCCCTGGCGCCCGGCGGCATAGGGCGCGGCGATGTAGTGCGAGCCGGTGGGCAGGCCGGAGAGCCCGACGAGCTGGTTCTCGTGGCAGATGAAGCAGTTCGAGCCGCGCGGGATCGTCATGCTGAACATCTGGTAGCGGAAGTCGCGCGGGTAGTTGCGATAGATCATCGCGCCCCAGGTCTGGGGATCTCCCGGCCCGTAGCGGAGCGACGAGAACGGGATGCGGATCTCGACCGTCCAGCCGGTCGCGGTGCGCTTGGCCGCCGAGTCCCAGAACAGGTCGAGCGACGGATCCTCGCCGGTGACGTCCGAGTTGATCGCGTCGTACTGGATGTTCTTCGGGTTGACCAGGAACAGGTAGCCGGTCTTGCCGTCGTGGCGCGGATCGAGGATCACGCCCGCGTAGTCGGTGTCGGACGAGACGTTGTCGCGGTCGGCGAGGTAGGCGCGGATGCTCTTCGGGTCGGGATCGCGAAGCTCGAGCGCGGCATAGAAGTAGCGGTCGTCGTAGGCGAGCCAGGCGACCGTCTCGGCGGGCGGCGGACCGTTCTCGTTGCGGTTGGTCTCCCAGAATTTCTCGATCCGCTCCGCGCCCTTCCAGGCGGCGTCGGAGAGATCGCCGTCGACGGTGATCGGACCCGTGGCGCGAGCGATGTGGAGCTCGGGCGTCGCCGAAGGAACCGGAGGCGGGGCGGCGGGGTCCTGCGTCGAGAGACCCGCGGCGGGGACGAGGAAGAGGAGGCCGAGGAGGGAGCGTCGCGTGCGCATGCGCCCTCATGTACGGACCGGGACGCGGAATGTTTGAGCGGGCCGCGAGTAGAATCGCGGCGGCCTTTTTCGGGAGATCCGCCATGTCGAGACTCGGCGTCCTTGCAGCTCTGCTGTCCCCTCTCCTGCTTCTCGTACTCGTGGCGGCCGACGCCCCCGCTTCGGGGCCCGCGTACGACGTGATCGTCCGGGGCGGCACGATCTACGACGGGAGCGGCGGGAAGCCCCTGACCGGCGACGTCGCGATCCAGGGCGACCGGATCGCCGCGGTGGGCGACTTGAAGGGCGCGCAGGGCAAGACGGAGATCGACGCCCGCGGCCTCGCGGTCGCGCCCGGCTTCGTCAACATGCTGTCGTGGGCGACCGACACCCTCCTCGTCGACGGCCGCGCGCAGAGCGACGTCCGCCAGGGGGTCACGCTCGAGGTCTTCGGCGAGGGGTGGTCGATGGGGCCGCTCAACGAGACCATGCGCAAGGAGGCTCTCGAGCAGCAGGGCGATCTGAAGTACGACATCCCCTGGACCACTCTCGGCGAGTACCTCGAGCACCTCGAGAAGAAAGGGATCGCGCCGAACGTCGCGTCGTTCGTCGGCGCGACGACGGTGCGCGTCCACGAGCTCGGCTACGCGAACCGGCCGCCCAACCCGGACGAGATCGCGCGGATGTGCGCCCTGGTGAAGCAGGCGATGGACGAGGGCGCTCTCGGCCTCGGCTCGTCGCTCATCTACGCCCCCGCGTTCTACGCCGAGACCGACGAGCTGGCCGCCCTCGCCGCGGTCGCGGGAAACTCCGGCGGGCGCTACATCTCCCACATGAGGAGCGAGGGCAACCGGCTGCTCGAGGCGGTCGACGAGCTGACCGAGATCGCCCGGCGGGGCAACCTGCCGGCCGAGATCTACCACCTGAAGGCGGCGGGACGCCCGAACTGGCCGAAGCTGGACGCGCTGATCGCCAAGGTCGAAGCGGCGCGCAAGGCCGGGCTCGACGTCTCGGCCGACATGTACACCTATACGGCGGGCGCCACCGGGCTCGACGCCGCGATGCCGCCGTGGGTGCAGGAAGGGGGTCTCGAAGCCTGGCGCAAGCGCCTCCAGGACCCGGAGATCCGCGCCCGCGTCAAGCGCGAAATGGCGACGCCGACCGACGCCTGGGAGAACCTCTACCTGGGCGCCGGCCCCGAGAACGTCCTGCTCGCCGGCTTCAAGTCCGACCAGCTCAAGCCGCTCACCGGCAAGACGCTCGCGGAGGTCGCGAAGGCGCGCGGCACGACGCCCGAGGAGACCGCGATGGACCTGGTCGTCGAGGACGACAGCCGGGTCAGCACGATCTACTTCCTGATGTCGGAAGAGAACGTGAAGAAGGAGATCGCGCTCCCCTGGGTCGCGTTCGGCTCGGACGAGGGCGCCCCGACGGCGGAAGGGGTGTTCCTGAAGTCGAACGCCCACCCGCGCGCCTACGGCAACGTCGCCCGGCTGCTCGGGCATTACGTGCGCGACGAGAAGGTGATCCCGCTGACGGAGGCGATCCGCAAGCTCTCCGCGCTGCCGGCCGAGCGCTTGAAGATCCGCGACCGCGGGCGGATCCGGGAGGGCTGGTTCGCCGACCTCGCGATCTTCGATCCGGCGGCGATCGAGGATCACGCCACCTACGACAAGCCGCACCAGTACGCGACCGGCATGAAGCACGTCTTCGTCAACGGCATCCAGGTCTTGAAGGCGGGGGAGCCGACCGGAGCGTCCGCCGGACGGGTCGTCCGCGGCCCGGGCTGGACCGGCTGGAAGGCGCCCAAGCCTCCCGCCGCGAGCGGGAAGTAGGAGGAGTCTCAGTCCGCGGACGGCGGGGGCTCGGTCCGCAGCATGCCCCACTCGGCCAGCCAGGCGAGCACGAGGTCGACCGTCTGCTGCCCGGCGACGCCGCGCTCGAGAAGCTCCCGGCGGCTGACCGGTCCCGCACTGACCGCGGCGACCACCCGCTCGACGCCCGGGCTCCAGGTCCCCGGCAGCTCGACTTCGGCCCCCGGCTCGAGGAAGGCGCGGGCGTCGAGCGGGGGGATCCAGCGGGCGCGCTCGGCGAGCTCGTCGATCAGCCAGGCGCCGGTCATGACCAGGGCCGAGACCTCGATCGAGAGAGAGGGCGGCGCGGAATCGCCGCCCGCGCCGTCGTGGAAGCGGAACGTCCCGTGCTCGAAGAGGAGCGCCGCGAGCGCCGCCTCCTCCCCTTCGAGGGCGCCGAGGCGGGCGCGCACCAGGCGGCCCTGGCGCAGCTCGATCTCCGCCGTGGCACCGCCCTCGCCCTCCACCGAGACGACCCCGGTGCGCCGGGCCCGGGCGAGGGTCTGGAGCAGCTCCCAGATCGGATAGGCCGAGAGATCTCCGGCCAGCCCGCCGACCGGCGCCTGGACCGCGACCAGCTTCTCCATGCGCAGCGCCAGCTCTTCGGGCTCGAACGGCTTCGCGAGGTAGTCGTCGGCCCCCTCGCGCAAGCCGCGCACGCGATCGGAGGTCTCGCCGTGCGCCGAGAGGATGAGGACCGGCATCCGGCGCGTCCGCTGCGACGCGCGGATCTTCCGCACGAGATCGAAGCCCGAGATCTCGGGCATCGCGACGTCGAGCACGACGGCGTCGTAGGCGCGGCGCTCGAGCAGACCGACGACGGACTTCGGCTCCGCGCAGGTCTCGACGTCGAAACCCGCGCGCCGGAGCGTCAGCTCGACCAGGAGCAGGATCTCGGGGTTGTCGTCGACGGCGAGGACCCGTCCCCGGTAGGAGAGCGACGGCCGAAACGGTTCGCCGTCGCCCGGAGGGTCCTCCCCCGCGCGGAGCTCGGCTTTGCGGCGCTCGGTTTCGCTCATTTCGGTCTCTCGACACTTTGCAGCATCCGTGGCGACCCGGTCAATGTCCTCCGCCTCGGCCATCCCGGACCCCCGCTTCGAGCGCGCGGCCCCGCGCCACTTCCATCGCCGCCTCGGCGCGCCGGCCCTCGCGGCCCAGGACGTCGGCGAGCACGTAGTGCCCGAGGGCCGCGAACGAGGAACGTCCGTCGAGGGCGAGCCCGCGGACCGCCTGGTCTCGCGCGCCCGCGACATCTCCGGCCCCGAGGAGGGCCTGGGCGAGGAAGAACCGGCCGACGGCAAAGCCGGGATCGGCCTCGACGGCCTTCTCGAGGGCCGCCCGCGCCCCGGCGGTATCGCCGCCGCGCGCCAGGAGGCGCCCCAGGTTGAACCAGGCCTTGTAGGCATCGGGGTACTCCGCCACCTCCGCCCGATAGGCGCGCGCCGCGCCGGCGAGATCGCCCTCGGCCTCGAGCACCAGCGCCAGGTTGTAGCGGGCATGGCGGGCGCGCGGATCGAAGGCGAGCGCGCGATCGAGCGCGCGCCGCGAGGCCGAGAGATCATGGGCGCGGAACGCGACCACCGCCCGGCCGACCTCGGCGCGCGCGGTCCTCGGCTCGACCGCCAGCGTGCGGACGAAGGCGCGGTCGGCGTCCGCGTCGCGGCCGGCATCGAGCAGCACCTGGGCCAACCGGTAGAGGATCTGCCCGTTGTCCGGATCCTGCTTGAGGAACCTCCGGTAGCCGAGCACCGCGTCGTCGATCCGGCCGGTCGCGACGAGGGTATCGGCGAGGCCGATCATCGCGTAGTCGTGATCGGGCCGGCGCTTAAGCGTCTCGCGGAAGAGCTCGGCCGCGCGGCTCCAGTCCCGTTTCTGATACCAGGCGTTGCCGAGCCCGAACCAGGCGTCGATCACCTCGCGGTCGCGCGCGAGCACCTGACCGAAGGTCGCGATCGCTAAGTCCGTGCGACCCGAGGAGAGCTCCTCCCGCGCCCGGTTCATCAGGTTGTAGACCTCCAAACGGTCCTTCGGGTCGGGCAGGTCGCGAAAGCTCTTGCCGGCCGAGGCGTCGCCCATCGAGCCGACGTAGCCGAGCGCCGCGAGCTTGCGCAGCGTCTCCTCGTCCTCCTCGACCGGCGCGGCGCTCGCCGCAGCCGGGCCTCCGCCCCGGCTCGAGGCGGCCGTCGCGCGATCGACATCGCCCAGCCGGGCGCGCAGCTCGGCCACCGTCCGCCGCTCGCTCGCCGCGAGGTTCGAAAGCTCGCCGGGATCGCGCTCGAGGTCGTAAAGCTCCGGGTGGGGCGCCTCGATGAAGTGCCAGCGCTCGGTGCGGACGGCGCGCAGCTCGCTCCAGCCGTAATGGAAGCGGGCGTAGAACGACTCGCTGTAGCCCGGGAGTCGATCGGTCCGATCGGAGGGCGACCCGCCGGTCGAAGGCGCCGCGGGCCGTTCGCCGAGGAGCGGCACCAGGCTCCGGCCCTCCGCCGGCAGACCGCGGCGGACTCCGAGCAGGTCGAGCAGCGTCGGGGCGACGTCGACGTTCTCGACCACCTGCGCCACCCTCCGGCCGGCGAGAGCCGGGTAGGGTCCGGCGAGCAGGAACGGCACCCGCGTCGTCGGCTCATAGACGAAGTAGCCGTGCCCGTGCTCGCCGTGCTCGCCCAGGCTCTCGCCGTGGTCGGCGATCACCGCGACCAGGGTCCTCTCGACGAGCCCGCGCGCGGCGAGATCTCCGAGCAGCCGCCCGACCAGCTCGTCGGTCCACGCGATCTCGCCGTTGTAGGGGTGGCCCTTGTAGCGCGTCGCGTACGGCTCGGGCGGATCGTAGGGCGCGTGCGGATCGTAGAGATGGACCCATGCGAAGAACTTCTCGCCGGACTTTCTGGCGTGGAGCCAATCGAGAGCGTGGGCCACGGTCACGTCGCCGCGCCGCTGGATGTCGCCCATGCTCATCGACTTGAACTTGGTCAGGTCGAAGTCGTCGAAGTAGGTGTCGAACCCCTGGGCGATCCCCCAGCGGTGGTCGAGCACGTAGGCGGAGACGAAGCCGCCGGTCGCCCAGCCGTTTTCCTTCAACCGTTCGGCGAGGGTGATCCGCTCCGGCGCGACGCGGAACCCGCCGTTGTCGCGCACGCCGTGGGCCCCCGGCAGGAGCCCCGTGAACAGCGACGTGTGCGCCGGGAGCGTCATCGGCATCGGCGAGATCGCGCGTTCGAAGAGAGTCCCGCGCGCCGCGAGCCGATCGAGGTTCGGCGTCGCGACCCCCCGGGCGCCATAGCACCCCAGCCGGTCGGCGCGCGTGGTGTCGAGCGTGACGACCAGGAGGTTCAGATCCGTGGGCCGAAGGCCGCCCGGCAGACCGCCCAAGGGCCCGCGCCGATGCAGCAGCCAGCCGGCGGCGACGAGGACGGCCAGGAGCGCGAGCGCGCCGAGCGCCAGGATCCGCCGCGACGGCCGCGATGGCCGCGGCGCCGAGGCGCGGCGCGAGGCGGCGGGAGGGGGCGGAGACGCGGGCTTCCGGGCGCGGGAGCGGGACATTGCGCGGCGGATCCTACCCGCATCCCGCGGCGGCGACCGGTCGTCCCAAACGCGCGCTCCTCCCCCTCCCGGAGGCGACGTTTCTGTTACGATCCGGCCAGTTTCGCTGCCTGTTGCCCTGCCCCGCATTCGAAGGTTCCGGCCCTTGGGGTCCGGACCGTTCCGAGGAGGCGTGTATGAGCTGGAAGTCGTTGTGCAGGATCTTTTTTGCCCTGCTTCTCGCCCTCGGCGCCGCCGGCGCCGTCCGGGCGCAGAGCAAGACCACGAGCGGCCTGAACGGCCGCGTGATCGGCGAGGACGGCGGGCCCCTGCCGGGAGCGACGGTCGAGATCTCGAGCCCGGCGCTGATCGGCGGCGCGCGCACCGGCGCGACCGACGCCGACGGACGATTCCGGTTTCCCGAGATCACGCCCGGACCCTACGTCGTCGTCGTGACGTTGGACGGCTTCCAGACCGTCCGCCGGGAGGGCGTCGTCCTCTCGCTCGGCCGGACGACGGAGCTGCCGATCACCCTCGCCGTCAAGGCGCTCGAGGAGACGATCGTCGTCACCGGCGAAGCGCCGACGATCGACGTCCAGAGCTCGGGGACCTCGACCAACCTGCCGAACACCTACCTCGCGAACATCCCGGCGAGCCGCTTCCAGGTCGACGTGATCAACCTGGCGCCCGGGATCAACAACGACTCGGCGTTCGGCGGCGGCGGCGAATCGGCGAACGCCTACCAGCTCGACGGCGTCGACGTCTCGGACCCGGAGGCCGGCACCTCCTGGGCGTTCGTCAACTACAACATCGTCGAGGAGGCCGAGCTCGTGGGCCTGGGCGCGCCGGCCGAATACGGCGGCTTCACCGGCGTCGTCTTCAACAGCATCACGAAGAGCGGCGGCAACAAGGTCAAGGGCAGCCTCGAGGCCTATTACACCAACGATGCGCTCACCGGCGACAACTCGAACATCCAGGGCCTGAACGCGACGACCGAGAAGTCGTACGACGCGAACCTGCAATGGGGCGGCCCGATCCGCCAGGACAAGCTCTGGTACTTCCTGTCCGGCCAGCAGGTCGCCGACGACTCGTCGAGCGGCGGCCCGATCCGCACCGAGCGCGATCCGCGCGTCTTCGGCAAGCTCTCCTGGCAGGCCAGCGAATCGCTCTCGATCGACTCCTGGTCGGAGTGGGACCGCTTCGACATCACCGGCCGCGGCGGCGACGCCCAGACGCCGCTCGAGGCGACGGTGACCGAGGATGCGCCCGAGATCGTCTGGAACTTCTCCGGCCACAAGGTCGTCTCGCCGGACACGATCGTCACCGTCGCCTACGGCGGTTTCGACGGCTACTACTACCTCGATCCGGCGAAGGGGCCCAACGTCGCCGGCCACCTCGACGCGGTGACCGGCAACTTCTCGCAAAACTCCACCTTCTTCTTCAAGGCCGACCGCACGCGCCAGCAGGCGAACGCCTCGGTCACCCATCACGCGGACGACTTCGTCAAGGGCGACCACGACTTCAAGTTCGGCATGGAGATCGAGCGCTCGACGGTGCGCAACCGCTACGGCTACCCGACCGGCGCCTGGTTCTACGACAACTACTACACGGCGGACGACCCGGGCACCGAGGCGTACGACCCGGTCCCCTACTCGATCGGCTACTACGGCGGCAACTACGACGTCCACGCGACGAACAAGCGGCTCTCGGTCTACGCCCAGGACACCTGGCGCATCTCCCCCCACGTGACGATCAATCCGGGCGTCCGCGTCGACCTGAACCGGGGCGACGTGAAGAACGGCAACGTCTACTCGTCCGACCCGATCGCGCCGCGCCTGGGGATCGCGTGGGACGTCACCGGCGACGGCAAGAACCTGTTCAAGGCCCACGTCGGCCGCTACTACGAGGCGCTGTTCGCCAGCTACTACTACTGGGTCGACCCCGACGCCTTCCACGGCGTCGAGCAGCGCCGGGTCTTCCCGAGCGGCTTCAACGACTTCTTCGGCAACACCGCGGGGTCGAAGTTCGCGATCGACAAGGATCTCAAGCACCCGTACCTCGACCAGTACCTGATCGGCTTCGACCGCGAGCTGGTGCCGGGCCTCACGCTCTCGACCTCGCTCGTCTACCGCAAGAACAAGGACTTCGTCGAGACGGTCAGCCGCGACGGCATCTTCGTCCCGGTCACCGGCTTCGTCGGCGTCACCGATCCGGCGGGCAACAAAGTGAGCACCGGCCAGCAGGTGACGCTCTTCAACTACCTGAATCCGGGCACGGACGTGCTCCTGGTCACCAACCCGCCCGGCCTCGAGCGAACGTACAAGGGCGCGATCGTGACCCTGACGCGGCGGATGCGCGACAACTGGCAGATGCTCTTCTCCTACGTCTATTCGAAGTCGGAGGGCAACATCGACAACGTCAGCTTCTCGAGCTCGGGCGGCGGCAACGGCGGACCGGGCAGTTTCCTCGACACTCCCAATTCCCTGGTCAACGCCAAGGGGAGCCTGACCAACGACAACACCCACCAGGTCAAGCTCCAGGGCACCTATCAGGTGCCCAAGCTGAACCTCTCGTTCTCGGGCAACTACACCTACCTGACCGGCCGCGCCTATACGCGCCGGAGCAGCTGCCTGCTGGCCAACGAGAACGATACCTCGTGCATCCGCTTCAGCCAGGGCACGTTCCGCTACTTCGCGGAGGAGCGCGGGAGCCGGCGCCTGCCGGCGCGCAACGAGATCGACCTGCGGGCCGAGTGGCAGCCGAAGCTCGGCCGGGGGCGCGTGGGCGTGATCCTCGACGTCTTCAACGCCACCAACCAGGGGCGCGCCACCTCGGTCGAAGATCGGGACGGCGCGAGCTTCGACCAGCCGCTCACCTTCAACGCGCCGCGCCAGTACCGGCTCGGCTTCCGCTACACCTTCTGAGCTTCGTCTCCGAGCTCCCCGGATCTTCGCGGTCCGGGGAGCTGCCCCCGCCAGCCGTTAGAATCCCGCCATGGATTGGGATGCCCGCTACCTCACCTCCCGCTCGCTCAGCATCGCGATCTCGCCGAGCGGCAAGCTCGTCGCGACGAACTCGATCTCCCGGCCGGCCCAGGAGATCGACCTCGACGGTCTGCCGGTGCTCATCGCGTTCGCGGGAGGCGCCACTCCCCGCCAGGTGCTCGAGCGCCTCGGCGCCGAGTGGGAGGTCGAAGAAGCGGGCTTCGGCGATGCCGTCGAGGGTCTCCTCGCCCAGAACCTGCTGACCCCGGCGGACGGGACCGGCGAGCCCGCGCTCGCCGCCTCCGGCTTCGCCTCGCCCTGGGGCCACCACTACATGCTGCGCGACGCGCTCCGGGTCGACGCCTACCGCGCGGCGATCGAGCGCTACTGCGCCGGGCGCAGGGTGCTCGAGATCGGCTGCGGCACCGGCATCCTGTCGCTGTTCGCGGCGCGCGCCGGGGCTTCCCGCGTCGACGCGATCGAGGAGAGCGAGATCGCCGCGGCCGCCGCCGAGCTGATCGCGGCCAACCCCTGGGCCGACCGCATGGAGCTCCATCGCGGCAACAGCCGCGACGTCGAGCTCGGAGAGCCCGCGGAGATCCTGATCCACGAGCTGTTCGGCACCGACCCGTTCGAGGAGAACCTCCTGCCCGCGCTCGCCGACGCCAAGTCGCGCCTGCTGACCCCCGGAGCGCGCTTCCTGCCGGCGCGGCTCGAGGTCGCCTGCGTCGGCATCGACACGGTGTCGAGCGGCGTCGCGGACGCCGGCCGCGCGCTCGTCGAAGCCCGTGCCTACGCCGAGCGCTCGGGCCTCGACCTTGCGCCCTGGCTCGCGCGCCTGGCCGAGCCCGAGCCGCGAGGACAGCGCAAGGCCGTGGCGGAGAAAGAGATCAAGCCGCTCACCGCGGAGTGCCCGCTCTATTCGATCGACTTCGCCGAGGGCGACCTGACGGCTCCGCCGCCGCTCGCCGAGCCGATCCTCGAGGTCCGGGAGGCGGGATCGCTCGGCGCCCTCCTGATCTTCTTCCGCGCCCGCTTCGACGACGAGATCCTGATCTCGACCGCCCCGGACGCGCCGAAGACCCACTGGGGCCACGACCTGCGCCTCCTCCCCGCCACCCGCGACGTCCGCCCGGGCGAGGAGATCCGCCTCGCCGCGAGCCTCGAGAGCGCCTTCGGCCGCCAGCGCCTGCGCCTCGAAATCGCCTGAGGCGCGCGGGGGCCTGACGCCCCGGGGCCCCAGCCTCAGCCGAAGCGGCCGGTGATGTAGTCCTCGGTCTGCTTCTTGAGCGGATTGAGGAACAGCCGCTCGGTGCCGCCGTACTCGACGAGCTTGCCGAGGTAGAGGAAGGCCGTGTAGTCCGAAACCCGCGAGGCCTGCTGCATGTTGTGGGTGACGACGACCTGCGTGTACTGGTCCTTCAGGTCCTGCATCAGCTCCTCGATCCGCGCCGTCGCGATCGGATCGAGCGCCGAGCAGGGCTCGTCGAGCAGGATGACCTCCGGCTCGACCGCGATCGCGCGCGCGATGCACAGGCGCTGCTGCTGGCCTCCCGACATGCCGAGAGCGCTCTCGTCGAGGCGGTCCTTGACCTCGTCCCAGAGCGCTGCGGAGCGCAGGCTGCGCTCGACGATCACGTCCAGGTCGGCCTTCTTCTTGATCCCCTGGATGCGCGCGCCGTAGGCGACGTTCTCGTAGATCGACTTCGGGAACGGGTTCGACTTCTGGAACACCATGCCGATGCGCTTGCGCAGGCGGTTCACGTCCGTTTCCGGATCGCGGATGTCCTCGCCCTCGAAGCGGATTTCGCCCTCGACCCGGACGCCGTCGACCAGGTCGTTGAGCCGGTTGATGCAGCGCAGGAGCGTCGACTTGCCGCAACCCGACGGTCCGATGAAGGCGGTGATCTTCCGGGCCGGGATCTCGAGCGAGATGCCGTGCAGGGCCTGCTTCTCGCCGTACCAGAGCGACAGGTCCTCGACGTCGAGGATGGGATCCTCGATCGGCGGGCGGAGCGCCGGATCGCGTCCGGCCGCGGGCGCCGTCGCGGCTTCGGGGGTGCGGGGCTCGGTCTCGATCATCGCGGGTCTCCTCGGAGGCTCGGCCGGAGCGGCGGCTCGGGGCGGCGGGGCGATCGCGGTCATACGGCGCTCCCGGCGTACTTGCGCCGCAGGTGGTTGCGCAGGGCGATCGCCGCCAGGTTCATCGCCGTGACGACGGCGATCAGCAGGAGGGCGGTCGCGAAGACGAGAGGCGTCGTCGCCTCGATGTTCGGGCTCTGGAATCCGACGTCGTAGATCGCGAAGCCGAGATGCATGAACTTGGCGTTCAAATGGACGAACGGCGGCCGGCCGTCGACCGGCAGGGCGGGCGCGAGCTTGACCATGCCGACGATCATCAGCGGGGCGACCTCGCCGGCGGCGCGCGCCATCGCGAGGATCATGCCGGTGAGGATCCCGGGGGCGGCGGCCGGAATGACCACCCGCCAGAGGGTCTCCGCCTTCGTCGCGCCGAGCGCGAGCGAGCCCTCGCGGACGATCCGCGGCACCGCGGCGAGGCCCTCCTCGGCCGCCACGATGACGACCGGCACGGTCAGCAGAGCGAGCGTCAAGGCCGCCCACAGGATGCCGCCGGTACCGAAGGTCGGCGCCGGCAAGACCTCCGGATAGAACAGCTTGTCGAGCGTGCCGCCGACCGTGTAGACGAAGAAGCCGAGCCCGAAGACGCCGAAGACGATCGACGGCACTCCCGCCAGGTTGTTGACCGCGATGCGCACCAGGCGCACGAACGGCCCCTGCTTCGCGTACTCGCGCAGGTAGAGGGCGGCGAGCACGCCGAGCGGCACGACCGCGACGCTCATCAGGAAGACCATCATCACGGTGCCGAAGATGGCCGGGAAGATGCCCCCTTCGGTGTTCGACTCGCGCGGATCGTCGGCGATGAAATGGAACACCCGGCGACCGTACAGCAGCGACTTCTCCCAGGCGTTCATCCGGTTCGGGCGGACGGCCGAGACGATGCCCGAGATCGGCATCTCCTTGGTCTCGCCGCCGGCCGCGCGCAGGACGACCGTGCCGGAATCGAGCGTCGAGCGGAGCGCGGTCAGCCGGTCGGCCAGCTTCTGGTATGCGGCTTCGCGGAGGGCGAGCTCGCTCTCGAGCGCGGCCGACCGCGCGGCTTTCTCCTCGGCCGGGAGCGCCGCAACGTCGAGCTTCTTCCGCGCCAGGCGGAGCTTCTCGATCTCGTAGTTGACGTCGCCGATCGGCCCTTTCTCGAGCCGCTCGGCCGCCGCGCGCTCGGCCGCCTTCTTCTTCTGCCAGGCCGGAAAAGCCCGCCAGGCGGCCTCGGCGCCGCGCGCGACGACTTTGCCCCCGGCGTGGATCTCTTCCATCCAGCCGTAGAAGTTGCCGTACTCGAACCGTTCCAACAGCTCCGCGTCCCCCGGCTTGGTCGTCGAGCGGACGTCCTTCCGGTCGATCCAGGCGAAATCGAGCCCCGCGAGGTCGCGGTTGCCGATCTTCATCCGGATCCTGTCGACCGCGGGGTCCGCCCCGGCGTGCGCCTCGGCCGCCCTCTTTTCGGTCTCCCAGATCTCGCCGAGCCGTTTTCCGCCGTCCCGGAGCGTCAGCTCGACCAGGTCGCGCTGCCAGAAGAAACGGCCGCCGTTCCAGGCCAGGAGAGCGAGGATGCCGAGGACGAGGAGGAGGTTCAACGCGAGCGCGCCGCCGCAGAGCGCGGTGAACGAGTTGCCGAGCCGGTCGGAACGGCGGCGGTAGCGCGTCTCGGCGTCGCGGGGCATGGCGTCGGACCTCTAGAGCTGCGAGTAGCGCGCGCGCAGGCGCTGCCGCACGACCTCGGCGATCGTGTTGACGGCGAAGGTCATCAGGAACAGGAGGAGCGCGGCCAAGAACAGAGTGCGGTAGAGCGTGCTGCCCTGCGGCGCCTCGGGGATCTCGACAGCGATGTTGGCCGAGAGCGTGCGGAAGCCGTTGAACGGGTTCCAATCGAGGATCGGCGTGTTGCCGGTCGCCATGAGCACGATCATCGTCTCGCCGACCGCGCGCCCGAAGCCGATCATGATCGCCGAGAAGATGCCGGGCGAAGCCGAGGGCAGGACGACGCGGGTCACCGTCTGCCAGCGGTTCGCGCCGAGCGCGAGCGAGCCGGCGACCAGGTTCCGCGGCACGTTCGAGAAGGCGTCCTCGGCGATCGCGAAGATGATCGGGATCACCGCGAAGCCCATCGCCAGGCCGACGATGACGGCGTTGCGCTGGTCGTAGGTCCAGCCGAAGGCCGCATGAATCCAACTCTGGAAGCTGCCGCCGAACGCGAGCTGTTCGAACGGCTTCGCGAGCGCGAAGCAGAGGGCGAAGCCCGCGGCGAGGGCGAGGGCGTAGAGCGCGGTCTCGCTGCCCGAGCGGAAGCGGTTGCGGACCGTCCGCGGCAGCGCCTGCCAGAGCCAGCCGGCCAAGAGGACCGCGAGCGGCAGGATCGCGATCATGAGGAAGATCGCCGTCACCGCCTTCTCGACCCGCGGCGCGAGCCAGAGGCCGGCCAGGAAGCCGAGGACGACGCTCGGCAGGGCGGCCATGATCTCGATCATGGGCTTCAGGAACCGCTTGAAATTCGGGTGCATGAACTGCGAGAGGAACATGGCGCCGAAGACGCCGAGAGGAATCGCGAGCAGCAGCGAGTAGAAGGTGCCCTTGAGGGTGCCGACGAGGAGCGGCACGAGCGAGAGCTTGGGCTCGAAGTCGTCGGTCGCGGAGGACGACTGCCAGACGTAGGCGGGCTCGGGATATCCCTCGTACCAGACCTTGCCGAAGAGCGCCCGCCACGAGAGCTCGGGGTGCGGATCGTCGATTCCGATCTCGACGAGCGCCGAGCCGGCGGCGAGCACCGCGCCGTCGGACTTCGGGCTGAAGGTGAGCCCCGCGACGGTGCCGGAGACCTCCGAGGCGCCGCGCCAGAGGGTCCGCTCGGAGGTCGAGGCATAGAGGCCGAGGCCGCCGCGGGCATCCGCGGCGAGGAAGCTCTTGCCGCGCGCCGAGGGCGCGATCCGGACGACCGCTCCGGGCAGGGGCGGGAAGTCGTGGATCCGGGTCAGGCGCGGGCCGCCTCGCCTCTGCTCGACCGGAAACCAGACCGACAGCGAGCCGTCCGCCTGGCCGACGACGAGCGAGCGGCCGCCGATCAGCGGCGCGAGCGCGGTCACCGGGGAGCGTCCGGCGGAGGCGAGATCGGGCTCGCCGGGGGTCGCGCCGTCGAGCCGCCACCAGAGGAGACCGCCGTCGCTCGTGCCCGCCCAGAGGTTCTTCTGCTCCTCGTCGAAGACCATCGTGGCGAGCGGCCGATCGAGCTTCGCTTCGGCCGAGAGGAGCGAGCCGGTCGCCTCGCCGGTCATCGCGTTCGTCTCGACCACGCGGCGGACGATCGAAAGGGTGCCGTCCGCGCGCTGGGCTGCCGCGATCGAGGAGCCGTCCTCGCCGAGCTGGGCGGCGAAGGCGCGGAGCGGGCGCCCGCCCGGGTCCATCGGTAGGAGGACCGGCTCGCCGAGCCGCGGCACGGTCACCCTCCGGTCGCCCTCGAAGGTGACGTCGGTGCCGACCGGCACGATCGCGATCCGGCCGTCGGCGAGAGCCGCCGCGAGCGACCGGCCGCCCATCGGGGCTTCGGTCGCTGTCGCCGGAACCGGCGGCGTCGCGAGCGGCCGGTCGAGCTCGACCCGGCCGTTCCCTGCGCCCCGCTTCGGATCGGTGCCCGCGCGCACCGCGACGACACGGCCGTCGCGGGAGAGCCCGATCACGAGAGTCCGGTTCTCGTCGCTGATCACGGCGCCCAGATCCGCGCCGGGGACCGTCACCCGGCGCTCGACGGCGACGCGCGCGGAGGCGAAGATCGGGCGGATCTCCGCCACGATGAAGAGCAGGATGCCGAGGATGCTTGCGATGATCGCGACGCCGCCGAGCGAGACCACGAAGCGGGCGGCGCGATCGACGAACAGGCGCCGCTTCGAAGTCGGCGCGCTCGCGAGCCGCAAGGCCGGAGGACGGCGCGCCGGCGGCGGCGAATCGTTCACGATGCGAGCGGGCTCGGACATGGGATAGAAATCGGGAAGGGCGAATCAAGAATCAAGAAAGACGGGCGAGTTGCGCGCGCCCTTCAAGATTCGAGATTCGCCATTCGACATTACTTGACCTTCGCGCGCTCCTGGGCGACCGTCGGCGCGAGAAGCGGTAGGAAGCCGTCCTTGACCACGACCTGCTGACCCTCCTGGGAAAGGACGTACTTGACGAACTCCCGGACCAGCGGATCGAGCGGCTTGTTCGGCGCCTGGTTGACGTAGACGAACAGGTAGCGGGACAGCGGGTACTTGCCCGAGTAGACGCTGTCGGCGTCGTCGCCATAGTAAGCGCCGGCGGTCTTGCCGACGTGGAGCGCCTTGACGCCGGAGGTCTTGTAGCCGATGCCGCTGTAGCCGATGCCGGACGAATCCGAGGTCACTCCCTGGACCACCGACGCCGAGCCCGGCTGCTCCTTGACCGTGTCCTTGTAGTCGCCCTTGCAGAGCGCGTGCTCCTTGAAGAAGCCGTAGGTCCCGGAGGCCGAATTGCGGCCGTAGAGGCTGATCGCCTTGCTCGCCCACTTGGGATCCTTGACCCCGGCTTCACCCCAGGTGTTGATCGCCTTGCCGCCGCAGGCGCGGCCCTTGGAGAAGATCCCGTCCACCTGCTGCAGCGTGAGCTGCTCGAGCGGGTTGTCCTTGTTGACATAGACGGCGAGGGCGTCGATGGCGACCTTGATCTGGGTCGGCTTGTGGCCGTATTTCTTCTCGAACGCGTCGATCTCGCTGGAGCTCATCTCGCGGCTCATGGGGCCGATCTGTGACGTCCCGGCGATGAGCGCCGGCGGCGCGGTCGACGAGCCCTTGCCTTCGATCTGGATCTTGGCGCTGGGATAGAACCGGTTGAAGGTCTCGGCCCAGAGGGTCATCAGGTTGTTGAGGGAGTCGGACCCGATGGAGGAGATGTTGCCGCTCACCCCCGGCGCCGCCTTGTATGCGGCCAACCCGGGGTCCGTCTTCACCTGGGCCCCGCCCGGAGCGGCCATCAGCA
>DATMZM010000216.1:0-10368 GCA_035607445.1 Thermoanaerobaculia bacterium | reverse complement strand
TGCTCGCGCGCGTTCCACGCCTTGTAGCGCAGGTCGGACAGCTTGCGCTCGACCTCCTCCCCTTGCGCCGAGACGGCGGCCGGCACGAAGCGGCGGACGACGACGATCTTGCCATTCGCGTCGAGACCGGCGTAATCGTCGGCGTGCTGCTCGGGCGCCGTGATGCCGTAGCCCGCGGCCACCGTCTCGCCGGCCGCTGCGGCCGAGGTCGAAAAGGCGAGGGGACGGATCGCCTCCTCCGGCAGCGCCCCGCCATCGATCGCGAGCCGCGTACCCTTGCCGGAGACGATCTCGACCGTCACCGGAAAATCGAGCCGGAAGCCGCCGTCCGACCCGCCCGGCGCGAGGCCGAGAGCCTTGAAGCGCGCCTCGAGCCAGTCGGCGGACGCGGCGAGTCCCGAAGTGCCGATTCCGCGCCCCTCGCGCGCGTCGTCCGCGAGCCAGGCCACGTCCGCGCCGAAGCGGTCGGCGGGAGCGCTCGCCGCCGCGACCCGAGCCGGCGCGTCGATCCAGCGGGCGACGAAGACGTTGGTGTCGCCAGGCTCCTTCTGCACCCGGTTCGAGGAGAACGCGAGGCGCTCGCCGTCGGGCGAGAACATCGGGAAGCCGTCGAACCCCGGGGTCGAGGTGATCCGCTCGAGGTGGCTGCCGTCGACGTCGACCGCCCAGAGATCGAACTCGCGGCCCTTGGGATCGCCGAAGTTGCTCGAGAAGATGATCCGCCGGCCCGAGGGGAAAAACGACGGCCCGAACGAGGCTGCGCCGAGGTAGGTGACCTGGCGCGCGTCGCTGCCGTCCGCGTTCGCGACCCAGATCTCGAGCTGGCTCGGCCGCACGAGGCCTTGCGCCAGGAGCCGCTTGAACTCGTCGAGCTCCGGCCCCGGCTTCGGCCGCGAGGCGCGCCAGACGATCTTCGAGCAGTCGGGGGAGAAGTAGGCGCCGCCGTCGTAGCCCGGGCTGTGGGTCAGCCGCGTCACGTCGCTGCCGTCCGGCTTCATCCGGTAGAGCTCGAGGTCGCCGTCGCGGTCGGAGGTGAAGATGATTCCGCCGTCTTGTGGACAGATCGTCGACTCCGCGTCGTACGCCTGGTTGTCGGTCAGCCGCAGAGGCTCCGAGCCGTCCGGGTTCGCGCTCCAGATCTCGTAGGTCGGATAGACCGCCCAGACGTAGCCGTGCGTGCGGTCGGGAGCCGGGGGGCAGTCCGGCCCCGCGGCGTGGGTCGAGGAGTAGATCACCCTTTTTCCGCCGGAGAGGAAATACGAGCAGGTCGTCCGTCCCTGGCCGCTCGACACCCGGACCGGCGGCGCCGAGCCGTCGGCCGGCATGCGATAGATCTGATCGCAGGTCTCCGCGCTCGCATGGGCCTGGAAGATCAGCTCGCGGCCGTCGGGCGACCAGTAGGCCTCTGCGTTCTCGCCGCGATCCGTCAGCTGCAGGAAGTCGGCGAGATGAACCTCGTCCGCCGAGCGCGGGATCGCCGCGGCGGCCGCTGCCGCGCGCGCGCCCGCAGCGGCGAGGCCGGCGAGGGCGGTGATCGCGAGGCGGAGGCGGGTTCGCGCGTGCATGGATCCTTCCCGATCGACGTCCGAGGAAATGCGCGCCGGAAGGTCGCGAGAGGACCGGTCGGAGCGCGCGGCGGTGGCGCGGATCTTATCGCCAGGGCGGGAAAACCCGAACGCCCGGGAGCTGTCCTCGCGCGCCGTCCGGCCGTCCGAGGCGAGCGGATCGCAACCCGCGGCGCGCGGATTGCCCCGCAATCGGCCCCTTGCAGCACTCTTCCCTTCTGAAAGACCTTTGCGTCACGCCATGCTCGCCCCGAGAAAGCCGCCGCCGGCGCCCCGGCTCGAGAGCACGGAATGAGACGGCAGATGAAGAAGATGGAGACCTCTCAACCGACCCTGGCGACCTCTCGGCCCGAGGCGCCTCCCATGATACTTTGACCGACTCGACGCACCGGTGCCGTGGTCCCAGGCGAGCTGGACCGCGGAGGGCCCGGGGCGGAGGAACGAAACCCCATGGACGAGCAGGACGAACAGGCCGAGCAGGCCCACGAGGACCCGCAGGGATTCGGCGAAATCCTCGCCCAGTACGAGGAGAGCGCCCCGGCGGAGCGCAAGGACGACCCCCAGGTCGGCGACAAGGTGAGCGGCACGATCGTGTCGGTCGGCGAGGACACGATCCTGGTCGATCTCGGCACCAAGTCGGAAGCCGCGATCCCCGCGGCCGACCTGCGCGACAAGGAGGGCAACCTGACGGTCGCCGTCGGCGACCGCCTCGACGCCACGGTCGCCGGGCGCGATGCCGAGAGCAACAGCCTGATCCTCAAGCGCAAGGTATCGAAGGGGGCGCAGGCCGCCGAGGCCGCCGCCGAGATCCGCCGCATGTTCGACGCCGGCCTGCCGGTCGACGGCCGCGTGACGGGCCTCAACAAGGGCGGCCTCGAGGTGGACGTCGTGGGGGTGCGCTGCTTCTGCCCGATCTCCCAGATCGAGAACCGCTTCGTCGAGGACGCGAGCCCTTACGTCGGCCAGACGCTGACCTTCCGCGTCCTCCGCTTCGAGGAGCCGACCGGCAGCAACCGGCGGCCGAACATCGTCCTCTCGCGCCGCTCGCTGCTCCAGGCGGAAGCCGAGACCCGCGCCGCCGAAGCCCGCTCCAAGCTCTCGGTCGGCTCGACCATGACCGGCCGCGTGACCTCGCTGACCACCTACGGCGCGTTCATCGACATCGGCGGCGTCGAGGGTCTGCTCCACGTCTCCGAGATCGGCCATTCGCGCCTGGCGAAACCCGAGGACGCGCTCGCGGTCGGCCAGGAGGTCGAGGTCCAGATCATCCGCATCGAGCACGGCAAGGACGAGAAGCGCACGGAGCGGATCTCGCTCTCGCGCAAAGCCCTCGAGCGCGATCCCTGGCGCGACGCGCCCGGCCGCTATCTCGAGGGCTCGATCGTCACCGGCAAGGTCGTGCGGATGGAGTCGTTCGGCGCCTTCGTCGAGCTCGAGCCCGGCCTCGACGGCCTGGTCCACATCAGCGAGCTCGGCCACGCGCAGGGCCGGCGCCTGCAGCATTCCCGCGAGGCGGTCTCGGTCGGCGACGAGATCTCGGTGCGGGTGCTCGGCGTCGACACCGCGCGACGGCGGATCTCGCTCGGCCTCGGCGACGGCGGCGGGCATCACGAGGACGACCTGCCCGAGCCGGCGCGCGCCGCGGCTCCGGTCGGCAGCTTCGGCAGCCTCGGAGACTTCTTCAGCAAGGGCCGCCGCTAGCGCGCCGCCCGGCGCTCCTCTACGAGCCCGCGAGGGCGCGGTCCGCTTTCGCCGCGAGCACGAAGTCGCTCTCGGTGAGGCCGTCGATCTTGTGCGTCCAGATCGAGATGCGGACCTTGCCCCAGGTCAGGTAGAGATCCGGATGGTGGCCCTCTTCTTCGGCCACCGCGCCGACCCGATTGACGAACGCGAGGGCGCTCGCGAAGTCGGGAAAGGCGTATTCCTTCTCGAGGTGATGGAGAGCGACGGCGCGCCAGCCGTTGCCTTCGGGTCCGAGCCGGGCGAGCAGGCCGGCGATCGCCGGCCCGTCGAGCGGCGGCGTACCGCCCTTGCACGGGATGCAGCTCTTCGCCGCGAGATCGCTCATCGATAGATCTCCCCTCTAGAGTTGGTCGAGGAGCACGGCGCGCTTCTTGGCGAACTCCTCTTCCGTGATCAGTCCGTCGTCGAGCAGGGCCTTGAGCTCGCGCAGGCGCTCGGCTCCGCTCGGTGGAGGCGCGCCGCGAGCCCCGCGCACCCGGTCCGCGCTCTCGAGGATCGCGCGCTTGAAGGCGAGCGGATCGGCGATGCGCTCGAAGGTCGAAGCGCCCGACTCGCTCGCCGTGTCGATCTCCAGATCGCCGAAGCCGAAGATCCGGCCGGCGAGGGTCTGCCGGTGCTCGACGTTGTTGATCTTGTCGAGGTAGGCGTCCTTGCTCGACTTGGCGAGGAGACCCTCGATCAGGATCACGCGGCGGTCGGTGAGCAGATAGCGGCGGCTCGCGAGGCGCACGAAGATCCAGGCGGCCCAGACGAGCGAGACGGCGGCGACCGCGCCGCCGACGACCAGAGGCAGCAGGGACGCCGCAAAATGCCAGCCGGCAGCGCCCAGGACGATGCCCAACGCCGCCAGCCCGAGCGGCGGGACGAGGCCGATGCGGCTCGGATGCGCCCGATAGACGACGGTCTCGCCCGGCAGGAGGTGGTCTTCGTGGGACATGCGAAAACTTTACCATTGCCGCGGGTGCTCGGCCGCCGCCGTCCGAAGGCCGCCAAATAGGCCTCGGAACAGGAAAAAACCCCTTTTCATCGAGCGACGCGTGTGTTACATTCCCGCCGCTTCGTCGCAGACTCGGGGCCTACCTCGCGGCCCTCCTGGGAACAACACCTGGCTGAGGGCTTCCGATGCCGCCGATCCGGACTGTTCGCCGCTCCCCACTGCGCATCGGTCTCACCCTCCTCGCACTCATCGGACTCGCCACCACCACGGGCCTCGCTCCAGGCGACGTCCTGCGGGCGCAGACCCTCGTCGGTTCCCCTTTCTCGATGGACCTTCAGAACCGCGAAGCCCAGGATCACGCCTTCACCTTCCTGCGCAACCCGGGCGACGTCGACGTCTTCGTGCGCCACGGCCTCCTGATCCGGGTTCCGGGGAATCAGGACTACCAGGTCGATGGCGCTTCGTTCCCCTACGCCCGCCCCGAGGTGAAGGGCTTCCTCGAGTGGATGGGCCGCCGCTACCGCACGGCCTGCGGCGAGCCTCTGGTCGCGACGAGCCTGGTGCGCCCGAAGAGCAACCAGCCGTGGAACGCGTCGATCCATTCGGTCCATCCCACCGGCATGGCGATGGACCTGCGCCGCAGCTTCCACCGTTCGTGCCGCACCTTCCTCGAGAGCAACCTGCTCGACCTCGAGGGGCGCGGAATCCTCGAGGCGACGAAAGAGCGCTTCCCGGCCCACTACCACGTCGCCCTCTTCCCCGAGCCGTTCGAGCGCTATCTGACCGCCCTCGGCAGCGGCGGCGAGCTGCCCGCTCCCCAGGTCGCGTCGCTCGCGCCGTCCGGTCTGCCCGAGGCGGCGGAGGCGGCGGCCGAGAGCGAGCCGCACATCGCCGCGGCCCAGGCGGCGAGCGCCGCACCGGCCGCGGCGCGCACGGCATCGCTTCACCGCGTGCGGCGCGGCGAGACCCTGTTCCGCATCGCCCAGACCTACGGCGTCTCGCTGGCGGCTCTGCGCTCGGCCAACGGCTTGCGCGGCAACCACGTGGCCGCGGGCAGGAGCCTGCGCATCCCCGGAGCCGCCGGTTCGAGCGGCTCCACCGCCGCCGCGAGCCGGCGCCCGGCGCAGATCGCCGTCCGCTGGTCGCATTCCGGCACCGCGGCGGCGCGCGCCCGCACCGTCCGCGTCGGCCGCGGCGAAACCCTTTGGGACATCGCCCGGCGCAACGGCACGACGGTCGAGAGCCTGCGCCGGGCGAACGGCCTGCGCGGCAGCTCGGTACGGTCGGGCCAGTTGCTCAAGGTCCCCGGCTCCGCCGCGGCTTCGCCCGCTCCGCGGGCGCGGGCGACCACCCGGTCGCGGGCCGGCTCGTCCGCGCACGGCCGGAGCCGGCTGCGCACCGTGCGCGTCGGCCGCGGCGACACCCTGTCCGAGATCGCTCAGCGCCACGGCATCAGCATCGCGAGCCTGCGCAAGGCGAACGGCGGCAGCGCCAAGCTCCGGGCCGGGCAGGTCCTCTCGATTCCGGTCCGGTAGACTCGGCGGCAGGCGTCCCGCCGCGGCGCCGGTCGCGGTGCCCGCTTCCGGAGCCGCCCCGCGGCACCTCGCCCAACCCGTCCCGCTGATCGATCGGAGGATTCGCCATGGCCGCCTGCCTTTCCTGCTCCCTTCCGCTCCGCGCCACGGCGCTCGCCGCCGTCCTCGCCCTCTCCCCCCTGCCCGCAGCCCGCGCCGAGGCTCCCGCGGGTCCCCCGGCCAGTCCCGAAGCTCTCGCCGATCAGGTGCTCGAAGCGCTCGGCGGCCAGAAGGCCTGGGAGGCGACCCGCTACCTCCACTTCACCTTCGCCGGCCGCCGCTCCCACTGGTGGGACCGCTACGACGGGAGGCACCGCGTCGAGGGGAAGACGAAGGAGGGTCAGTCCTATGTCGTGCTCGAGAACCTGAACACCCGCGAAGGGACCGCCTATCTGGACGGCAAGCAGGTCGAGGGCGACGAGCTCAAGAAATACCTGGAGCTCGGCTACGGCACCTGGGTCAACGACACCTACTGGTTGATCATGCCTTACAAGCTGCGCGACCCGGGCGTCCACCTGGCGCTCGCCGGCGAGGAGACGATCGACGGCACGACCTACGACAAGCTGGCCCTGAGCTTCGATCACGTCGGCCTGACCCCGGGCGATCACTACTGGGCCTACGTCAACCGGACGACGCACCTGATGGACCGCTGGGCCTACCTGCTCGAAGACGCGAAGCCGGGCGAGGCGCCCACCGCCTGGCTCTGGAAGGACTGGCAAAAGGTCGGCGGCATCCTGCTCGCGCCGACGCGCGTGATGGTCGGCTCCGACCGGACGCTGCCGCTCGGCGAGCTCTCGACGGCGCCGATTCCCGACGGCGCGTTCACCTCGCCCGCGCCTCTCGCCCAGCCGTGAGCCTGGCGGAGGCCAGGGCGGCCAGACCGATGTCGCGGATCGTCTCTCTGGTGCCGAACGGCACCGAGATCCTGTTCGCGCTCGGCGCGGGGGACGACGTGGTCGGCCGCAGCCACGAGTGCGATTTCCCGCCCGCGGCCCAGGGGCTCCCGATCCTGACCGGCAGCGCCCTCTCCCCCGCTCTCGCTCCGGCGGAGATCGACGCCGCGGTCTCGGCCCAGGTCGGCGGCGGGCTTTCGCTCTACACGCTCGACGAGGCTCTGATCGCGCGCCTCGCGCCCGATCTGATCGTCACCCAGGAGCTGTGCCCGGTCTGTGCGGTCAGCAGCGATCAGGTCGACGAGGCGGTGCGGCCGCTCCCCCGCTGCCCGGACGTCCTCTCGCTCGATCCCCACGTCCTGGACGACGTCTTCGCGGACATCCGGGCCGTCGGCGAGCGGGTCGGCCGGGCGGCCGAGGCCGCGGCGCTGTGCGCGCGGCTCTCGGCGCGCCTCGACCGCGTGCGCCGAGCTGCGGGTGAGAGAGCGCGCCCCCGCGTGCTCGCCCTCGAGTGGCTCGAGCCGCCCTTCGCGGGCGGCCACTGGGTGCCCGAGATGATCGAATGGGCCGGCGGGATCGACGTCGCCGCGCGGCCGGGCGACCGCTCCCGGCGGCTCGATTGGCCGGAGGTCGCGGCGCTCGATCCCGACCTGATCGTCGTCATGCCCTGCGGCTTCGACGAGGCCGGAGCGCGGGCGCAGGTCGATCGCCTGGCCGGGCATCCCGAGTGGACGAGCCTGCGCGCCGTGAAAACCGGCCGCGTCCATCCGGTCGATGCGAACGGCTGCTTCAGCCGCCCGGGGCCGCGCCTGGTCGACGGCATCGAGCGGCTGGCGGAGATCTTCGCGGGCTCGGCAGAGAGCCTTTAGACCGGCGAGGCTCTCTCGATCGCCGCGATCGCCACGCCCCGAATCCGGCTGCCGGCCGGCAGGTCGAGATAGAAGAAGTACTTCGCCCGTCGAGGCAGCGCGACCGCGGCCGGAGAGCCCGAGAGCGGAACGCGGGCGAGCTCCCGGTTCGCGGCGTCGACGAGGCGGACCGCTCCGGGCCCGCTCGGAGCGCCGTCGACGGAGAACCGATAGCGCCCCCCCGCGAAGCATCCCTTCCAGAGGCTCCATTGCCCCGGCAGCCCGTAGACGATCTCGCCGCCGTCCCGCATCCGGCCATCGGGCACGTGCGCCTCGGTCGCGGGAATCGAGCCGCCCTCCCGGCAGTCCCGCGGCAGCGGCTCGAGCCGATAGAGCAGCACGACCGGCCCGATCCGCGTCGCCGTCGGGTCCCACTGGCCGATCTTCGGAAAGGTGTCGAGGATCGTCCGGTAGCGCGCGCCGATCTGCTTGTGGTGCTCCAAACGGGCGACGTCGGGGTTCAGAAAGCGGCGGAAGGCGTCGCTCGCGAGCAGCAGGTAGTCGTTGCCCTCCGCGCGGATCTGGTCGAGCCCGAGCCGCGCCGCGAACCGGGTCGGCACGATCTCGAACGCTCCCTCAGGCAGGTTCGGCGCGTACTGCTCCTTGACGATCCGCGCTCCCGGCGGCAGGTTGTCGCGCATCCAGGCGACCGCGAGGTCGCGCGTCGTCTTGCGCGCGAGGCCGATCGTCTCGATCGCCGTGCGCCAGCCCGGAACGGCCAGGCAGAGCGCGGCGAGGAGCGGCGCCGCGAACGGGCGGAGCTTCGGGAGCGGGCGCGCCAGCCGTTCGGCCAGAGCCGCGAGGCCCACGCCGAGAAGCGCTGCGAGCGGCGGCATCGCGGGATAGAGATTCCTCTTGACCACCATCGCCATGTCGAGGAGCAGCGCCAAGAACGTGACGGGGAAAACCGCCATCCACAGCCAGCGCCGGCGGCGTCCGGAGTCGAGCGCGAAGAAGCCGGCCAAGCCGAGCGCCAGGGTGGCGCCGCCGAAGCTCTCGGCCATCAAGTTGAGGTAGAAGACGGCGTTGCTGTCGGGGATGACGCCGATCCAGCCGTGGAAGGCGTACTGGCGCGCGCCGAAGAGCATGCCACGCTGGCCGAAGAAGGCGATCTCCGGGTAGGCGAACAGGCTCGGCATGGCGGCGACGAACGCCGCGAGGGCCACGAGCCCGGCCCAGAGGAGGCCGAGCCGAAGGTCCTTCCGGCGGATCCGCCAGCGGACGTAGAGCGCGACGATCGCGATCGCGACGAGCCCGGCAGGGTACTTGGCCGCCGCCGCGAGCCCGGCCCAAAGGCCGGCGTAAACGTAGTCGCGAGTCCGTTCCCGATCGAGCAGCCGGCCTGCGAAGGCGAGCGAGACCGCGGCGAAGAAGGCCGAGGGCACGTCGCAGATGAACAGGTGCGAGCCCATGTTGAAGTGCGGATTCGCGATCAGCAGAAGGCCCGCGAGAGCGCCCGCCGCGGTGGCCGAGGCGCCCGCGGCGGCCGATCGATCGCGGCTCGAAGGGCTCGCGATCCGGCGCGCGAGGAGGACGACCGGCACGACCGCGAAGGCGCCGAGGAGCGCCGCCACGACGCGCAGGACCAGCCATTCCCTTTCGAGCGGCTCGACGATCCCGAGGAGGGCGTGCGCGAGGCCCACCGAGACGGGATGGAAGACCTCGGCGAGCCAGAGCGCGAAGGCGTCGAGGTAGTACGTCAGATGCGGGTAGACGAACGAGCGGGTCAGGAGGTGCCCGGCATCGATCTGCTGCGCATGGCGGTAGTAGGTTCCCTCGTCGCCGTAGTAGCGCCCACTGACCTCGTGCGCGACGCCCGAGAGACGGACGGCGAGAGACAGCGCGAGGAGGGCGGGAACCAGCCAGTCGCGGCGCCTCGCCTTGCCCGCGAGCCAAGAGGCACCCCAGATCGCAAGCGCCGCGAGCGCGATCAGGGCGATGCCGCGGGCGGGCCACGGCACGCGCACGCCAGCGCCGATGTCGAGCAGCCAGAGGAGGGCGAGCGCGCACGAAGCGCCGGCAGCGACCTTTCCTGCGAGAGCGGTCTTCGCGGCAGAGCCGGCCGGGGTTTCCGGCGGAGGGGTCGACTCGGGAGGCGCGATCGTCGGCTCGGTCAAGGGAATCCTCGGGCGATGTCTCGGGGCATTTCGAAAACCGGCCGATCATAGCCGCTCGCCGGGAAGCCCGGTTTGAAACCCGGAGCCTCCCGCGCTCGTCTGGGTTCTCGAGATCGAGGAGGATCCCATCATGCGACCCCAGCTCCGACCGTTCCTGCTGCCCGCCTTGCTCGCCGCCGTCCTCTGCGCTTCCCTTCCATCCCGAGCCGCCGCCAGCGACGGCCTCTGGCTCCACCTCGACGTCCGCAACGGCGACGGCGAAGGCAACTTGACGGTCGATCTGCCGATGAGCCTCGTGCGCGCCGTCGCCTCCCTCCTTCCCGACCACGCGCGCGCCTCCGGCCGGATCCGGATCGACGACCGGGAGATCGAGCCGGCCGAGCTGCGCCGGATCTGGCGCGAGGTCCGCCTCCTGCCCGAGGCGCGGATCGCGACCTTTGAGGACCGCGAAGGGCGGCTGCGGGTGAGCAAGCGGGGCGGCAACCTGGTGTTCCAGGCTTTCGACCGGAAGGGAAGGGGCGGCGAGGCGACGGTGCGCATCCCGGCGCCGGTCGTCGACGCGCTCCTCTCCGGGCGGCCGGACGAGCTCGACCTCGCGGCGGCGATCGACGCGTTCGCGCGGACGGGTCAG
>DATMZM010000458.1:0-3093 GCA_035607445.1 Thermoanaerobaculia bacterium | reverse complement strand
GCGCCGGGGGCTCGAAGCGGCGGGCGAGGACTCCCGTGCCGTCGCCGTCCCGTCCGGCCCAGGCCGCGACGCCTCGCCCGTTCGGCGCGAGCGCGACGGCGGGGAAGAGCTGATCGTCGTCGCGGGCGAGGTTGATCCGGGTCTCGGTGCCGAGCTTCCGGCCGTCGGCGGCGAACTGGCGCTCGAAGATGCCGAACCCGTCGCCGTCCTGGGCCGCGCCGCTCGCCCAGGCGACCAGGAAGCCGCCGCTCGGCGTGGCCGCGACGGCGGAGGCCTCCTGGCTCCCCTGCCAGAAGGTGTTGATCCGGACGTTGGCGCCGATCGGGGTGCCGTCCGCCGCGAGGAGCTGTCCCGCGATGCCCGGGGTGTCGTCGATCGTGGCTCCGGACTCTCCGCCGTCGCCCGCGCGGTCGGTCCAGCTGACGAACATCTTGCCGCTCGGCGCGATCGCGAGCGCCGGATCGAACTGCGAGTTGCTCGCGTTCGGGCCCGCGTTGACCTGGAAGATCGCGCGCACCGGCACGCCGGTCGGGGAGAACAGGCTCAGGTAGACGTCGTACAAGCTCGCGTCGAAGCCGTAGATCTGCGAGGCGATCGCGAAGGCGCCGTTGCCGCGCACGGCGACCCGCGGCAGCTCACCCTCGTGCGAGAGGACGGCCGGGCCGGCGAAGGCGCCGTTTGCGGCCAGCCGCCGGAAGGAGATCTCCTGGATCTCGACGTCCTCCGGATCGAAGCGCCCGGTCGCTTGAGACCAGACGATCACCGCGCGGCCGTCGGCGGCCATCGCGACGTCGGGATCGGTCTCGACGTGCGGAGACGGCCGGACGGCGAGCCGGGCGCCGAGCGGCCGGCCGGTGGCGTCGAACCTCTGCGCGAAGACCTGGGCAGGCCGGAGCGGGTTGGCGAACGGCGACGTCCAGACGACGATGAACCGGCCGGCGGCGTCCACAGCCACCCGCGGCGGGCTCAACGGCACGCCGGGAAGGACGGCGACCAGGATGTCGCCCCCCTTCGCCCGGCCGTCGGCGGCGAAGCGCCGCGCCTCGACGCGCAGCTGGGGCGGCGACGCTTGGGCCTCGAGCCAGACGGCGACGAAGTCCCCGTTCGCGGCGGTCGCGACGTCGACGGCGAGCTGGAAGCCGGCAGCGTTCTGGTTGAGGCGAAACTCGCCGCCGCGCAAGGCCTGCGCCCCGGCGGGCTGGGGAAAGACCGCGCACACCGAGGCGAACAGGACGAGCGCGAGGCCGGGGCGAAGGATGCGCATGCGTTGTGCCTCCGATTCGAGCCGGATACTACTCGCGAACCGCGCGCGACGCCGCTCGGGTCGGGACGGGGCTCTGATATCCTGCCGGCCCAACCCGCGGGAGGCTTCCCTCTCCCGCATCCCCGTCCGGAGCTCGATCTCGCATGTTCGCGGAAGACCCCAGGCTGGCGCTCACCTTCGACGACATCTCGATCGTGCCGGGCCTGTCGTCGGCGCACCCCAACGAAGTCGACCTGCGCACGCTCGTCTGCCGCGGGATCTCGCTCAACATCCCGATCCTCTCGGCCGCCATGGACACGGTGACCGAGTCGCGCCTGGCGATCGCTCTCGCCCAACAGGGGGGGATGGGCGTCGTCCACAAGAACCTGCCGGTCGAGGTCCAGGCCGAGGAGGTCGACAAGGTCAAGCGCTCGGAGTCCGGGATGATCGTCGACCCGGTGACGATCGGCCCCGACCAGTCGATCCGCGACGCCCAGGGCCTGATGGCGCGGTTCAAGATCTCGGGAGTGCCGGTGACCGACTCGGGCGGCCACCTGGTCGGCATCCTGACCAACCGCGACCTGCGCTTCGAGGACGACCTCGACCGCAGGATCGGCGACCTGATGACGCGCGAGAACCTGGTCACCGTCCCCGAGGGGACGACCCTCGAGCAGGCGAAAGCCCTCCTCCACCGGCACCGGATCGAGAAGCTCCTCGTGGTGGATGCGAACGGCAACCTGAAGGGTTTGATCACGGTCAAGGACATCCAGAAGATGATGCAGTACCCGACGGCGTGCAAGGACGAGCTGGGCCGCCTGCGCGTGGGCGCGGCGGTCGGCTCGTCGGGCGACTACCTGGAGCGCGCGGCGGCTCTCGTCAAGGCGAAGGCGGACCTGCTCGTGCTCGACTCCTCGCACGCGCACAGCGAGGGGGTCTTGAACGCGGCGGCCAAGTTGCGCGAGCGCTTTCCGGAAGTCCGCCTGGTGGTGGGCAACGTCGCGACGGCCGAGGGGACGCGGGCGCTCATCGAGCGCGGCGCGGACGCGGTCAAGATCGGCATCGGCCCGGGGAGCATCTGCACGACCCGGGTGGTGACCGGCGCCGGCGTGCCGCAGGTGACCGCGATCCAGGACTGCGCGCGCGCGGCGGCGGAGAGCGGGGTGCCGGTGATCGCGGACGGCGGCATCAAGTTCTCGGGCGACCTGACCAAGGCGCTCGCCGCCGGCGCCCACTCGGTGATGATCGGCTCGCTCCTCGCCGGCACCGAGGAGAGCCCGGGCGAGACGATCCTCTACCAGGGGCGGACCTACAAGGCCTACCGCGGCATGGGCTCGCTCTCGGCGATGGCGCGCGGCAGCGCGGACCGCTACTTCCAGGAGGGCGGGGGCAGCCTCTCGAAGCTGGTGCCGGAGGGGATCGAGGGGATGGTGCCGCACAAGGGGACGGTCCACCAGCTGCTCCCCCAGCTCACCGGCGGCCTGCGCTCCGGCATGGGCCTCGCCGGCTGCGCTACGATCGAGGAGCTGCGCACGAAGGCGCAGTTCGTCCGCATCTCCCCCGCCGGCCTGCGCGAGGGGCACGCCCACGACGTCGTGATCACCAAGGAAGCGCCGAACTATTGGGTGGAACGGTAGGGGTCTCCGGGCGGAGGCAAGCTCCGCCCCTACCAAACCGTAGGGGGGCAGCTCGCCTGCCTCCGGGTCCCGCAATCAGACCGCCAGCTCCTTCTCTCCGAACAGGCGCTCCGCCGTGATGCCGTGGTCGAGGCAGTCCTGGATCAGCTTGTTCGAGGCGATCATGGGATCCGAATCGGGACCGTACTCCTTGGCCATGATGTAGCGCAGCCAGGG
>DATMZM010000188.1:0-4428 GCA_035607445.1 Thermoanaerobaculia bacterium | reverse complement strand
TACGTCGTCCATTCGGACCACGGCATCGGCCGCTTCGTCGCGCTCCGCTCCGTGCGCGGCGGCGTCGAGGATCCCGCGAGCCTGCCGCCGGCCCTGCGCGATTTCGCGGCTCCGGGCGCGATCGAATCCGAGGTCATGGAGATCGAGTACTCGGGCGCCCGGCGCCTCTTGCTGCCGCTCTCGCGGCTCGACCAGGTGCAGAAGTTCAGCGGCATCGAGGGGATCGCGCCGCGCCTCGACCAGCTCGGCGGGACGTCGTGGAACAAGACCAAGAGCAAGGTGCGCTCGAGCCTGCGCGACATGGCGGACGAGCTGCTCAAGCTCTATGCCGAGCGCCAGCTCGCGCGCGCTCCCGCGATGGGCCCGGACAGCGACTGGGTGCGCCAGTTCGGCGACGCGTTCGCCTACGAGGAGACGCCCGACCAGTTGGAGGCGATCGCGGCGATCCGCGAGGACCTCGAGCGCGAGCGGCCGATGGACCGCCTGCTCTGCGGCGACGTCGGCTACGGCAAGACCGAGGTCGGCATGCGCGCCGCGTTCAAGGCGGTCGACGCCGGCTACCAGGTCGCCGTGCTCGCGCCGACGACGATCCTCGCCGACCAGCACTTGGAGACGTTCCGCAAGCGCTTCGCCGGGTTTCCGGTCGCGATCGAGATGATCTCGCGCTTCCGCTCGCCGGCCGAAACGAAAGAGCTGCGCCGGCGCCTGAAAGAGGGGAGGGTCGACATCCTGATCGGCACGCACCGGCTACTCAGCAAAGACATCGAGATGCCGAAGATCGGCCTGATGATCGTCGACGAAGAGCAGCGGTTCGGCGTCGCCCAGAAGGAGCGCTTGAAGCAGCTCAAGAAGAACGTCCACGTGCTCGCGATGTCGGCGACCCCGGTGCCGCGCACGCTCCAGCTCTCGCTCGCCGGAGTGCGCGACCTGTCGGTCATCGAGACGCCGCCCAAGGACCGGATGGCGGTCGAGACCGCGATCCTTCCCTTCAACGGCGAGGTGATCCGCGAGGCGATCGAGTTCGAGATCGAGCGCGGCGGGCAGGTCTACTACGTCTACAACCGGGTCGAGTCGATCGAGAAGATGCTCACCTACCTGCGCGACCTGGTGCCCGGCGTCCGCGTGACGGTCGGCCACGGCCAGCTCGAAGAGGCCGAGCTGTCGCGCCGCATGCACGCCTTCACCGAGGGGCAGTTCGACGTGCTGCTCGCGACCACGATCATCGAGAACGGCATCGACATCCCGAACGTCAACACCATGATCGTCCACCGCGCCGACCGGTTCGGCCTCGCCCAGCTCTACCAGCTGCGCGGCCGGGTCGGGCGGAGCAACCAGCTCGCCTACTGCTACCTGCTCGTGGCGGAGGACCGCGTGCTTTCGGAGGACGCGCGCAAGCGCCTGGCGGCGATCCGGGAATTCACCGACCTGGGAGCAGGGTTCCGGATCGCGGCGCGCGACTTGGAGATCCGCGGCGCGGGCAACCTGCTCGGCGCCGAGCAGAGCGGACAGATCGCGGCGGTCGGCATCGAGACCTACTTGAAGCTGCTCGAAGAGGCCGTCCGGGAGCTGCGCGGCGAGGCGGTCGAGGAGGCGCCCTCGACGCAGATCGACCTACCGGTGCCGATGGCGATCCCGCATTCCTACGTCGCGGACGCGAACCTGCGCATGGAGATCTACCGCAAGATCGCCGCCGCCGAGCAGCCGAGCTCCGAGGTGCTCGCCGAGCTGGCCGACCGGTTCGGCCCGCCGCCGAGCGCGGTGCACACCCTGATCGAGGTCGCGGCGCTCAAGCGGGTGGCGGAGTCGCTGCGCGTGCAATCGATCTCCGGCCGCGGCAAGGAGCTGACCATCCGCCTGCGCCGCGACGCGCGGATCGACGTCGACCGCCTGATCGAGCTGGTCTCGAACCGGCCCGGGGCGACCTTCAGCCCGACCGGGGTTTTGACGCTGCCGGTCGGCGCGGGCGCTCCCGCCCTCGCCGCGGCGCGCGAAACGCTCGAGAGCCTGGCGAATTGACGAGGAGGCCTCCCGTGCGCGCGTCGATCCCCCGGCGTCCGATCGCCGATCCGAAAGCCGCTCGCGCGGCGGCGGTGCTCTTTCTGGTCCTCGCGGCCGCCTGCCGGCGCACGCCGCCGCCGAGCCCGGATGCGGTGGCCCGGATCGGCGGCGCCGGAGGGGTCGAGATCCGCTACCCGCAGTTCCGCGCCTACGTGGCCGAAGCGGTCGGCGAGTCGGAGGGCCTGCTCGCGAGCGCCGTCCTCTCGGAGCTCTTCGACCAGTTCCTCGACGAGCGCCTCCTGGCGCGCCTCGCGAGCGATCGCGGCCTCGACGGCGGCTCCGAGGCGCCCGGGCGACGGGGGATCGACGCCCTCCTGGAGCGCGAGGTCGAGGCGCCGAAGCCGGCCGAGATCGCGGCCTACTACCGGGCGCACGCTGCCGAGTTCGCGCGTCCCGAGCGGGTCCACCTGCGCCAGATCCTGGTCGACACCCGCAGCGAAGCCGAGCGGGCGGAGAGCGAGATCGCGGGCGGGCTCGACTTCGCCGCGGTGGCCCGGAGGCGGTCGCGCGATCCGAGCGCCGAGCGCGGAGGGGATCAGGGCGAGCTCGCCGCGAGCGACCTGCCGGCCGCGTTCTCGGAGGTCATCTTCGCGCTCAAGCCCGGTCAGGCGAGCGGAATCGTGCCGGCGGACTACGGCTTCCACATCTTCGAGGTGGTCGAGCGGCTGCCGGCCGAGACCGTGCCGCTCGAGCGCGCGGCGGGCGACATCTCCCGCCGGCTGCGGCGCGAGCGCGCCGACCGCCGGCTCCGGGAATTGGTCAAGGAGGCCAGAGGCCGCTACAATGTCGAGATCTATGCGCACAATCTCCCGTTCGAATACCAGGGCGCTTACCGTGCACCGAAGGCTGCTCGCCCTTAGCCTGCTCGCTCTCGCGGCCCTCGCGCCGCGGGCCGCCGCGGCGGAGGTGGTCAACAAGATCCTGCTCCGGATCAACGACCGGATCGTCACCCAGCGCGACTACGAGCTCGCGCGCGACGACCTGAAGCGCGACATCTCCCGCCGCACCCTCGACGCCGACGAGAAGGAGCGCCAGCTCGCCGAATCCGGCGAGGTCGTGTTCAAGAACCTCTACGAGGATCTCCTCCTCCAGTCGCGCGCCGACCAGCTCAACGTGACGATCGCCGAGCAGGAGGTCGACGGCGCCGTCCAACAGATGCGCGAGAGTTTCAACATCCAGAACGACGAGCAGTTCAAGGCCGCCCTCGCCCAGACCGGGATGACGGAGAAGGAGCTGCGCGAGAACCTGCGCAAGAACCTGCGCGTGCGCGAGCTCGTCGGCCGCGAGGTCCAGGCCAAGATCAAGCTCGGCGAGGACGACCTGCGCCGCTACTACCAGAAGAACGTCGACCTCTACAGGGTGCCCGAGCAGGTCCACCTGCGCGAGGCGGTGATCCTGGCCGACAAGGTCCCGAGCGGCGAGGAGCGGCAGAGGCTGGCGCGCGAGATCCGCGCCGCGGTGGTCGGCGGCAAGACGCTCGACGAGGCGGTCAAGGCGCAGAAGGAGGCCGGCGCGTCGAGCGGGGTGTCCGATCTGGGCTGGGTGCCGCGCACCGATCTCGACGCCGGGATCGCCCAGGTCTCGTGGGACCTCGCCCCGGGAGCGATCAGCGAGCCGACCGAAGGGCGCGGCGGCACGCACCTGCTCCAGATGGTCGAGCGGCGGCCGTCCTACGTCCGGCCGTTCACCGAGGTCTCGTCCGAGATCGACGCGAGCGAGCGCAACCGCCTGTTCCGCGACCGCTTCGCCCAGTACGAGCAGGAGCTCGAGAAGGACTCGCTGATCGTCGCGCATCCGCCCGACGAGGCGGTCGGCTACCGCCGGCTGATCGGCACGCCGCCGGCCGATCCGCTCGAGTCGGCCGACGCCCCCGGCGCCCTGGTGCCGGCACCAGGGGCGGCGGCCCCCGCCGCCGTCTCGCCCTCGCCGGCGCCGCCGCCGTTGCCGCCGGTGCCGGTCCCCGGAAGGCCGTCCCCCGAGGCGACGACTCCGCCGCCACCGGAGAAGCCGCCCGTCTGATCCCCTGAGGCGAGCCGGCTCCGCGAGAGTCGGCTCGCCCCTCCTCCTCTGGAAGATCCTCCTTCGCGGCGCGGGGCCCATTTTGGGGCCTCCGGGCCTCCGGCTTGGAGGCCGCGTGGAAGTCGGTGGTCTCTGGTGGTCAAAATTGGACAGAAATGGAGTAACCGGGCTAGAATCGGCGCCCAAAGGTTGCCGTCACGAGGTCGAGGAGCATGTTCCGGGGTAGCTCGCCAGCGCGGATCGACGAGAAGGGGCGCCTCAAGGTTCCGACGGATTTCCGTCGGTTCGTCGAGGAGCGGTATGGGCGTGAGCTCTACGTGACCTCGATCCTCGGCGACTGCGCGCGGCTCT
>DATMZM010000320.1:0-4525 GCA_035607445.1 Thermoanaerobaculia bacterium | reverse complement strand
CCGTCCACAACCTCCCGGCGGTGCTCGAGGGGGGCCTCGACCCTCTGATCGAGCCGCTCGTCGCCCACTTCCAGGCCCAGAAGATGGCCGAGCAGGCCGGCCGCGCGGCCTGAGGCGGTGGCGCCTCGCCTTCGCTTCGAGCGGTTCGAGTTCCACGTCGCGTCGGGAGAGCTCCGGCGAGACGGCGAACGAATCCGCCTCGAGCCCCAGCCCGCGAAGGTGCTCGCTCTCCTGGCGGAGCGCTCCGGCCAGGTCGTCTCGCGCGACGAGCTCCGGCAAGCGGTCTGGCCGTCCGACACCTTCGTCGACTTCGAGCGCGGCCTCAACTATTGCGTCGCGAAGATCCGCGCGGCGTTGGGCGACGCGGCGGCGACCCCCCGGTTCATCGAGACCCTGCCGAAGCGCGGCTATCGGTTTCTTCCGCCGGTCGAGCCGGTCGAATCGGTCGAGCCTGGCTCGATCCCCACGCTCGACCCTGTTTCGTTGCCGCACGGCCCCGAGGGATCGCCGCCGCGCGGAGCTTTCTCTCGGCGTGGCGCCTGGGTGGCGGGCGCCGGAGCGGTCCTCCTCCTCGGGATCCTGGGCGCTCTCTGGTCCTCCTCCGCGGCGCGGCGGAAAGCGCCCGAGCTGACGATCGCTGTCGCTCTCTTCGACAACGAAACCGGGCGCCCGGAGCTCGACCGTTTGGCACAGGACCTGACCGACGCCGTCGTCGAGCGTCTCGCGGCCCAGGGAGCGCCCTGGAGCGTGATCGGCAACGCCGCCCTTCTGCGCGCGCCCCGCCCGATGCGGAATCTCGGGGCGATCCGCTCGGCGCTCGGCGCCGACCTGATCGTCATCGGACAGCTGAAGAAAGAAGAAGGCGGGCGCGCGCCGGTTCTCGCGCACCTGATTCGGGGGCGCGACCAGAAACATCTCTGGGTCGGGCGTTTCGAGCGCGGGTCGGCAGGAAACATTCGGCTCGGCGACGAGGTGGCGGCCCGCGTCTTTGCGGCCTGCGCAGAGAAGATCGCGAGCCTCGCTCCGAGCGGCGGCTGACCGCTTTCGGGCGGCCCCTCGCCTCTCTCGCGGGTTCCTCACCTTTTCCTGGCGAGAAATCGATCGCCGGCACGCGGCGGCTGGGGTAGGAAGGAGGGGCCCGGCATGCCTTCGTGCCGCGCCGTCCGACCGGAGGTTTCCATATGTCCCCGCTCTCTCCCCTCGCGCCGATCCCACCCTTCTCGCGCCGTCGTTTCCTGGCGGGCAGCGCGCTCGCCGCAAGCGCCGGATTGTCGGCTGGCCTGCCGGTCGGGCTCGCCGCCCAGCCGCCCGCAAGCCCTGCCTCCGCCTCGACCGTCCACGAGCTCTTTCCCTCCCAGGCGCCGGAGCTGGTCCGGGAGGTGGTGCGCGTCGCGCACTTCGACCCCGCGCGCGTCCGCGAGCTGGTCGGGCGCCAGCCCGCCTTGGCGCGCGCCGCCTGGGATTGGGGCTACGGCGACTGGGAGAGCGCCCTCGGCGCCGCCTCGCACGTGGGGAACCGCGAGATCGCGGAGTGCCTGATCGCGAGCGGCGCGCGCCCCGACCTGTTCTCGGCCGCGATGCTCGGCCAGCTCGACGCGGTCAAGGCGTTCGTCGCGGCATGCCCTGGCGCGCAGCGGATCAAGGGGCCGCACGGCATCACCCTCCTCGCCCACGCGCGGGCGGGCGGCGACCTCGCGAAGCCGGTCGTCGCCTATCTCGAATCGTTGGGCGACGCCGATTCGAAACCCGCGCTGCAGCCGCTCGGCGACGAGGAGAGAGCGGCCCTGCTCGGCCTTTACCGCTTCGGCAAAGGGCCGCGCGATGTCTTCGCGATCGAGAGCGCCAAGGGGCAGATCACCGTCAAGCGGGCGGATGGCGATGCCAGGAACCTCTTCCACCTGGGCGCCCGCGCTTTCTATCCCGCGGGTGCCGAGGCCGTGCGCTTCCGGTTCTCGTCCGAGACGCCGGCCGCGACGCTCGAGCTCCACGATCCCGATCGGGTGCTCGCCGGGAGGCGGGAGGCGGCTGCGGCTCCACTCCCGTAGAATCCGGCCGCTCGCGCGCCCCGCATCCGGCTCGTCCGATCGGTGGGCCTCTCCGGGCTGAAAGGAAGCTTTGTCGATCTCGGATGCGCCCGCGCGCCGAAGCCCGGCGCCCGCGGCCGGAACGCTCTCCGGCTGGACGTTGGCCGCCCTCGCCGCCTGCGCCCTGAGCGCCTCCGCGGCGCCGCCTCCCGAAGGCGCACAGCTCACGTTGCGGGGCCGGATCCTGCCTCTGGCGGGCGCGAGCGCCCCGCCGTCCTCGGCCCAGATCGAGCTGCGCCCGGCCTTCGACGGGATCGAGGGGCTGCGGGCGGGCCTCCAGGGGAAGGAGGTTCCGCCGCTCGCGACCGCCCCGGCCGTGGGGGACGGCTCGTACCTGCTCTCCGCCGCGGAGCCGGGCTGCTATCGCGTCACGATGCGGGCGCGCGGGTTCCGGCCTCTCGAGATCCCCCTCCTGCCTCTCGTCGAGCCGGTCGAGCTGCCGCCGATCGAGCCGGTCGGGCTCCGCCCGCTGTCGGTCCAGGTGCTCGATCCGCAAGGCCAACCGGTCGTCGGGATCGTGGTGCGCGCGTTTCCGGTCGCTCCGGCGGGCGCGGACGACGAGCCCGGCGCCTGGCGGCCCGCGCCTGCGCTCGCCCGGACCGATGCGCAGGGCCGGGCGACCCTGGAGCGGGGCGGCGGGGAAGCGGTCCAGGTGCTCGCCGAGCGGGCGGACGGGATCGGCCTCGCCGGCGTGGCGGCCGACGCTCCGTGGGCGATCGTGCGGCTCGAGGCGCGGTCGAGCGCGACCCTCGCCGTGCGGGACGTCGCGGGCAAACCCGCGGCCGGGGCGCTGGTCGTGGCCGCCGGCCTGCCGGTCGCGGAGATCGATCCCGACGGCGGCGCGCTCGTCCATCTCCGCGCCCGCGAGAACGGTCCGCTCCTCGTCCTCTCGGCGAGCGGCGAGTGGGCGGAGGTGAACGCCCCCACGGACTCCGGCCGGAAGCCGGTTGATCGGCCGGTCGGGCCGGTCGAGATTCGCCTGCTGCCGCCGAAGCTCGCGCGCGGGTGGGCGCTCGAGTCCGCGACCGGCAAGCCGCTCGCGGGCGCCGTCGCGTGGGTCGGCGAGGGGGCGCTCGGAAGGGCCCTTCGCGCCGGGTCGGACGGCAGGTTCGAGCTGCCGGTCGCGGGCTCGGCGCCGCCCACGTTCGGAGCCGCAGCCGCCGGACACGTCTGGCGCGAGATCCGCCAGAGCGTGCCGAAGCCGAACCAGGGACCGGTCGCTCTGCGCCTGGACCGGGCGCTCGCGCCGGACGAAGCGGGCGGGATCACCGGGATCGTGGTCGACGCGGCCGGCCTGCCGATCGCGGGCACCGAGCTGTTCGCCGTGCGGGAGGTCCGCCGCGAGACGGCGAACGGCACGGCGACCGAGCGGCGCGAGGAGCGGCTGGCGGCGAGCGACACGCACGGCGGGTTCCACGCCGGCGGGCTCGCGCCCGGCTCGTTCGATCTCGTCGCGCGGGCGAACGGCTACGTCGAAGGCCGGATCGCCGGCCTCGACCTGGGCGCGGGGGGCCGGCGCCCCGACTTGAAGATCGCTCTCGCCGACGGGCAGAGCGTCGAGGGCCAAGTGCGCGACGGGGAGGACAACCCCGCTTCGGGAGTCACGGTCCGCGCGCGGCGGATCCGGGCGATCGGCACCGGAGCGGTCCTCTCGCGGTTCGACAGCGTGGCCGTTTCGGAACGCGGCGGCCACTTTCGCCTGAGCGGCCTGACGCCGGGCCCGTACGAGGTGATCGCGGAGAGCCCGCTCGGCCGGGCGCGGGCGTCGGTCGTGGTCGCCGCGGCGCCGATTCACCTCGACCTGCGGCTCGGACCGGATCCGGTACCATAGGACGCCTATGAAACTCCTCTACTCGTACCTCCGCCGCTACTGGGGCCTGGTCGCTCTCGCCCTGGTGCTCGCGGCGATCAACCAGGTCTTCTCCCTCCTCGATCCCCTGATCTTCCGGCACGTCATCGACGAATACGCGACCCGCTACCGCGAGTACACGACCGGGCAGTTCTTCCGCGGCGTCTCTCTCCTCCTCGCGGCGGCGGTGGGCGTCGCGTTCGTGTCGCGCGTGGCCAAGAACTTCCAGGACTATTTCGTCAACGTCGTGACCCAGCGGCTCGGCGCGGAGCTCTACTCGGACGGCGTCCGCCACTCGCTCGAGCTGCCCTACGACCGCTTCGAGGACCAGCGCAGCGGCGAGACGCTCGGCAAGCTCCAGAAGGTCCGCGCCGATGTCGAAAAGCTGATCGCGATGGCGGTCAACACGCTGTTCACGACCCTCGTCGGCGTCGTCTTCGTGATGATCTACGCCTTCACCGTGCACTGGATCATCGCGCCCGTCTTCCTCGCCATCGTGCCGTTGCTCGGCCTCTTGAGCTCGGTGCTGTCGAAGCGGATCAAGAAGATCCAGAAGGTGATCGTCGCCGAGACGACGGCGCTCGCCGGCTCG
>DATMZM010000512.1:0-3410 GCA_035607445.1 Thermoanaerobaculia bacterium | reverse complement strand
CGGCTGCCCGGTCGTAGTCCACCCAGAACCGTTTCACCGGGAACCTCAGGAGAAGCGGCACGGCGCTCACCACCGTTTGGACGGCGCGCGCCCCTAAGAGTTTTGCCATATCGCCAGCTCGAAAAATTTCGTTCCCGATACCGGGTTGTGCCGGTACGGCGGGATCTCTCGGAAGCCGAGGGCGGCGTAGAGCGTCTGCGCCGCGACCATCGAGGGCAGGGTATCGAGCCTCATCGCCAGGTAGCCCGCGGCGCGCGCCTCCTCGACCAGACGTTCGGCGAGGGTGCGGCCGAGGCGGTGTCCCCGGGCAGTCGGACGTACGTAGAGGCGCTTCATCTCGCATGTCCCGTCGCTCCACTTACGAAGAGCGCCGCAACCCGTAGGCATGCCATCGACCGACGCGAGCAAGAGCCGGCCGTCGGGCGGAGCGTACGCTCCGGGCAATCCGGCGAGCTCCGCGGCGAAGCCTTGGAACTCGAGATCGACCCCGAGCCCGTCGCGATACTCGAGGAAGAGAGCGCGCACGGCGGCGAAGTCTGCCTCGGAAACGGCGGATTCGATCCGAATGTTGGGTCCCATGGAGCGCGAACGAGCGTCGATAGTGCTTTCGGTCACTGACCAGTCTCTCACCTTGCGAGAATCTTCCGGCGATCGTCATTTCCGACCGGAGTCGCACCAGCGGTACGGATGGTGAGACAATCGTGGCATGACTTCACTCACCGTGCGTATCGAAGAGGATCTCGTCGACCGGCTCAGCGAGCGAGCTAGGCGGCATGGCCTCACGCTGGAAGAAGAGGCGCGCTCCGTCCTCTCCGAAGCCCTGTTGAAGGACTGGTCGAGCTTCTGGGAGAAGGCCGGCCGGATCCAGTCCCGGCTCAAGGGAGTACGGTTCGCTGACAGCGCTGAGCTGATCCGCGAGGATCGCGAACGTTGAAGGCCTGTGTTCTCGATGCCAGTGTCGTCGTCAAGTGGTTCCTCGAGATCCTGACGCTCCTGGAGGAAGCTCCGATCGAATGGTGTGACGAGGCCAGTCTGTTGAAAGGAGTCTTTCGGTTGGCGACGGAGCTTGACCGCACAGTCTACGATTCCGTGTATCTCGCCTTGGCGGTTCGGCGCGAATGCTCTCTGGTCACTGCCGACCGGAGGTTCTATAACGCGATCAGCGCCAGCCGCCTGGCACGGTCGATCGTCTGGGTCGAGAACGTGGTGTAGCCGGGGTTCAAGCAGGGGAGCGGTTGGTGCGAAAGGGGGGACTCGAACCCCCACGGCCTTGCGACCACAAGATCCTGAATCTTGCGCGTCTACCAAATTCCGCCACTTTCGCGGGCCTGCGTATTGTAGGGAGGCGTTCCGGGGGTGTCAAACGGGAGTGTCGGGTATGCTCGGGCTCCCCGATGACCGATTCCGAGACCCCCGGCACGACCCCACCGCCCACCGCCCGCGCCGGAGAAGTGCGCCAGAACGAACGCCGGCTTCTGGATCGCCTCGCGGAGGCCGGGACCGGAGGCCTCGCGACCGAGGAGCTCTCGGACGAGCAGCTGGGGCTCCTCTCCGGCCTCGCCCGGCACGCCCGGGCGGTGCGGCTCGGCGAGCGCTGGTACGCGCCGGCTCACGCCCCCGGCCGGATCGCGCGGGTCGACCGCCTGGAGCGGGGGGACGCGCTGTTGAAACCGCTGGGCGGCTCGGCCGGGCGGTTCTACGTCGGCCGCCGCCGCTTGCGGCGGGCGGAGACCGGCGACGTCGTCCTCTTCGAGGCGCTCGGGGAGGGGGAGGCGCGGCCGGGCCGGCTGCCCGAGGCGAAAGTGGTGCGGATCCTCGCCCACGGGCCGTCCGAGAGGGTTGGGCTGCTGCGGCGGGAGGAGGACGGCAAGCCGCGCTTCGAGCCGTTCGATCCCAGCTCGCCCGCTCCCGAGGAGATCGTCGACGCGGGCGAGATCGCGGATTCGACCTGGGTGCGGCTCGAGATCGAGCGTCCCCGCGAGCGCGACCGCCAGCCGTTCGGCCGGGTGGTCGAGGTCCTCGGCCCCGAGGGCGAGCCGGCGGCAGAGATCGACGTCGTGCTCGCGCATTTCGGCATCCCGTCCGAGTTCCCCGCGGAGGCCCTCGCCGAGGCCGCCGCGCTCCCGGTCGCGCCGCGGCCCGAGGATCTCGCCGGCCGCGAGGATTGGACCGGCCGGACGGTGGTGACGATCGACGGCCCGAAGACGAAGGACCTCGACGACGCGATCGCTGCCGAGCGGCTGCCGAGTGGCGGTTTTCGGCTGGCCGTCCACGTCGCGGACGTCAGCCATTGGGTGCCCGAGGGGAGCGCCCTCGATCTCGAGGCGTTCCGGCGCGCGACGAGCGTCTACTACCCGGGCCGGACGATCCCGATGCTCCCCGAGCACCTGTCGAACGGCCTGGGCTCGCTCGTCCCGGGCGAGGTGCGCCTCGCGATGTCGGCGATCCTCGACGTCGATTCAAGCGGCCGGGTCGTCGCCCGGCGCTATGCGGAAACCGCGATCCGGAGCGCGCGCCGCCTGACCTACGGCGAGGTGCGCCGCATCCTCGAAGAGCCCGCGGCGGGCGACGCGGCCGAATACGGACCGGTGCTCGAAACGCTTTCCGCAGCGCGCGACGCGATGGCGGCCCTGCTTTCGGCCCGGCTCTCCCGCGGCTCGCTCGACTTCGATCTGCCCGAGGGGGACGTCGAGATCGACGAGGAGGGGGCTCTCGTCGGCATCGAGCCGGGGGAGCGCCACGTCGGGCACCGGATCGTCGAGGAATTCATGATCGCGGCGAACGAGGCCGTCGCGACCGGGCTCCTCGCTGCGGGCCGCCCCGCGGTCTTCCGCATCCACGAGCCGCCCGGCGGCGAGCGGCGCGGCGATCTCGAGCGGGCCCTCGCGTCGCTCGGCCTGCCGCTCCTCCCCGGGAAGCCGGGAGACGGCGAGACGCTGCCGACCTCGGCCTTGAAGGACGTGCTCGCCCGCGCCGCGGGGCGGCCGGACGAGGGATTGATCTCCGCCCTCGTCCTGCGCGCTCTCCCCGCCGCCCGCTATGGCGCGGAAAACGGCGGCCACGCGGCGCTCGCCGCCCCCCGCTACCTCCACTTCACGTCGCCGATAAGACGCTATCCGGACCTCGTCGTCCACCGCAGCTTGAAGTCGCTCCTCGGCGGCCGGGCACCCGAGCCGGCCGAGGGGGCGGGCGAGCGCCTGGCCGCGATCGCCGAGCATTCGACCGAGGCCGAGCGGCGCTCCGAGCGCTCCGAGCGCGAGCTGCTCCAATGGTGGAAGGTGCGCTGGTTCGGCGCCCGGATCGGCGAGCGCTTCACCGGCCGGGTGACCGGCGTCCAGCCGTTCGGCCTGTTCGTCGTCCTCGACGGCTACCACGTCGACGGCCTGATTCCGGTCGCCACCCTCGGCGAG
>DATMZM010000479.1:0-19227 GCA_035607445.1 Thermoanaerobaculia bacterium | reverse complement strand
TCGGTCGTCGCGATTCCTTTCATCGCCCCGTCGGGGTTCTCGACCTTGATTTGATAGCGGGCGGCGCCGTAGCGGAACTCGATCTCGAAGCCTGACCAGGCGCGGGGGATGCACGGGTCGAGGTGGAGGGTGGCGCCGCGGAGGCGGAAGCCGAGAATCCATTCGACGGCGGCGCGGTACATCCAGGCGGCCGAGCCGGTGTACCAGGTCCAGCCGCCGCGGCCGATGTGCGGCGGCTCGGCGTAGACGTCCGCGGCGACGACGTAGGGCTCGACCTTGTAGCGGTAGACCCCGGCGCGGGTGGAGGAGTGCTGGACCGGGTTCAACAGCGCGAAGAGCTCGCCCGCGCGGTCGCCGTCGCCGAGCTCGGCGAACGCGATCACCGACCAGATCGCCGCGTGGGTGTACTGGCCGCCGTTCTCGCGCACGCCCGGCGGGTAGCCCTGGATGTAGCCGGGGTCGCGATCGGTGGCGCGGTCGAACGGCGGCGCGAACAGGCGCACGAGGCCGTTGCCGCGCTCGACCAGGTGCTCGTCGACGGCCATCATCGCCTGCTTGGCGCGGTCGGGGTCGCCGGTGCCCGAGATCACGGCCCAGGATTGGGCGATCGAGTCGATCTTGCACTCGACGTCGTCCGCCGAGCCGAGCGTCGCACCGTCGTCGTAATAGGCCCGGCGGTACCAGCCGCCGTCCCAGCCCGCCTTCTCGAGCGCCGCCTTGAGCGCCGTGGCGCGGCGGCGCCAGACGGCGGCCCGGGGCTTTTCGCCGCGCGCCGAGGCGATCGGCGCCCAGGCGTCGATCACCACGTGCAGGAACCAGCCGAGCCAGACGCTCTCGCCCTTGCCGCCCAGGCCGACGCGGCTGAAGCCGTCGTTCCAGTCGCAGGAGCCGATCAGCGGCAGCCCGTGCGGTCCCGGCTTGAGCGCGTGGTCGATCGCCCGGGCGCAGTGCTCGTAGAGCGTGGCGCTCTGGGCCGAGACCTCGGGCGTCCGGTAGTCCTCGGCGTGGCCGGGGGGGAGCGGCGGCTGCTCGAGGAAGGGCGCGATCTCGTCGAGCACCGCCGTCTCTCCGGTCACGTTCAGGAAGTGGGCGGCGGCGAAGGGCAGCCAGAGCAGGTCGTCCGAGCAGCGGGTGCGGACGCCGCGGCCGCTCGGCACGTGCCACCAGTGCTGGACGTCGCCCTCGACGAACTGCCGGGCCGCCGCGCGCAGGAGCTGCTCGCGCGCCACCTCCCGCAAGGAGACTGCGAGCGCCATCGAGTCCTGGAGCTGGTCGCGGAAGCCGTAGGCGCCGCTCGACTGATAGAAGCCGGTGCGCCCCCAGAGCCGGCAGGAGAGCGCCTGGTAGAGCAGCCAGCGATCGACGAGCATGTCGAAGGCCGCTTCGGGCGTGCGCACCGTGAGCGCGCCGAGGACGTCGTCCCAGCGGATCTTGATCTCCTGCCAGAGCGCCTCGACGTCCGCCGCGCGATAGCTCTCGACGAGGGCGAGCGCCTCCGTCCGGTCCTGGCCCTGGCCGAGGAGGAAGACCACCTCCCGGCTCTCTCCGGGCGGCAGGTCGAGGACCGTCCGGTGCGCGGCGCAGGGATCGAGCCCGGCGCCCATCGCTCCCGAGAGCGGCCCGCTCCTGAGGAGGGCGGCCGGGGCGGCGAGCGTGCCGTGCCGTCCCAGAAACTCGCGGCGGTCGCCGGTCGCGGAGACTTCCCGGCCTGAGATCCAGGCGAACGCGGTGCGGCCGGGGAAATCCTCGCTCCAGGAATTGGTGGCGAGGACCGCGCCGGTCGCTTCGTAGTGCTCGGTGACGGTGAACGGCGCCGCGGCGGCGCGCTCGTTGCCGAGCACCCACTCGACGTAGGTGGCGACGGCGAGGCGCCTCCGGCGCGCGGTCCGGTTGGTCAGGGTCAGCCGCGCGATCCGTACCGGGTCCGCGTGCGGCACGAAGAGGAGGAGTTGCGAGTCGATGCCGTGCTCGGCGTGCTCGAATTGGCTCCACCCCTGGCCGTGCCGGCAGACGTAGTGCGACGCCTCGTCGCGGATCGGCAGCGCGGTGGGCCCCCAGAGCGCGCCGGTCTCCTCGTCGCGGAGGTAGATCGCCTCGCCCGGGCGGTCCGAGACCGGGTCGTTCGACCACGGTGTGAGCCGGTTCTCTCTTGCATTCTCGGCCCAGGTGAACCCGGAGCCCGATTCCGAGACCTGGAAACCGAAGCGCGGGTTGGCGACGACGTTGACCCACGGCAGCGGGGTCCGCTGGCCCGGGCCGAGGACGACGACGTACTCGCGCCCGCCCTCGGTGAAGCCGCCGAGGCCGTTCCAGAAGCGAAGGTCGGCTCGCGGGTCGCGGCCGCCGTTGCCCGCGTGGCCGTTTCCGGAGCGCGGCAGCGCGGCGCCGGCCGCCCGCCTGACGGGGCGCGGGGGAGGGGCGATGCGCGCCGAGGTGTGGCGCTGGAGCTGCTCGGCGAGCGAGCCCTGGCGCGAGAGGAGGACGGCGCGGGCTGCAGCGAGCAGCAGCTCGCGGTCGACCGCCGCCATCTGGTCGGCGCGCAGGACGAAGACCGTGCCGGCCGGCGCGGCCTGCCCGACCTGCACCTGCAGCTGGGTCGCGCGCACGAGCCCCTCGAGCTCGGCCTGCAGCTCCTGGACGTAGGAGCCCGGCTGCTCGTTGAGCATCACCAGGTCGACGGCGAGCCCCTTCGAGCGCCAGAACTGATGGGCGACCACCAGCTGGCGCGCGATCTCGCGGTCTTCGATCGCGTCGATGCGCAGGAGGACGATCGGCAGGTCGCCCGAGACGCCGTGGCTCCAGAGCGCGCTCGCGCCCAGCCGATTGCGCGCCAGGAGCGCGGCCGGGGCGCGCAGGCTCGGATTGGCGAACACCAGGTCGGAGGCGAGGCGCAGGTAGAGGTGCGCCTCGTCCGGATGGATGCCGAAATGCCGCTGCTCGACCTGGGCGAGGGTCCAGGCGAGGCTGGCGGCGCGCCCGTACGCGGCGGTCTCGGCGTGCTTTTCGGCCAAGCGGACCGCCTCGTCGCGGCTCGCGGCGACGAGCGTCGTGAACAGGAGCCGCACCCGTCCTCCGGCCGGCACGATCATCGTCTGGCGCAGGCTGAACACGGGATCGAGCACCGCGCCGACGGTGCCCGAGAGCGGCCGGCCCTCGGCGATCGAGAGCGGCTCGCGCACGTCCTGCCCGCGGCCGAGGAAGCGGGCGCGATCGGTCTCGTGCTGTGCCGGGCCGGAGGTCTCGCCGTCGACGGCGAGGACGTGCGCCGCCCAGGGCGGCGGCTCGCCGCCGGCTTCGCTCGGCCGGCGGGAGGCGAGCAGGGCGTGCGGCCAGCGCAGGGCCTCCGTGCGCAGGAAGAGCTTCGAGAACGCCGGGTGCGCCAGGTCGGCGCCCGGGGCGGCGAGCGCGACCTCCAAGTAGGAGGTGACCTCGATCCGGCGCGGCCCCGAGCCCTGGTTGGTGAGCGTCAGCCGCCGCAGCTCGGCGCAATCCTCGGGCGAGACGATGATCTCGAGCTGGCAGCCCAGGGTGCCGTCGGTGCGTCGGATCTCGGCCTTCTCCGCCGTGAACTGGACGCGGTAGGCGTCGGGTTCGACGGCCGTCGGCTGGTATCCGGCGGACCAGAACGCGCCGCTCGCGACGTCGCGCAGATAGAAGTAGGTCCCCCAGTCGTCGCGCGTCGCGTCCTCGCGGAAACGGGTCACGGCCAGGGCGCGGTGGCGGCTCCAGCCGGAGCCCGAGCTGGTCACCAGGATCGAGGTGTCGCGGTTCGCCAGCAGGTTGACGCGCGGGGTTTCGAGATGCGGCGTGTCGAAGATGCGCAGGCTCGAGATCGCGCCGGCCAGGACTCGCGAGACCGGCTTTTCCTCGGGCAGCGGGCGCGCCACGATGACGTCGCGCGGGGTCCGTTCCTGGAGCAGCAGCTCCGCCGCGCGGCCGAGCGGGTGGGCGTGGAAACGGCGGCGCAGGCTGCCGCCCGAAATCGCGTCGGCGAGAGCGAGCAACGTCATCGCCTGGTGATGGGCCATGTAGGAGCGCACCAGGGCGAAGGGCTCGCCTTCCGGCACGCGCCGGCGGGTGTAGTCGAGCGCCTCGTAAAAGCCGTAGCGCCCGCGCGCCCCGAGAGCCTCCAGGCGCTCGAAGTTGGCGACCGCCTCCTCGGGGTCGACCAGGGCCGCGAGGCCGGTCGCGTAGGGCGCCACCACCAGTTCGTCGGCCGGCGCGCGGCGCAGGGAGAGGCGCGGCGCGCCGAACGGGCCGTACTGGTAGTTGAGAGCGAGGTCGCGCTCGTTGTACGCGCTCTCGGAAATTCCCCACGGCACGCCGCGCTCCAACCCGTAGCGGACGTGCTCGGCGACGGCCCGCCGGATGCTCGTTCCGAGCAGGCTGCGCGCAGGCTCGAGCAGCAGGAGGCTCGGCATCAGGTACTCGAACATCGAGCCCGACCAGGAGAGGAGAGCCGAGCCGCGGCCGACCGGCGCCAGCGGGCGGCTGAGCCGGAACCAGTGGGTGTGGCTGACGTCGCCCTTGGCGATCGCCACCAGGCTCGAGAGGCGCGCCTCGGAAGCGAGGAGGTCGTAGAAGGTGCGGTCCTGCTCTTGGTCGGCGAGCCGAAAGCCGATCGAGAACAGCTTGCGGACCGGGTGGAGCAGGAAGCCGAACTCCATCTCGCGCACCAGGCTCTCCGAGCGCTCGGCGAGCGCCGCGAAGCGCGGCGCGAGGTCCGTCGAGCCGGCGGAATCTCCGGCGGAGAGATCGCGCACGTGGCTCTCCGCGGTGCGGCGGAGCGCTTCGGCCCACTCGAGGGTCTCCGCAGCGTTGGCGCCCGCGGCGGCGGGATGCGCCGCGTCGAGAGCGCCCGCGATGTCGCAGAGAACCGCGGCCCGGCGGGCGATCTCGCGGAGCCTCTCCCGGGCGAGCGGGGCCGTCTCCGGCACGTTCTCGAGCGCCCGGTCGAGCCCCGCGAGCGCCTCGGTGAGCTCCTTTTGGCCCACCGCGCCGCCCCGGCCGGCCGCGGGGAAACGGCCGGCCGCTTGGCGCGCGAGCGCGAGGGCGTCGGCCATGCCGCGCCAGGCCGCGTCCCAAGAGCGCGCGGCGGGGGCCGTCGCGAGCTCGGTGCAGGCCGAGGCGAGGGCGATCAGATGGCCGGCGAGGTTGCCGCTGTCGACCGTCGAGACGTAGCGCGGCTCGAGCGGCTCCAACGTCTGGGTGTCGTACCAGTTGAGCAGATGGCCGCGATGGCGCTCGAGCCGATCGAGCGTCGCGAAGATCGCCTCCAGGCGCTCGAGCGTCTCGAGCCGGCCGGCCCAGCCCAGGTCGCAGGCGGCGACGATTCCGAGCAGGCCGAGCCCGATGTTGGTCGGCGAGGTGCGGTGCGCGACCTTCGGCAGCGGATCCTCCTGGAAGTTGTCGGGCGGCAGGTGGTTCTCGGCGCGGGTCGCGAAGCGCTCGAAGAAAGCGAAGCTCTGGCGCGCGATCCGGCGCAGGTACAGCTCGTGCTCCGGAGCGAGCGCGCGGGTGGCCGCGGATGCCGCGGGCAGGCTCAAGCGCCAGGCGAGAGCGGGCGCCGCGAGCCAGGCGAGAGCGAACGGCAGGGCGGCGGGCAGAGCTGCCGGCCGGAGCCCCGCGAGGAGCGCCAAGGCGCCGGCCGCGGCGAGCGGCGCGGCGGCCAGCCGGCGGTAGAAAACGGAGAGCTCGAGCGTCGCGCCGGCGCCGGCCTGGGCCGCGGTCAGCCACTCGAGCAGCCGGCGGTGCGTCGCGAGGCGCACGAAGGTGCGGGCGATCGCGTCGACGCGCAGCCAGGCGCGCGCGGGCAGGAGGAGGGTGGCGACCGCGGCTTGCGTCATCACGGTCTGGAGATCGCTCAAGAGCGCACCCAGGTGCGTGCGCTTGGCGATGCCGCGCCGCCTGGGCAGGAGCCCGACGATCGCCGGCAGCAGGGTGGGCAGGATCAGCAGCAGGACGACGGTCGCGTCCCAGGCCCAGGCCGAGAACGGGAGCAGCAGCCAGCCCGCGACGAGCAGCAGGAGCGCCGCGGGCGGCGACAGCGAGCGGCGCAGGTTGTCGAGCATCTTGAAGCGGGTGAGCGCCGAGAGCGGGTTGCGCTCGCGGCCGCCCGGGGCCGGCACGCGCGGCAGCAGCCAGGGGAGCAGCTGCCAGTCGCCGCGCACCCAGCGCGACTGGCGCGAGGCGCTGGCCAGAAAGTGCGAGGGGAACTCGTCGAACAGCACGATGTCGCTCGCGAGCCCCGCGCGCGCGAAGCCGCCCTCGAAGAGGTCGTGCGAGAGGAGGGCGTTCTCGGGCACGCGGCCTAAGAGCGCGGTCTCGAAGGCGTCGACGTCGTAGATCCCCTTGCCGATGAACGAGCCCTCGCCGAAGAGGTCCTGGTAGACGTCCGAGATCGCGGCGACGTAGGGGTCGACGCCGGTCGGTCCGGAGAAGCTCTTCTGATAGAGCGAGTCCTCGCCGTAGGTCGGCAGCAGAGAGACGACGCGCGGCTGCAGGATCGCGTAGCCCGTGACCACCCGCCGCGTCCGCGGATCGAACCGCGGCCGGTGGAGCGGATGGGCGAGGGCCCCGACCAGGCTCGACACGGCGCCGGGCGGCAGGCGCGTGTCGGCATCCAAGGTGATGACGTAGCGGACGCCTTGCGGCACGGTCGCCTGGACCGCGGCGCCGGTCGCCCCCGGGGTCTGAGCGCCGCGGTCCCCGAAGCCGACGAAGCTGGTATCGGTCGCGCCGCGCAGCAGGCGGTTCAGCTCGTGGAGCTTGCCGCGCTTGCGCTCCCAGCCCATGAAGCACCCCTCGGCGGGATTCCACAGGCGCCGGCGGTGGAGCAGGAGGAAGCGCTCGCCGCCGTCGTCGGCCGGGCCGTAGCGCTCGTTCAAGGCCGCGATGCCCTCGGTCGCGGCGAGGAGGAGATCCGCGTCCTCCGGGGTTTCGGCGGTCGCCGCGTCGCGGAAGTCGCCGAGGAGGGCGAAACCGACGGCGCCTTCGGGGTTCGCGAGGTAGTGCACCTCGAGGCGCTCCACCTGCTCGTCGATCGTCGCCGCTTCGAGGAGCGTCGGCACGACGACCAGGGTCCGCAGCTCCGGCGTCGGCCCCTCCGGGAGCTCGAGCTTGGGCAGCCGGCACGGCGGGACCCAGGCGGCGACGATCCGGTTGACGATCGCGACCGCCAGGTCCGAGAGCGGGATGAGCGCGCACGCCGCGAGGAGCACCACCGCCGCGCGGCCGGCTCCGGCCGCTGTCGCGACGACGAAGATCGGCGCTAAGAAAACGGCGGTGAGGGCGAGGGCCGCGCCCAGGTAGCCGGGAAGACCCGCCGCCTTGAGCGCGCGGGGAAGGAGCTGCCGAGCGCTCGGCCGAAAGCCGATCTCCGCCTCGAAAGCGCGGCGCCCCGCGCCGACCAGGACGGAACCGACGTGGCGGCGGGCGGCGCTCGGTTCCTCGGGCTCCGGGCCGACCGCCGCGACGCGCCCGACCGCGCGCTCGGCCACTTCGATCTCCCGCCGGCGCGCGCCGCGCGCGAGCTCTTCGATCGCGTGGCGGTAGAGATCCCGGGTCTCGAAGTCCTGCCGCGCGTAGATCGCTGCCGGGTCGCGGCGGAGCGCGTCGTCGACCAGCGAGGCCTCTTCGACGAAGCGCGCCCAGTCGAAGGCGGCGATCTGCCGCATGCTGTAGATCACGTTCGCGATGCTCACCTGCGTCGCCGCCTGGCGCTGGTGCTCGCGATGGACGATCTCCTCCTCGGCGAAGCCGCAGGCCGCGATCAGGGCGTGAAGGCGCGCGAGCAGCGGCGTCGTTTCCGGATCCTGCTCGCGCAGGCGCTGGAGGAGCTGCACGGCGAAGGCGAGCTCCGGGCTCCCCTCCGAGACGTCGAGGGTGCGGCGCAGCTGCTCGCTGCGTCGCGGGCTCAAGCCGAGCGCGCCGTCGGCGAGGAGGTCGGCCCGCGCGCGCGCTTCGAGGCGCGCCACGACGCCCTCGGCCAAGCGCCGCAGGTTCTCGATCAAGACCAATCGGAGATGGATGGCGATCGCCCACAGCTCGCCGATCCGGAGCGGGGCCCCGCGCTGGTAGCCGCGCACGAAGCGCAGCAAGAGCTCCGGGTCGAAACGGCTGTCGGTCTGTGCGATGAAGCTCCAGGCGAGCGCGTAGACCCGCGGCCGGCCGGTCCAGGGCGCCTCGTCGAGCTTCGGCAGCTCGCGATAGTAGTGCGGCGAGAGGTCCTGCCGGATCTGGCGCTCCTGCTCCTCGACCAAGTAGAAGTTGTCGACCAGCCAGACCGCGGCGAGGGTGATCGAGCGCTTGTCCGAGACCGCTTTTTCGAGCGTCGCGCGCGCCGCGCGGAGCGCCGTGCGGTTGCGGTGGAGCGCGGCGAGGAGAGGCTTGCCGCGCCGGACGCGGGCGCCGGCATGGGCGGCGCCCAGGGCTTCGGCGCGTTGCTCGAGCAGGTCGGCCCCGACGATCTCCGTGCGGATGGGCTCGTCGTAGAGGGTCCTGCGCGACCGCCGGCGCGCGTTGCCGAGCCAGGGAATCTTCATCGGGGCGGGAGGCTTCAAGTCGGGCACGCGACGGGCGCCACCTTAGCAGGTCGCCCGCCGGTGAGAAAAGACGAGTCCATGGGCGGCAAGTTTCGCGGCGCCTGATGTTCGGTCTGAAGGTTTTTCCGATCCCTGGTCTCGCCCGGAATCGAGGGGCGCCGAGGGGACGCCGGGCCGGTTCGACCGGCCCGGCCCCTTGGGTTCAAACCACTCTTCGTCCTTGGATCAGACGGACCAGCACCACCACGATGGCGATCACGAGCAGGATGTGAATCAAGCCGCCCATCGTGTACGAGCTGACCATTCCAAGAGCCCAGAGCACCAATAGAATCACGACGATCGTCCAGAGCATCGGCCCCTCCTTCATGAGGTCCTGCGTTCCTCCTCGACAAGAGCAGTTCCCGTGCCACGGTCGTGGCACGTCGCCTGCACCTCAAGCCCGTCGATCCGCAGTGCCGACCGTCCGCGCCGACTGAAGCCCAGCGCCGGGCCACGAATATGATGCATCCTCATCTTAGGGAGAAACGAATGAACGGAGCGAAGCTCGTGGCGATCGTCCTGATCGTGGCCGGAATCCTCGGTCTCGTCTACGGCAAGTTCAGCTACACCAAGGAAACGAAGGAAGCCAAGCTCGGCTCGCTCGAGCTGTCGGTCAAGCACAAGGAGACCGTCAACATTCCTCTCTGGGCCGGAGTCGGCGCGATCGTCGTCGGCGGCGCTCTCCTGGTCTTCGGCCGCGGCAAGTAGCGCCGGCGCGCCGTCTGCCGTGCCGAGCCGCCCGCGGGAAGACCGCGGGCGGCTGGTGCCGGGGTGGGCTTGGGATGGCGGGCTGCTAGGGGGCGCTGCCGCAGTTCTCGCTGCCGACGATGCGGTAGCTGCCGCCGCCGGCCAGACTGTCGGGCGCGTTGTCGGGGGTGAGGCCGCCGGCGGGACCGAGCTCGATGCGGACGCGGGTCAGGAAGCCGGCGAGGGTTCCGCCCGGCGCGGGATTGCCGAAGGCGCTGCGCGGGACGACGATGCGGATGGTGCCGTCGGCGTTCCAGCCGCTCGCCGGATCGGCCGGGCTGCCGGCGACCGCCGGATTGGTGCCGGTACCGTAGGCGAAGCTCACGGCGCCGGTTGCCGAGGTCGCCATCCGGACCCAGTAGTCGCTGCCGTTGGCGCCCTTGAAGTTGATCGGCCAGGTGGAGTTCGGCGGGACGGTCGAGAGGCTCGCGACCTTGAGCAGGAAGGTGACCTTGGCAGCGCCCGCGGCGGCCGGCTCGGCGATCGAGATCCGCCGGACGTCGTGCGCCGCGACGCCGTCGAGCTCGTCGCCGCTCGCGTCGCTGACCACGGTCTGACCCGGCTCGGCGCACGGGTTGGCCGCCGGCGGCGGACCGGTCGGCGCGATCCGGTTGTCGCACCCCACTTTGGCGCCGCTCTCTCCGAAGAGGTTGACCGCGCGCACCTCGTAGCGCGGGCCTCGCGCCGGATCGAAGCCGCGGTCGACGAAGGTGAAGGTGTCGGCCAGGACGGTGCCGATCAGGCTCTCTGCGGCCCCGGTCTGGGTGCGATAGATGCGGTACTCCTTGATCGCGCGGCCACCGTCGCCGGGCTCGGACCAGGAGAGATGGACCTCGCCGTTCTCGAACACCGCCCGGGCGAGCGGCTCGGCCGGCGGACCCGGGGGCTGATCGAAGGCGGCGAAGAGACCCAAGCCCTTCTTCTGGCGCGCCACCGAGGCGAGCGCGGCCTGGGTGTTGATCGGCGAGTCGATGCAGGGCCCGGTGCAACCGTCGGCGAAGCCGACCACCGCGCGGCCCCGGCGGTCCACTTGGATGTCCATGAAGTCGAGCAGGTTGCGGCTGCCGTTCGGGCAGCCGACGGTGCCGCCGGCGCAGATCGTGCCGCGCTGCACCGGATCGCCGGGCGTCGCGTTGACCGTGGTCCAGGTCGCGCCGCCGTCGTAGGTGTGGGCGACGTAGAGGTACCAGACGGCAGGGCTCGCCGGATCGTCGCCGCTCGAATTCGGCGTCGTGGTGCCCAGGAAGGCGACCGCGGCCCGATCGTCGTCGCCGGCGATGGCGGTCGCGAACGCGGTGTCCTGGATGCCGAAGGCGGCGCCGACGTCCTTCGGCGCCGACCAGGTCTGGCCATGATCGTGCGAGACCGCGACCATCGGCCGGCCGTCGGCGTTGCCGAACGCGAAATAGACCGTGCCCGAGGCGCCGATCGCGACCGTCGGATCCCAGGTCCCGGGCAGGCTGCCGGGCACGGCGCGGACGGTCCAGGTCAGGCCGTCGTTGCTCGACACCGCGACGCCCTGATGACCGCCGCACGACTTGTTGGGAACGTAGGCGGTGCCGTCGGGTCCGACCTTGACGTGGCCGTGGATGCCGCCGCAATCGAGCAGGCTGTAGATCGGCAGCGCCGGGCCGAAGGTGAGGCCGCCGTCGAGCGACAGCGCGCATTCGGCGAGCGCCACGTCCTGCGAGCAGTAGTAGACCGCGTGCGGATGCAGCGGCCCGGCGAGCGGGGGCGCGAAGGGGCCGGCGCCGATCGTCTGGTGGTCGACGCCCGAGTTGATCCCGGAGCCCTGGCTGGGAATCCAGCTCGCGCCGTCGTCGTCGGTGTAGGACATCAGGCTCGTCTTGCCGAGCAGCTGCGAGGAGAAGGTCCGGCCGGTCGTCGAATCGGTGAACAGGATCGGATCGAGCGAGGTGAGCGCGTTGGCCGGGCTGACGTCGAGCCAGTCGCCGCCCGGGCGCAACCGCGCCGGCGAGGTGCAGTCGTCGAAGCGCAGGCGCAGGGTGTTGAGGCCGGAGACGTACATCACCGTGCCGCCGTTGTCGGCGATCTCGCTGTTCCAGTTGACCCCGACGCTCGGCTCGCCGGAGCTGTGCTCGGCGGGATCGGTGAACACGGAATAGGTGGGCGGCTGTTTCGTGCCCTCGGTCGCCGCGTCGTCCGGTTTGGGGGCGAGCGTCGCGACGCCCTGGACCGCGGTAACGGCGGCGAAGTTGAGCGCCTGGACCGTGTAGGTGCCGGCCGCGGGGCTCGACAGCACGGCGACCTCGTCCTGGCCCGGCCCGTTGCCGGAGGTGGCCACGACCTGGCCGGCGGCATCGTAGACCTTCAAGTCCCAATCGTTGGCGGCGGCCAGGTGGAGCGTGATCTGGACGACGAAGGGATAGGACGGCGGCGTCACCGTGAGCTGGAAGTTGTCGCAGTTCGCGTCGCTCGGGCTGCTGCAGCCGACGACCGCGAGCGGCGGCTTGAGATCCCCCTGCCAGGTCACCGTCGGTTGGGTTTCAGAGACGGTCCCGGCGGCCGGCGTGGCGGCTCTTCCGGGCAGGGTCGCGAGCGAGAGTGCGGCGAGGGCGATGGGCAGGGCTCGATAGGTCATGGGAGGTCCCTCCTCTGCTCGCCAAGCTATCGGCTCCGAGTGCGTCGGGGCAGGAGGGGACGCCCCCATTCGCCCGGGGGAACATCCCTGCCGCGCGGCTGAGGGAAATCCCTCAGTGGGGATCGAGAAATCGCCGGCGGAAATTGCGAGCCGGTGGAACGCGGCCTCGAGAGGAGCGGGTCTGCGGCTCAGGGCAACAGGCCGTGGCGGGCGGCGTAGCGCACCAGCTCGGCGGCGTTGTGGACGTCCAGCTTCTCCATCAGCCGGTAGCGGTGGTTGTCGGCGGTCTTGACGCTGATCGCGAGCGCGCGGGCGATCTCCTTCGTCGTCTTGCCCTCGACGACCAGGTGGAAGACCTCGCGCTCGCGCGGCGAGAGCCCGCCGTAGGGATCGTCCGCGGCCCGCTCGGGATGGCGGTACTGCTCGGCGAGGACGCGCGCGACCTGCGGGCTGAAGTAGCCGTGGCCGGCGTGCAGGGCGCGCACGGCGGCCAGCAGCTCGGCGACCGCGCTGTCCTTGATCAGATAGCCGGCCGCGCCAGCGCGCACCAGGGGCAGGACGTACTCCTCCTCCTCGTGCACGGTGAGCACCAGGAGGCGCGTCGAGGGCAGCGCCTCGTGGATGCGCCGCACGGCGTCGAGCCCGGAGAGGCGGGGCATCGAGAGGTCGAGGATCGCCACCTCCGGCCGGGTCGCGAGCGCCTTTTCGACCGCCTCGAGGCCGTCGGCGGCCTCGGCCACCACCTCGCACTCGCCGCTCTCCTCGAGCAGGTTGACGAGGCCCTGCCGCACGATGGTGTGGTCGTCCGCCACCAGCACGCGCACGCGCGCCATCACGAGCCCTCGAGGAGCGGCACGACGGCGACCACCAGGGTGCCTTCGCCCGGCGCCGCGACCAGCTCGAACCGCCCGCCGAACAGCTCCACCCGGTCGCGCATGCCGCGCAGGCCCGAGCCGGCCTCGTGGGCCGCGAGGACCGCCGCGGCGTCGAATCCGCGCCCGCCATCCGAGACCTGGAGACCCAGGCCGCCCGGCGAGCGCGAGACGACCACCCGCGCGCGGTCGGCTCCGGAGTGGCGCACGACGTTGGTCAGCGACTCCTGGACCAGGCGGAAGACCAGCGTCTCGAGGTCCGGATCGACGCGCTCGTCGAGGCCGTCGAGGGTCAGCTCGACGTGCAGCCCGGTGCGTTGCTCGAGGGTCCGAGCGAGCCAGCCGAGCGCCGCCGGCAGGCCGAGGTCGTCGAGCAGCGTCGGGCGCAGCAGGCGCGACAGCTCGCGGCTCTCGTTGAGCGCGCCGCGCGCCAGCTCGACCGAGTCGGCGAGGCGCGCGGCGAGCTCGCCCGCGCCCTCGGCCTTGCCGGCGGCGCTCGACGCGAGCTTCCGGTGCACGCGTTCGAGCTGGTTGGTGAGCGCGGTCAGGGTCTGGCCGAGCCCGTCGTGGAGCTCTCGGGCGAGCCGGCGGCGCTCGTCCTCCTGCACCTTCCAGACCGCCTTCGCGAGACCGCGAAAGCGGCGCTCGCCTTCGATCAGGCGGCCGAAGAGCTGCTCGTTTTCGCGCGAGATCTCGCGCACGCGGTCGATGATCTGGCCCATCGGATCGGGGGCTGGATCGGATCGTCCGTCCGGGGCGCCGGCCGGGTCGTCGCCTCTCGCGTGCGTGTGGGCGCTCAAGGTTCGCTCGTCTCCGTGAATTTCTGGAAGGCCGTTCGCTCCGCGGGTTCGAGGTCGCGGCCGATCCGAGCCACTTCGGCGGCGGCGCGCTCTCTCTCGGCGCGCGCCTCGTCGCCGTGTCCCGCGCTCGCGAGAGCGCGCGCGAGGAGCAGGTGCAGGCGATAAGCGCCCGCCCAGCCGCCGGAGCGAGACGCGAGGTCGAGGCCGGCCTGCGCGACCTCGCGGGCTCGCCCGGGGTCGCCGGCGGCGAGCTCGGCCCGCGCCAGGCCGAGCGCGGCGCGCAGCCGCAGCCGGGCATGGCCGAGCGCTTCGGCCTCCTCACGCAATCGCGCGAGCGCGGCGAGCGCCGCGCGGTTGCGCCCGGCGGCGTGCTCGGCCTCGGCGGCCGAGACGCGGGCCTCGAGCAGCTCGACGACGCCGTGGCTCGCCTCGGCGTGGGCGACCGCGCGGCGGAGAGCGGCTCGCGCCTCCGTCGGCTCGCCGCGCAGCAGGTGCCGCTCGCCGCGCAGCCGTTCGAGCTCGGCCTGCTGCTCCCGGTTGTCGCTCGTGCCGAGCAGGTCGGCGGCGGCCTGCAAACGCCGCCCGGCGGCGTCCGCGCGCCCCAGCTCGAGCTCGACCTCCGCCTGGGCGAGCGTGAACTCGGCGAGGCCCCGGCGATCGTCGATCTCGCGCAGCACGCTCAGCGCCTCGGCGTAGGAGGCGAGCGCGGCGGCGGGGCGTCCCTGGACCTCCGCCAGCCGGCCGAGCTGGCCGAGCGAGGCGGCGATCGACTCCTTCATGCCGAGCTCGCGCCCGGTCTTGAGCGCGCTCAAGAAAGACGCGGCGGCCTGGTTCCAGTCGCCGCGCGCCAGCTCGAGCAGGCCGAGGTTCTGGGTCGCGAGCGCCACCCCGCTCGGATCGCCGCTCTTCTCGGCCAGCTCGCGTCCCTGGCGCCAGTAGACCAGGGCGTCGTCGTAACGGCCGAGCAGATACTGGGCGTAGCCGACGTTGCCGAAGCTCTGGGCGAGGGCGAGATCGTTGCCGAGGTCGCGGCGGGAGCGCAGGGCGCGCTGGTAGTGGCCGAGCGCCTCTTCGTAGTTGCCGCGCTCCTCGGCAAGGACGCCGAAATCGTTTTCGAGGTCGGCGATGCCGGCCGCGTCGCCGAGCCTGCCGAGCAACCGGAGCGCCGTTTCGAGCTTGCGCTCGGCCTCGGCATACTCGCCGCGCATGGTGTGCAACGCCGCCAAGTTGCGCAGGGTGGTGGCGAAGCCGCGGTCGTCGCCGATGCGCTGCCGGATCGCCGCCGCTTGCGCGTAGCTCTCCTCGGCGCGATCCATCTCGCCGAGGTCGCGGTAGGCGACGCCGAAGGCGTTCAGCACGTCGGCTCGCCCCTCGTCGCTGCCCAGCTGGTTTTGCACCACGAGGGCGCGCACCAGGTACTCGTCGGCCGCGCGCCGAGCGTTGCCGGCGAGGATCGAGTACTTGGCGAGGAGGAACCAGGCCCGCGGGTGGTGGGGAGCTGCGGCCACCGCCGTTTGGAGGGCGGAGATCGCGCGGTCGAGCCGGCCCTGCTCGCCGTAGGCCTCCGCCAGATCGATCCGGGCTTCGAGATCGCCGGGATAGCGAGCGACCAGGCGGGCGAGGATCTCCTGACCCTTCTCCGGGCGGCCGGAGAGCCGCGCCTCGACCGCCTGCGCCTCGTAGGCGGTGCGGCTCTCACCCGGTTCGAGGCTTTCGACCGCGCGGCGCGCGGCGGTGTGGGCTTCCTCGCTCTGGCCGAGGGATTCCCGGGCGCGGGCGAGTCGCACCCAGGCGGCGCAGTAGCCGGGATCGGCCGCGACCGCCCGTTCGAGCGCCGCCGCCGCGGTCTGCGAGTCGCCGCGCCGGAGGCTCGCGACGCCCTGGGCGTAGGCGGCGAGCGCCGCCGGTTTTCGGCTGACCTGAGGCGCCGCGCCGGACGCCGGAGCGGCGAGCTGTTCGCGCAGCATCGCGCCGAGCCGCGCGATCAGCCGGAAGACCTCGCCCGGCGCCGCCTCGGCGTGGAGCGATCGCGCCGGAGTCCCCGGGACGTCCGCAGCGACGAGCGCCAAATCGATGCGCAGCCGGTTGCCGGCGGAACGGACCCGGCCGCTGACCAGCCGGTCGGCGTCGAGCAGCTCGGCGAGACGCCGGGCGTCGGGGTCGCCGAGCGGACCGGGGGCGAGCTTCAGGCTCCCGAGAGTGCGGAAGACCCGCTCGCCGTCGAGCACGCGCAGGCCGGAGCTCTCGGCGAGCGAGGCGGTGAGCATTTCGGGCAGGCCGGAGGCGACCCAGGCGAGATCGGCGCGGCCGGTCTCGTCGGCCAGGGGCAGGAGCGCGACCGTATGGCGCGGCGCCGCCGCCACCGCGGCGGCAGGTTTCGGCCCGAGCCCACCGCGCCGGTAGGCGACGAGCCCGCCGAGCGCGAGCAGGGCGACGGCGAGGGCGGCCAGGATGGCCCCCGCGATCCGCTCCGACCGGAGGGCGCCTGTCCGGCGGCTCTCGGGCGCCGAGCGGTCGAGGTCTGCGACCACGTCGCGTGCGGTCTGGTAGCGCCGCGCCGGATCGCGCTCGAGCAGGCGCCGGACTACGGCGGCGAGCGGTGGCGCCACCTTGACGCCGGTCGCGCTCAGGTCGCGTGCCGTGCCGGTCAGCCTCTGGGCCAGCACCTCGACGTCCGAGCCGCCGGCGAAGGGGAGTTCGCGGGTGAGCATCTCGAAGAGCAGGAGGCCGAGGGCGTAGAGATCGCTGCGCCCGTCGACGTCGTCCCCGCGCGCCTGCTCGGGCGACAGGTAGGCGAGAGTGCCGACGACGGTGCCGGGGAGGGTCAGCCCCGAGCCCGCGAGCGAGCGGGCGACGCCGAAGTCGCTGATCGAGGCGCGCCAGGAGTCGTCGACCAGGACGTTGCCGGGCTTCAAGTCGCGGTGCACCACGCCGGCCTCGTGCGCCGCGGCGAGGCCCGAGGCGAGCTGCCGGGCGATGGCGATCGCCCGCTCCGGCGGCAGCGGTCCCGACTCCGCGAGCAGGTCGCGGAGCGAGCGGCCGGCGACGAAGTCCATGGTCAGGAAGACCAGGTCGCCGTCGCTGCCGAGGTCGTGGGTGCGGACGACGTTCGGATGGCTGACCTGGCGGGCGAGCACCAGCTCCTGCTTGAAGCGCTGGAGCCAGCGCTCGTCCCCTGCCAGCTCGGGGCGCAGCAGCTTGATCGCGACCGGTAGGCCGAGCTGCTCGTCCTCGGCCCGGTAGACCAATCCCATGCCGCCGATGCCGACCAGACCGACGATGCGGTAGCGCCCGGCGAGCCGCGCGCCGGCGGCCAGGTGGCGAGCGGTTTGGACGTTGGTGCGAGTCGCCTCTTGGCCGGGCGGCGGCGTGAACGTCGCCGCCGGCTCGGGTCTCATGGCCGGGCTCCGGCCGCGGGCTCGAGGTCTGCGACCGACCAACGCCGCGACCGCCAGGCAGCCGGCTCGGCCTCCTGAAGGGAGCGCTCGACCAGGCGCGAGGTCGCCTCGGCGAGTCGATCGCGCGCCGTCGGATCCGCGCCCGGCAGCTCGCCGATCCGGTGCGCCAGCCCCTTGAGCTCCCCGTCCAGGCGGGCGACCGCGATCGCGAGCCCGGCCTGGGCGGCCAGCGCCTCCAGGATTTCGAGATCGAGCTCGGTGAAGGCGGCTCCGGGCGCGCGGCTGTCGGCGTACATCACGCCGATTCGCCGATCGAGGGCGTGGATCGGCACGCAGAGGAGCGCGCGGATGCCGATGCCGAGAACGCTCGCCCGCGCCCCCAGCTCGGCGTCGGCGCGCGCGTCGCCGCTCACCACCGGCGCGCCGGTCGCGAGGACGCTCTCGACGGCCCCGAGGCTGCCGCTGAACTCGCGCTCCGAGAGATCGTCCCACGACAGGCCAGAGCGGGCCGCCACCGTCAAGTCGCCGCGCTCGTCCGCGAGCAGCAGGAAACCGCGCTCGGCGTTGGTCAGCTCGAGCATCGAGGCGACCACCTGGGGCAGCAGCGCGCCGAGGCCCGCTTCGGGAGAGAGCCGCCGCCTGAGCGCGATCGAGGTCGAAAAGCGCCGTCGCTCGTCCTCCTGCGCCTCCTCGATCGAGCCCGAGAAGAGCTCGAAACGGGCGATCAAACCGCCCAGGCTCAGCCAGCACCGCTCTTCGAGGGTCGCGTTCGTGCAGGGCAAGCCGTCGACCGAGAGCCCGTTCTTGCTGGCGAGGTCGGCGATCGACCAGCCGGAGGCGCTCGGGGAGAGCACGGCGTGGCGCCGCGACACCCGATCGTCGTCGAGCACGATGTCGCACTCCCGGTCGCGGCCGACCACCGTCGGACGGCCATCCGGCAGCAGGAACACCCGTGCCGGATGCGCGGGAAGGTGGACGGTCAGGCGCGCCGGCATCGCCCGCCCCGATTCAACCCGCCAGATCGCTCTTGAGGCCGAGGCTGAAGCGCAGCGTCATCGCGGCGGCGCGCAGGTAGCCGGCGACGTTCGGGAGGTCGCGCGCCGAGCGCCAGACGTTCGGGATGTCGCTGCCGCTGTGTTGCTCGACGACCGAGAGGAAGCCGTCGATCTGGCGGATCGCCTCGAGCGTCGCTCCCCTCGCCGCCTCGCTCCGGGCGGCGTCGAGGCGCGCCTCGAGGTCGTCGTAGAGCGCGCCGGGCACCGCCGAGGCGTACTCGTCGAGCAGCCGGTCCAGGCGTTCGAACTTGGCGGCGATCACCTGGTTGACGGGCCTTGGGTCCGTGACGATGAGGAACTCCGAGAACCCGCCCTTGGTCCCGCGCGCACGGTAGCTGCCGACGCCCATGCCGGCGGTGATGTCCTCGAACCGTCCGCCGAGCGGCGCCGCGAACAGACGGAGCGGGCAGTTGGGGGTGAACTGCAGGTTGTGGGTATGGATTTCGAGCGTCGCGACGCCGCTGAACGAGAGCCCTCCCGTCGCCGGCGGCTCGATGCGCAGGAGCACCGGGAAGCCGGCCGGGATCGCGGAGCCGGACAGGCGGGAGAGCAGGCTCGGGTCGGTGGGGGAGATGCGCTCGGCCGAGAGGCCGAGGTTGGCCGGGCTCAAGCCGACGACGCTCTCGAAGCTCACCGTGACGTCGGCGCCCAGGCCGCCCGGCAGCGACACCGAAGCGCTCGCGGAGTTGCCGTTGACGGTGACCGTGATGGCCGCGCGGGCGGGCAGCGCTCCGAACGCGAGCAAGGCGGCGAAGCAGGCGACGTTCCGATTCATGGTTCACCTCCTCAAGGAGCAAGGTGCGGGATCGAGGGTTTCCCAGGATTTTACAACCATACTCCGCGTACCCGCGCCGTGCCAAGTCCGCAAGATGCGAGGCGGGAGCTCAGACCGCCTTCTCGCTTGCTCGGGCGCCCAGCCCTAGGTCCTCGACCGCGGCGCGGAGGAGCTCGCCGACGCTCCAGGCTTGGGCGGGGCAGCCGCGCGGCGCGTGCGGCGGCTCGGCGTCGAAGATCTCGGAGACGGTGCCCAGGCCGGCCTCGGCGAGATGGGGCGCGAAGCGCGCGAGGATCTCGCGGCCCTGGACCTTGCCCGCTTCTCCCCGCACCCTCGCGAGCGCCGTCAGGTAGGGCCCGAGGAGCCAGGGCCAGACGGTGCCCTGGTGGTAGGCGC